>JAEMSV010000185.1 GCA_016462625.1 Solirubrobacteraceae bacterium | reverse complement strand
ACGTAGATCCGCGTGCCGTCGGGCGACCACGACGGCTGACCGGGGCCGCGTCCGACCTTGATGCGGCGCACGCGGCGCGAGCCGACGTCCACGAGCGCCAGACGCCCGACCTTCCGCGCGGCGCCGACCGCGATCCGCTGGCCGCCGGGCGCGACGGCCACGCCGCCGCCCAGGCCCCGCCCGAGCTTGATCGCCTTCCCGCGCGGTTTGGCCGATCCCGGCGGGATGACCCGGAGAAGCCCCTTGCGCGTGGAGACCCAGAGCCGCCCCGAGCCGTCGAACGCCCCGCCCCACGCCCCGTCGATCCGCGCCCGAGCCGTCCGGTGGACGCCGTCACCGACGCGGAGCAGCGCGACCCGGCCGCCCGCGAGGACCGCCGCCGCCCGGGTGCCCTGTGGAGAGAGCGCCAGCCCGCGGGCGCGGCCGCCGAGCGGCGCCCGGCGCTCGATCGTGAGCCGGCGCGCGTCGAGTGCGAACACGCGGGTGCCGGCGGCGACGAGGACCCGGCCGCCGCCGGGTGTCACGACGATGCCCCGGACGGCCGAGGCGAGCCGGCGGCGCGCGAGCTCCCGGCGCGCGTTGAGGTCGAAGGAGACGACGTGGCGCCCCGCCGCGACGGCGGCGACCGTCCCGTCGGCGCTGACCGCCACGGCGGTCGCGTCGGCCGGCAGCGGCATGGATCGCTCCACGCGCCCCGTCGCGAGATCAAGCAGGGGCAGCGCGGATCCGCCATCGGCGACGAGGGCCACCCGGGCGTGGGCAGCCGACGCGGGCAGCCCGACGATGAGGGCCGTCAGGGCAAGCGGCAGCGGTCCCGTCCTTGGCACAACCGCTCGGTTCGCCGTCGACGGGCCGGGACCTCTGTCTGGGGCTCTGTGTGCTCGGGCACGCAGAGCGGCCCGATCAGCCCACCTGCTGGCGCTCCACGGCGGCGCAGACGCGGGCGACGACGAGGTCGAGATCGTCCGTCACGAGGAGCTTCTCGAGATCGACCGGCGCGATCCGGCCGCCATCCGCGAGCGAGGTCTTCATCCACGAGACGAGCCCGCCCCAGAACGCCGTCCCGACCAGGATCACTGGAAAGTCCTTGATCTTCTGGGTCTGGATGAGCGTCAGGCACTCGAACAGCTCGTCGAGCGTGCCGTAGCCGCCGGGCAGCGCGACGTACGCGCTGGCGTACCGGACGAACATGACCTTGCGAACGAAGAAGTAGTGGAAGTGGACCTCGAGGTCGACGAAGCGGTTGACCCGCTCCTCGGCCGGGAGGTCGATCGTCAGGCCGACCGACAGCGCCTCGGCCTCCTGTGCTCCGCGGTTCGCGGCCTCCATAACCCCGGGTCCGCCACCGGTGATGACCGCGACGCCGCACTCGCCGAGCCTGCGGCCGAGCTCGACGCCGAGCTTGTACTCCGGGTGGCTCGCCGGCGTGCGCGCGGAGCCGAACACCGCGGCGCCCGGGCTGACGTGCTGCAGGGCAGCGAACGCCATCCGGATCTCCGCGCTCATCCGATCGGCGCGCTGCTCGTCGGTCAGGACGTTGGTGACACGCGCCTCCTCGGCGCGGATCACGTCCTCGTCCGGGGTGAGCGGGCGCCGGGGCTGCTCGGTCATGGCCGGTCAGTCTGCCAGCGCGGCGTCCGCCACGGCGAGGGCGACAGCGGCGCGCGTCTCCAGCGAGGACGCCCGCACGAACTCGTGGGGCGCATGCGCGCCCCCGCCGCGCGGGCCCAGCCCGTCGACGGTCTGGGGGATCGCCTTCGCGAAGTGGCTCGCGTCGCTGGCCCCGCCGCGCTCTGCTGCGATCACGGGCCGGCCGAGGCGCTCGGCGGCCCGCGCGAGCAGCGGCGCCGAGGACGCGCGCGCGTCCATCCCCGGCCACCGGCGCAGGATCTCGGCCTCGAGCCGCGCGCCGCCGACCTCGTCGGGCACGGAGCCGACCACCGCCTCGATGGCCTCGAGCGCGTCGGCTCGCAGGTCGCAGATGAGCTCGCCCGCGGCGGGGACCACGTTGAACGCGTCGCCGCTGCGCAGCACGGTCGGGACCGCGGTGAGCCGCTGAGGCCCGGCTGGCGCGTGGTGTGCGGCGACCGCCTGCGCGGCGCCGGCGAGGGCGAGGAGCGCATTGCGCCCGTCGTCCGGCGAGGCGCCGGAGTGCGCCGACTTCCCGTGGGCCCGGACGCGCAGCGTCCCTGCCGCCTTGCGGCGGACGATGACGGCGTCGTGCCCGTCGGGATCGTGCTCGCCTGCCTCGAAGCACAGGCACGCGTCGTACCCCGCGAACCTCTCGACGTGCAGGAACGGCCCGGTGCGCCATTCCTCGTCGCAGACCAGCAGCAGATCGGCCGCCGCGAACTCGGACCGGCGCTCGACCAGCGCCCGCTGCAGCCCGAGCGAGAGGACGACGCCGCCCTTCATGTCGATGGTGCCCGAGCCGTTCAGCCGATCGCCGGCGATCTCGAGGGGCCGGTGCTGTTCGTGTGAGACGACGGTGTCGAGGTGACCCAGGAGCAGCAGCTTGCGCGTGCCCGTTCCGGCCAGGCGCAGCAGGAGATCGGGTGCATGGCGGGGCGTCGAGCAGGGGATGCGCTCGATCTCGGCCTCCGGAGGCGCGAGCGCCGCGGCGATGGCGACGGCCTCCTCGGCGCCGGCGATGTCGCCCGACGGCGACGAGATGCCGACGAGCGCCTCGAGGTCGCGCACGGCGCGCCGGGCGATGGCGGGGGCATGGTCGTCGATCCAGGTGGGCACGCCACACCCTTCTATCGCACGGGTGGTGCCCCACGTTGGCGCAGGTGCCATTCAGGCCGTATGGTGGCCCGATGGCACGCACTCCGCAGATCGGCGACATGGCCCCGGACTTCGAGCTCCTGGGAACGGACGGGCCCTTCCGCCTGTCGGACCACCGCGGGCAGCCGGTCGTGCTGCTGTTCTACCCCGGCGACGAGACACCGGTCTGCACCAAGCAGTTCTGCTCCTACCGCGACCGCGGCGAGGAGCTCTCCGCCCTCGACGCCGTCGTCGTCGGCGTCTCGGCGCAGGACGTCGCCTCGCACCAGAGCTTCATCGAGCACCACGGCCTCAACGTCCCGCTGCTCGCCGACACCAGCAAGCAGGTGGCGTCGCAGTACGGCGTCTCCGCCCCGGTGATGGGCACGCGCCGCGCGGTCATCGTCGTGGACGCCGAAGGGCGCATCGCGCACCGCAAGGTCCATGTCCTCGGGCTGTCGTTCGCGACGGTCGAGGAGATCAGCAGCATCCTCGCGGGTCTTCCCGCGCACGAAACCGCGTAGCAGCGCGCCTCTCCGGGCCGCCTGACCGACCGGCGGCGCTGGTATTCGTGGCGCATGGTGCGCCTTGCCCCGCCGCGTGAGCGGATCCTCGCCGCGGCCGACCGGCTCTTCACCGCTCAGGGCATCCGCGCGGTCGGCATCGACGCGATCCTGCGCGAATCCGGCTGCGCCAAGGCGACGCTCTACGTCCACTTCCACTCCAAGGACGGCCTGATCGCGGCGTATCTCGCGGCGCGCGCCGCCCGGTTGCGCGAGCGGCTGGGCAAGGACCTGCGCGCTGAGCCCGATCCGCGACGGCGGCCGCTCGCGTTCTTCGAAGTCCTCGCCGCGCTCGCCGGCGAGCGCGACTGGCGCGGCGACCCGCTGCTCGGCGCGGCGGTCGAGAACTGCGTGGGCGAGCCCGCACAGGCCGAGGCGCTGACCGAGCACCGGGACTGGCTGCGCGTCCTGCTCCCGGCGCTGGCCCGAGAGGCCGGAGCTGCCGATCCCGCGACCTTCGGAGCGCAGCTGCTGCTCCTCCACGACGGCGTCATGGCCGCGATGTTTTATGGCAACGGCACCGAGGCGGCCCTGCAGGCCCGCGGGGCCGCCGCGGGCCTACTCTGACCCTCGAGTCGAGGGTGAGAGTGTCGAGCCAGCCTGGCGATTTGGCTCACGGCCTGAGCGTCACGACCTTCTCGACGGCGGCGCCGCTCGACGGTGTTACGACAACCCGGACCCTCGCTTTCCTCGCCAGGAGCGCCTTTCCGGCCTTCGTGAGCGTCAGCCGGACCGTCGTCTTCCCGCCCGGGGTGACCGTGTAGGACGCAGGCTTCGTGAGCGCAATGACGCGCTTCCTCTTGCCCTTGCCGACCTTGGTCGCGCTGCGGGCGACGACCTTCCCGCCGGCCGTCACGCCGCCCGGATTGGCCACGACGACCTCGATCCGGCCCGGTTTGCGCGCGATCGGGCCCAGGGTGACCGGCTTCGCCGCGGCGGGTGGCGCCGCAGCCCCCTCCGAGCTACCGCCGCCACCGCCGGGAGCCCCGCCCCCGACGGGATCGGGCGTGCCACCGCCTCCGGATCCACCGCTCGGTGGAGGTGTGGGGCCCCCTCCCCAACCAGCCGGGGGATCGGCGGGAAGGGTCCCCTCCGCGTTCGCGACGCGGATCTTCCCGGTCATGTTCGCGTGCAGATCGCAGACGAACGTGTAGATCCCGGCCGTGCTGAAGGTGCAGGTGCCGTTCCAGCCCGCCGCCGCGGGATCGACCGGTGTGGTGCACACGACTCCGGCCTTGGGCGAGATCCGCGCGTTGTGCTCCAACGCGCCCGCCGGATAGCTGAAGGTGGCCGCGCCGCCCAGGATCAGCTGCGCCTCGGCGCCTCCGCCGCCCAGCACCCATGCGGTATCGGGCGCGTCGACGGCCGTATAGGTCGCCGACGGGACCGGCGCGGCCGCGACCGTGCCCGCCCCCATGAGCAGTGCCAGCGGCGCTGTCAGCGCCGCGAGTCCGCGAGATACGTGCATTCCGTCGTCCCCCCAGAAAGCCTTACGATAGATGTAAGGCTTACTTTACATCTACGCGGGAGGGGGCACAGCTACCCCAACACGAGCTGCAGGCGCCGATCGAGCGAGGCGGCAACGGCGTCGCGCACCGCGCCTTCCTCGAAGCGCTCGACCGTGGCCTGCAGGAAGCCCTCGATGACGAGGCGCTTGGCCTTGTCCTCGGGCAGTCCGTGCGACCGCAGGTAGTACAGCTGCTCGGGATCGAGCTGGGCGATCGCGGCGGCGTGCGTGCAGCGCACGTCGTTGGCGAGGATCTCGAGGCCCGGGATCGCGTCCGCATGGGCCTTCTTGGAGATCAGCAGATTGCGCGACTCCTGGAACGCGTCGATCTGCTGCGCGCCCTCGTCGACCTTGATCATCCCCGACCAGACGGTCTGCGAACGGCCGCCCAGGATCCCGCGGAACGCGAGGTCCGAGTTGGTGCGCGGCGCGGAATGCTCCTGCGTCGTGGCGTAGTCCAGGTGCTGCTTGCCGGTGGTCGCGTACGCGCCCGTGACGCGCCCCTCGGCACCCACGCCGGCGAGGTTCGTCTCCACAGCGACGCGGCCGTTGGCCGAGCCGTAGCCGAGCAGGATCCAGTCGAGCGTGCCGTCGCGCTGGA
>JAEMSV010000184.1 GCA_016462625.1 Solirubrobacteraceae bacterium | reverse complement strand
CCGTGAGCGCGCCTGCCGGCTCGTCGGTGATCCGCTCCCACCCGGTGCCCGCCCAGAAGTGCGCGGTCTCGAGGTCGCCGGCCTTCGCAGCGGCCGCTCGGATCGGCCGGGTGAGGTGGTGGACCTCGGGATACGCCGCCGGCGCGCCGTAGGGATCGCGCGCGAGGGCGTTGTCCAGACCGCGAGCGGCCCGGCCCGTGAACGCCCGCGTGATCCGCGTCGCGGTGAGCTCGCGCAGCGCCCGGCGATGGGCCGCGTTCGTCCCGGCCTCCGGGCACAGCAGGAACGCGGTGCCGAGCTGCACCGCTTCGGCTCCCGTGTCGAGCGCCCAGCGGACGTCGCCGGCGTCGACGATCCCTCCCGTGGCGACGAGCGCGATCCCCGGGTGTCGCGCGCGCACGCGCGTGAGCAGGTCGAGCAGGGGCAGGGCGTCCCCGCCCTCGGGCCGGGCCGGGTCGTCGCGGAACACCCCGCGGTGGCCGCCGGCCTCGAAGCCCTGGACGACGAGCGCGTCGGCGCCGTTCGCCACGGCCTGGTCGGCCTCGTCGGGCGACGTGACGGTGGCCGCGACGACCGCGCCGGTCGCGGTTCGCACCCGGGCGACGACGTCGGCCGGCGGCGCGGCGAACGTGAAGCTCACGACCGCGGGACGATGCGCGCACACGACATCGAGCTTCGCGGCGAGGTCGTCGTCGTCCCAGCGCGGCGCACCGGGTTCGACGCCGAGCCGGGCGGCGAGCGGCCGCAGCGCGTCGGCGTACGCGGCGAGGGCCGCGGGCTCGCCGCGGCGCTCGGAGGGAAGGAAGAGGTTCACGCCGTACGGCGCGTCCGTGATCGCGAGGAGCTGCGCGATCTCGGTGGCGAACGCCTCGGCGGAGAGATACCCGGCGGCGAGGAATCCGAGGCCGCCGGCGTCACCGACGGCGGCGGCGAGGGCCGGCGTGCTCGGCCCGCCGGCCATGGGGGCGGCCCAGAGCCGTGGAAGAGGTGTCGCCCGCTGACCGGACTCGGTCATACGGGCGACGGTACTGAGTGGGTCGTCAGCGCCCGCGGTGCACCGGTCGAGCTCGCGCAGCGCCCGGCGATGGGCCGCGTTCGTCCCGGCCTCCGGGCACAGCAGGAACGCGGTGCCGAGCTGCACCGCTTCGGCTCCCGTGTCGAGCGCCCAGCGGACGTCGCCGGCGTCGACGATCCCTCCCGTGGCGACGAGCGCGATCCCCGGGTGTCGCGCGCGCACGCGCGTGAGCAGGTCGAGCAGGGGCAGGGCGTCCCCGCCCTCGGGCCGGGCCGGGTCGTCGCGGAACACCCCGCGGTGGCCGCCGGCCTCGAAGCCCTGGACGACGAGCGCGTCGGCGCCGTTCGCCACGGCCTGGTCGGCCTCGTCGGGCGACGTGACGGTGGCCGCGACGACCGCGCCGGTCGCGGTTCGCACCCGGGCGACGACGTCGGCCGGCGGCGCGGCGAACGTGAAGCTCACGACCGCGGGACGATGCGCGCACACGACATCGAGCTTCGCGGCGAGGTCGTCGTCGTCCCAGCGCGGCGCACCGGGTTCGACGCCGAGCCGGGCGGCGAGCGGCCGCAGCGCGTCGGCGTACGCGGCGAGGGCCGCGGGCTCGCCGCGGCGCTCGGAGGGAAGGAAGAGGTTCACGCCGTACGGCGCGTCCGTGATCGCGAGGAGCTGCGCGATCTCGGTGGCGAACGCCTCGGCGGAGAGATACCCGGCGGCGAGGAATCCGAGGCCGCCGGCGTCACCGACGGCGGCGGCGAGGGCCGGCGTGCTCGGCCCGCCGGCCATGGGGGCGGCCCAGAGCCGTGGAAGAGGTGTCGCCCGCTGACCGGACTCGGTCATACGGGCGACGGTACTGAGTGGGTCGTCAGCGCCCGCGGTGCACCGGTCGTGCGACCGGAGCTGAACGACGCGTGACGGACGGGACGCCAGCGAGACGCTGGGCGGTGATGGCGCGGCCGGCACGGGCGATCTGGGCGCCGTGCGGGCGCGAAGTGGAGCGGCGCGAATTCGTAGTCATGACAAGAGCATCGGCGCTGCATCGGCGGCACTTGAGTGCAACCGCACACATGGGCCCGAACGTGGAACTGGGGGTCGCTCCGAAATGTTGGGGGTGCTCCCCAATGTGCGGAGGCCGGCCAGCGCGTTGACTGCCGTTCATGGCTCCCATCGTGCTCCGCTCCGTCGTCGCCGCGTTCGCCCTCCTGGCGCTCCTCGTGGCTGGTCCAGCCCAGGCTGACGCCCGGAAACCGAAGCCCAAACGGGCCGACGTGGTCGCGGCGGCGCTGCGGGCCCCGACGCACGCGCATCCCGGGGGAGCCCTGCCGCTCGACCTCACGGTGAAGGCGCAGAACAAGGCCGTCGCCAAGACGGCCACGCGCTTCTACCTCTCCGCCGACCGCAAGGCGGGCAAGGGCGACGTCCGGCTCGCCGGCGTCACGACGCCGAAGCTGAAGGCGAAGGGCGTGTCGGTCGCGAAGGCCGAGGCGACGCTGGCGGCCGGCACCCGGCTCGGCGCCTGGAACGTCATCGCGTGCGCCGACGACACGAAGAAGGTCCGTGAGCGCAGCGAGCGCAACAACTGCCGCGTGGCGACGCTGACCGTCGCCGCCGAGGGGACGACGCCGAGCGCGAAGGACCTCATCGCCGCCGACGTGAAGGCCGGCAAGCTCAGCGCCGAGAAGGCGCTGGTCTTCCGGCTGTTCGCCGAGTTCGGCGACCACCGCCTCCCCGCGAAGTACCGCGGCGACGCCGGCGCCGAGCACGACGAGACGATCGCGCGGGAGGCCTCGGCCGCGTACGCGACCCTGAGCAAGACCGCGAAGAAGCAGGTGTTCCCGTTCTTCCTGCCGCCTGCCGCAGAGGGCAGCTGGATGAACCTGACGGCCAAGCCCAAGGCCAAGATGAAGGCCCGCGCCGCGCAAGAGGAAGAGGCCGATCCCGGCGACCGCTGCGACTCCGAGCAGCTCAACGGCCCGAACTGGTCGAACATCCCGGCGGCCGGCGGCAAGCTGCGCTTCTGGTGGCTCGCCAAGGAGAAGGAGGTCGGCGAGAAGGCCAAGACCCTCGCCGCCGAGATGGCCAACGTCGCCTACCCGAAGTTCAAGCAGGTGATGGGCCGCGACGTGATGTCCGACGCGAACATCAAGTGCTTCCACGGCGGCGACGGCGCGCTGGACGTCTACTTCGTCCCGGAGATCCAGAAGGCGCGCGCGATGTCGATGCCGTCCGCGCAGTCCCCGAACAACAACCTGATCTGCGACGGCACCCCGAGCTTCATCGTCGCCGAGTACCACACGAACCGCTGGGACCTGGCGCACGAGCTCTTCCACTCGTTCCAGTTCCTGTTCCCCTACCAGGAGGACTGCCGCAACTACCTGTGGTTCGACGAGGGCTCGGCCAACTGGGGCGGCAACCTGGCGTACCCCGGCGACAACGGCGAGCACGAGTTCAACGCCATGCTCGACAACCGCTACGAGTGGACGCTGTCCGATCACGACTACGAGTCCTGGCCGTTCGCGCTGTTCCTGGAGAAGACGCAGGGCCCGCAGGCGATCAAGGCGATCTACGAGCAGTTCGGCAAGGCCGATGCGCTGCCGGCGATGGACAAGGCGATCGGCGGCTTCACCAAGCGCTGGCGCGAGTTCGCCAAGCACGCGTGGAACCAGGACCCGGTCCCGTCCTTCCAGCAGTGGGACGGCGTCAAGGAACACCCGATGTCGAACTACCGCGAGTTCGACCCGGTCCACCTGCAGCTGGCCGGGCAGAAGAAGCGCTCGGCCTACCCGAAGGCGTCGATGGATCCGCTGACGCGTGAGTACAAGTCGTACGTCGTCACCGACGAGACGCTGCGCGAGCTGAAGTTCGTCAACCCGAAGGCGGGCGACGACGACTTCGGCGTGCAGGCGATCGTGACGGTCGGCGGCGTCAAGCGGGTCGAGGACTGGACGGGCAAGCGGACGGTGACCTTCTGCCGGGACAACCCGGAGCAGAACCTCACCGCGCTCGTGCTCATCTACTCCAACGCGAAGTTCGCCAAGAACCAGCGGATCGACGCCGAGCCGGAGATGAAGCTCCGCGACAAGTGCGACGGGTTTCCGTACCACTACAAGATCCTCAGCGCGTCCTTCAACCAGACGACGTACGCGAAGAGTTCGGTCTCGTACCCGTGCTCGCGGCTGAACGGGCTGACGGGGACGAACGAGTTCAAGGGCCAGGGAACCGGGCCGCAGCTCGACCCTGAGAACAAGCTCGAGAAGGGCAAGTACTCGCTCGACGGCCGCATCTACGCGCACGTCCCGGCGAGCTGGACGCAGACGCTGAGCGGCTGCGAGATGACGCCCGACGGCGACCTCATCCCGTGCCAGACGACCCGCGTCGACACGCCGCGGCCGAACGGCGACTGGCAGATGGGCTTCTCGATCCGGTCGGACACACCGGACGCGACGTCGGCGAAGATCACGTGGACGATCATGGACCCGAGCGTCGGCTACTTCGACGCGGACAACTCCGTGTGCAACTTCATGGAGCAGTGGAAGGGCTTCGACTATCAGGACCAGCTGCAGGACGTCCCGCTGGAGAAGCTCGCGAGCACCGCGCCGCAGACGTACGTCTTCACCGGAGGGCCGAAGCACTGGAACGCCACGCAGGTCGGCCAGGCGGCGCTGATCCAGTTCGATTGGTCTCACACCGTGACGGTGCAGCGCGTCGACGAGGACGGCGAGCCGCTGGAGTAGGGGCCGCAGACCACTCGGTGTCAGATCGGTGTTGCCATAGCGACACCGATCTGACGCCCGGCGCGGCGTAGCGTCGCGCGATGCTCGTTCGCCTCGTCGTGCTCACCGCGCTGCTCGTCGCCGCTTCTGCGCTCCCCGCCTCGGCGGACGTGTTCGCCCCGGGCGTCGTGGTTCCGGGGGTGCTCGGCGGCGGTGCCGGGCCGAACCAGAACGGTGTCGTCGTGGCGGACTTCGACGGCGACGGCCGCGACGATCTCGCGGTCGCCGACCCGACCCGCGGCGGCGTGCGGGTGCTGCGCTCCCGCGGGGACGGCACGTTCTTCCCGGGTGAGCGCGGGGCCGCGGGGTTCCAGCCGTACGCGCTGGGCGCCATCGAGCTCGATCCCACGACCCCTGGCCGTGAGCTGGTCGTCTCGTCGCTGGTCCCCTCGGACATCCGCGTGCTGGCGCGGCGGCCCGACGGGCGCTGGGAGCCGCGCCAGCGCCTGACCGTCGCGACGGGTCCGTTCGACCTCGCCGTCGGCGACATCGACGGCGATGACCTCGCGGACGTGGTCGCGCTCGGCGTCGGCGGGTCGGTCGACTTGCTGCTGCAGCGGTCGGGCCGGCTGGTGCCTTCGGTCCGTCAGCACATCGTCGCGCGGCCGTACACGATCTCCCTGGGCGTCGCGATCGCCGACCTCGACGACGACGGCGATGCGGACATCGCCAGCGCCGATTGGCTCGCGGGCCCGCTGAAGTCGGAGATCCGCACGCTGCTCGGGGA
>JAEMSV010000067.1 GCA_016462625.1 Solirubrobacteraceae bacterium | reverse complement strand
CGTTCTCGGGCGTGGAGCGCTCGCGGTCGGTGTCCTCGATGCGCAGGACGAACGTCCCGCCGGACTGGCGCGCCATGAGCCAGTTGTAGAGCGCGGCGCGGGCGCCGCCGACGTGGAGGGCACCGGTGGGAGATGGAGCGAAGCGGACGCGCATTCCGCTGAACCTAGCGTGTCCACTACCGTTGCCGCCCCATGCTGATCGGCGCCCATGTCTCCCCTGCCGGCGGCCCCGCGAAGGCCGTGGAACGCGGCCTGGAGCGCGGCGCGACCGCCATCCAGATCTTCAACCAGAACCCGCGGGCGTGGAAGCCCACGATCTACGGTGATGACGCCGTCGCGGCCTACCACGAGGCCATGGACGGCTCCGAGGTCAAGGCGCTCCTGATCCACGCGGTCTATCTGCTGAACGCGGCGTCCGAGGACGCGGACATCCGGGCGAAGACGCTCGTCTCGCTGACGGAGTCGCTGCGCGCTGGCGACCGCCTCGGCGCCCATGCCGTCGTCCTGCACCCCGGCTCCGCCAAGACAGGCGAGGTCGCGCCCGCGATCGCGCGCGCGGGGGAAGTCATCGCCGAGGCGCTCGCCGAGTCGGACACGTGCCCGCTGCACCTCGAGAACACCGCCGGCGCGGGCGGGACGCTCGGCCGGTCCTTCGAGGAGCTCGCGGCGCTCATCGACGCCGCGGGCGGGGACCCGCGGCTCGGCGTGTGCCTGGACAGCTGCCACCTCTACGCGTCGGGATACGACATCCGCACCGCCGACGGGCTCACGGAGACGATCGACACCTGCGTGGAGGTCGTCGGGGGCGGGCGCCTCGGCTCGCTGCACCTGAACGACTCACAGACGCCGCTGGGCTCGAACCGCGACCGCCACGCCAACGTCGGACAGGGAGAGCTCGGTGAGGAGGGCTGCGCGGCGTTCCTGTCCGAGCCGCGCTTCGAGTCCCTTCCCGTCGTGCTCGAGACCCCGGGCGAGAACCGCAGCGGGCCGACGGCCGAGGAACTCGCGCACTGCCGCGAGCTGCGCGAGCGGGGCCTGAAGGCCCGCGCGTAAGTCCGGCGCGGAGCGCGCCTTGACAGGGCATGACCTCCATCACCTCCCGCGCCGCGCTGCTCGGCGCCCTCACCGCTCTCAGTGTGCCCGCCGGTGCCGAGGCCGCGCCGCTCTACACCGAGCTGGATGTTCATACCGGGGCGCAACCCTCGATCACCGCCAGAACCACCGGCACGCCGGGAATGCAGCTCTCCATCCGGCGCGGCGAGGAGAACAAGCTCGTCCAGGGCGTCCCGATGGGCGACTGCGGCAACGGGATGGTCTGCGCGACGATCTCCGGCGCCACACTCCTGCAGAACGACCGCGCCACGGTTGACCGGATCATCAACGCGAACTCGTGGCAGATGCGCGCGATCGTCGTGTACGAGAGCACGCCGAAGGTCGCGGGCGCGGTCTGCGGCGCCGACGGCGCGACGGCGATCTCCGGGAAGGTCGGGTTCGAGAAGCACTGGAAGGAGTGGGCGGTCGGCATCGTCGGCCTCGGCGATGGGGCGACCACGGCCGGCCCCGGCGTGGCGACCGGCACGTTCACCGGTCCGGTCGGGGCAGGCGCGCTCGCCTTCGTCCGCCAGTCCTACACCTACGACAACGGCGCCGAGAGCGGCCGGATCAGCGTCGACCATCGCGTCGCCGCCCCGGCCTGCTCGGGCGCGGCCGTGCTGCCGCCGCCCCCGCCGCCGGTGGTCGAGCCGCAGTCGCCCCCGCCGGTGCAGGACACGCTGGCGCCGACCGGCACCCTCAAGCTGGGCAAGGCGCCCAAGCTCGGCGTCCTCGCCACGAAGGGCCTGACCTCCACCGTCACGGTCAGCGAGGCCGGGGCGGTCTCCCAGGAGCTGCGACTCGGCAAGACGCTCGTCGGCCGCGGCAGCGCTCCGGTGAGCGCCGCGGGACCGGTGAAGGTGACCGTCAGGCTCAGTCGGTCCGGGAAGCGCAAGCTCCGCGGCAAGCGCAAGGCCGAGCTCACGCTGACGACCATCGCCAAGGACGCCACAGGCAACACGCGGACGCTCGGGGCCAAGACGGTCCGGCTGCGCCGCTGAGTCCCATGCGACGATCCTGCGCATGCGGCTGCTGATCACCGGAGCGACCGGCTACCTCGGGTGGCGGGCGACCGTCCTGCTGCGCGAGCGTGGCCACGAGGTCACGCCGCTCGCCCGGCCCGGTGCGCGGGAGCGCACGGCGTCGCAGGATCTCGACGCCGTCGCGCTCGATGCCGGTTCGCCGGACGCCCGTGCGCTCGTCGCCGGCCACGACGCGGTCCTGCATTTCGCCGGAGTCCCCTCCCCCGCGTTCGCCCGCGACGATCCCGCCGCCGCCGTGCTGGGCAACGCCGGCACCACCCTGAACCTGCTCGAGGGCTGCCGCGAGCACGACGTGCTGCTCGTGTATCCGTCGTCGATCCGGGCCGGCGTCGTGCCCAGCCCCGATCCCTATGCGGCGTCGAAGCGCCTCGGCGAGCAGGCGTGCCTCGCCCACGAGGCCCGCAGTGCGATCGTGCGCCTGACCTCCGTGTTCGGCCCCGGGCAGGTCCACTGGGAAGGCGCCACCGGTGCGATCGCCGCCTTCGCCGCACGTGCCCTGGCGGGCGAGCCCATCGTCATCCCCGGTGACCCGGCGCGGACCCGGGACTTCGTCTACGTCGATGACCTCGTCGCGGGGCTCGACGGGGTAGTGCGCGGTGGTGCGCCCGCCGACATCGTGATCGCGGCCAGCGGGACGCCGACGTCCCTCCTCGACGCCGCCCGTGCCGTCGTGGCGGCAGTAGGAAACGGGGTCGTCGAGACCCCCGGCGGCGAGCCACCTCCCGGCGACGAGCGGTCGTACGAGGCGGGCGACGAGCCGCGGCTGGCGCTCGACTGCCGGCCCATCGGCGACGCCATCCACGCGTACGTGGACTGGTTGCGCGCGCAGCCCGGCGCGCCGGGTCGCCGTCGCTAGACGGCCGCGGCGGGTGCCGGAGCGGGTTCGGCCGAGATGACCGGCCCGAGGATCGCCTCGAGCTCGGCCTTCAACGTCGGCGTCGGCGCGACGCGGAACTCCTTGCCGAGCCGCAGCTTGCGCGAGTCCGCATCGCGCATCTGCACCTCGAGGATGACCTCGGACTCGCCGGGGAAGTTGTGCAGGACGTCGCGCAGGTCGTCGATCACCGTGGCCGGCAGGCGCGCGGCGTCCAGGATCAGGTGCAGCGGCTCGGGGCCGACCTGACGGGTCGCCATCTCGGCCTTCGCCGCCTCGACCTCGTCGGCCGACGGCTGGAACAGCTCCACCGCCTGGACGACGATGTTCGTCTTCGACGCGTCCTTGTGATCGATCCGGCCGCGCACGGTCACGACGCTGTCGACCTGCAGGATGGCCTCGCACTCCGCGAGCGTCTTGGCGAAGACGATGAGTTCGACCGAGCCCTCGAGGTCGTCGAGGGTCGCGAACATCATGTTGTCGCCGTTGCGGGTGCGGATCTTCTTGGCCTGCGTGATGATGCCGCCGGCCGTGACCCAGTCGCCGTCCTTGCGGTCGGCGCACTCAGCAAGTGAGGCGTCGACCTTCACCCGCAGCGCGTCGCGAACGTCCTTCAGCGGGTGCGCGCTGATGAAGAGGCCCAGCGACTCCTTCTCGATCGCGAGCAGCTCGTTCTGCTCGAACTCCTCGGTCGGAATCGGCGGGTGCGCGGGCGCGGCGAATGCCGCCGCGGCGCCGTTGGCGTCCGGAGCGAACACGTCGTCGAAGATCGAACCCTGGCCGATGATGGCGTCCTGCTGGGCCTTCTGGCCGGCGGCCTGGGCCTGCTCGAGCACCTCGAGCATCCCCTTGCGGGTCGCGCCGGTCAGCTCGAACGCGCCGCACTTGATCAGCGCCTCGATCGACTTCTTGTTCACCGCGCGCGAATCGACCCGCGCGCAGAAGTCCCACAGGTCGGTGAACGGGCCGTCCTCGGTGCGGGAGGCCTTGATCGCCTCGACCGCGGAGTAGCCCACGCCCTTGACCGCATCGAGACCGAAGCGGATGTTGCCCTCGACGACGACGAACTCGTGGTCGGACTCGTTGACGTCCGGGGGCAGGACGCTGATACCCATGCGCTCGGTCTGGTCGACGAAGAACGGAACCTTGTCCTTCGTGTCCATGACCGACGAGATCAGCGCAGCCATGTACTCGGCGGGGTAGTTGGCCTTCAGCCACGCGGTGCGGTACGCGATCAGCGCGTAACACGCGGCGTGGGAGCGGTTGAACGAGTAATCCGCGGACCGCTCGTTGGTGTTCCACAGCCACTCGATCAGCGAGTCGGGAGTCCCCGACTTGCGGCAGCCCTCGTAGAACGCGGGCTTCAGCTTCGCCATCGCCTCGCGGTTCTTCTTGCCGATCGCCTTGCGGAGATCGTCCGCCTGGGCGCCCGAGAACCCGGCCAGCTCCTTGGAGATCAGCATGGCCTGCTCCTGGTACAGGATCACGCCCTTCGTGCCGCCGATGATCGGCTCGAGCCGCGGGTCGGGGATGTTGACCGTGTCCGGGTCGCGCTTGCCGCGCGCGTACGTCGGGATCTGGTCCATCGCACCCGGCCGGTACAGCGCCACGAGCGCCACGAGGTCGTCGAACTCCGTGGGGCGCACCTTCTTCAGCGCCTCCTGCATGCCCTCGGACTCGAACTGGAACACGCCGACGGAGTCGCCACGCGCGAGCATGTCGTACGACTTCCCGTCGTCGAGCGGCAGCGTCGCCATGTCCGGGCGCTCGCCGGTGGAGCGGCCGATGATGTCCAGCGCGTCCTCGATGACGTCGAGGTTGCGCAGACCCAGGAAGTCCATCTTCAGCAGGCCCAGTTCCTCGACCGGCTTCATCGAGTACTGCGTGACCATGCGGTACTGGCGCTGGCCGTCGGCGCCCATGCCCGCGTCGGCGAGCTGCAGCGGCACGATGTCGGTCAGCGGCATGCCCGCGATGACGACGGCGGCGGCGTGGATCGACGAGTTGCGGACGATGCCCTCGAGGCCCTGCGCGACGTCGACGATCTGCTTGGCGACCGGGTCGGCGTCGTAGGCCTTCTTCAGGTCCTGCCCCTCGGTGAGGCAGTCGGCGAAGCTCGGCGGACGGCCCTGCTGCGGATCAGGGATGAGCTTGGCCAGCTCGTCGCCCTTCTGGTACGGGTGGCCGAGGACCCGCGCGGCGTCGCGGGTGGCCGCCCGCGGGAACATCTTGCCGAAGGTGACGATCTGCGCGACCGACTCGCGGCCGTAGCGCTCGACGACGTACTGCATCACGCGCTCACGGCCGCGGACGGAGAAATCGATGTCGATATCAGGCATCGACACGCGCTCGGGGTTCAGGAACCGCTCGAAGAGCAGGTCGTACCGCAGCGGATCGACGTCGGTGATCTGCAGGCAGTAGGCGACGAGCGAGCCGGCCGCAGAACCACGCCCCGGACCCACGGCGATGCCGTTGTCCTTCGCCCACTTGACGAAGTCCCAGACGATCAGGAAGTAGGCGTCGAAGCCCATCTTCGTGATGACGCCGAGCTCGTACTCCATGCGCTCGATCGCCTCGGCGGGCGGCGGGTCGCCGTAGCGGGCGCGCATGCCCTCCATGACCTGGTCGCGCAGATACTGGTGCTCGTCCTGGCCCTCGGGCAGATAGCGCGGGATCAGCTGGCGACCGAGCTCGATCTCGACGCTGCAGCGCTCGGCGATCTCGAGGGTCGTCGGCATCGCGTCCGGCCACTCGGCGAACGCGGCGACCATCTCCTCGTTGCTCTTGAGGAAGAACTCGTTCGTGTCGAACGTCATCTTCGGCGCGGCGAGCGTGGACTTCGTCTGCACGCACAGCAGCGCCGTGTGGTGGTGGTAGTCCTCCTTGCGGAGGTAGTGCACGTCCGCCGTGCCCACCAGCGGGCGACCGACCTCGCGGGCGATCTTGACGATGCCCTCGTTGGCCTTGTTCTGGTCGTCGATGCCGTTCTTCTGGACTTCGAAGTAGACGTTGTCGCGCCCGAAGACGTTCAGCAGCTCGTCGGCGTGCGCGCGTGCCTCGTCGTCGCGCCCGTCGATCAGGCGCTGGCAGAACCGCGACGCCAGGCAGCCCGTGAGCGCGATGACGCCCTCGCTGTGGCGGTCGAGCAGCTCCATGTCGACCGACGGCTTGCCGCGGTTCAGCCCCTCGAGGAAGCCCGCGGACGAGAGCTTGACGAGGTTGCGGTAGCCCTCGTCACTGCTGGCGAGCAGCGTGAGGTGGTTGCGCTCGCGCCGCACCGACGAATCCGCCTTGCGGTCGTCGACGAAGTAGATCTCGCACCCGACGATCGGGTTGATGCCGTGCTTCTTGGCCGCCTTGTACAGCTCGACCGAGCCGTTCATGACCCCGTGGTCCGTCAGGCCGAGGGCGGGCTGACCGAACGAAGCGGCGCGTTCCGCGAGGGCCTCGATCTTGCACGCGCCGTCGAGCAGCGAGTACTCGGAATGGACGTGCAGATGGGCGCAGGTCGGCGTACTCACAGGCATCCGAGATTAGGCGTCGGATCGGACATAGACACACAGGCTCCCCGCACATTGCGGATAAACATCATGGGGTGCGAGAGCGAGCCGCAGGCGAGTTCTCGCAGTGACATCCAAGGCCGCAGGCCGCGGGATGTCACAGGATCTTGAAGCCCTGCGCCCGGTCGAACCAGCGCGCGAGCGAAGCGGCCGCCGCGAAGTCCCCCGCGACGGTCGTCGGGCCCTCGGCGGGAGGCTCGGTCCGGGTCAGGTGGGCCAGCAGCCCGGCGCAGGACGGCGCCTCGACCGTCGCGGTCGCCGTCGGGCTGTCGCGGGCCTCGACCGTCAGCGGCCGGCCATCGGCGACGTCGATGACCCAGGTCTCGTGGTCGTCCTCGCCGACGCGATAGGCGACGTGGAAGACGTAGCCCGAGGTCCACTCCGGTGAGACCGAGACGGCCAGGAGCTTCAGGGCCAGCCCGCAGTCGAACGGCACCTCGGCGCGGACGACGTCGCCCAGCGTCACCGGGCGACGGCGGGCGCGGGCCAGCTTCTTGAGCTTGCGCTTGCGCCCCGAGACCTCGAGGGACACGCCGCGCAGCGCGCCGCCGGCGACCAGCGGCGCCAGGTTCCCCGGCGTGCCGCTCACGGCCACGTCGGGCTTGGGCTGCTCATCACCGTCGAACCGATCCTCCATCGCGAACGTGCGCTTGCCGAGCACGATCCGACGGGCGCCACCCGGCTCCACCGTCAGGTCGTAGGCAAGCTTGCGCCGCATCGCCGGCCCCTGGAGCGGGAGCAGCGCGACGACGCTGTCCGCCGCCGCCTCTCGGTCGACGGCGTCGAGCTTCTCGATCGCGTTCGTCAGCCAGAAGGTGAAGACGTGGTCGTGGACGATCCGCGGCGCGAGCTCGACGACCCGTTCCACGCGCGGGCCCGCCGGGTCGGGCAGCGGCTCGACGGCCGCAAGCTCCGGTTCAGCGTCCGGCACGATCGCGTCCTGCTCGATCGTCACCCCGAACGCGTCGACGACCTCCGCGAGGGCCGCGGGATCGTCGTCGAGCGGCGACGGGACCGGAGGATGGACCGCGGCGGCGGGCGGCGGCGTCGCGACGGGCTCCTGCTGCGGCTCGGCGACGGGACCCGGCGTCTGCTCGGCGTCGGCCGCGAGGTGCTCGGCGCGCTCGCGCAGCCGGTCCGCGGCGCGGCCGAGGTTCGCGATCGTCGCGTCGACCTCCGGAGGCGGCGCGTAGGCCGGCGGCAGTGCCCGTTCCACCTGGGCGGCCGGCTCGGCTCGCTTGCCGTCGCGCAGGGTGCTCAGCTCGGCGCTGAGCGCGCCCACGTGGGCACGCTCGGTGCGCAGCTCGGCCTCGGCGACCCAGCGCGCGGCGGCCTCGTCGCGCAGGCGCACGCGCAGCTCGCCGGCGAGCGCCACGAGCGCGTCGTTCAGATCGTCGACGCGCGTCCGGAGCCGGCGCAGCTCGTCCAGCTCGAGGCCCGACGCCGGGACAGCGGCCTTCACCGCGGCGACCTCTTCGGCCAGCGCGTCGCGCTCCGCCTCGGCCCGCGCGCGGGCGGCCCGCTCGACCTCGATCTTCTCGGCCAGGATCGCCGGCTCCTCGCGCCGCGCACGGCGGTCCATGAGCACCGAGGGCTCGATGACGTCCGCGCCGCCGCCGACCGTGGCGCCGATGCGCGCGGCAGGCAGCGCCATCTCGGCGGCGCCCATGCGCAGGGCGGCACCGGCCTGCAGCTCGTCGCGCAGCCGCGCCGGAAGCGTGAAGGACGCGCTGAAGGATCCGGCCACCGACGGCAGCTGCTCGCCGCGCGCGCCGAAGCGCCGCCGCAGGCCGGCCTCCTCCACGAGCAGAAGCGGAGTCGTGGGCAACGGCGCACCGCGCCAGCGACCCTCGATGACGACTTCGACGGTGCCCGTGTCGGGGCCCGTGGGGGACCACACGACGCGGTCGACCTCGACCGGGGCGAATTCGGGCGGAACCGCAGGAACCATGGGCGGGAAGCTACGCGGGGGTTCGGACGGTCAGGAGGGGGTAGATTCCCGCCCGATGCCGTCCTCCCGCTACACCGTCGTCGGCCTGGTCGCGCGCTTCGCGGCGCGCCGCTTCGCCCACAAAGGCCTACCGATCTGGTCCCCGAAGCGCTGGGCGATCCTGGCGGTCACGGCCGTCGTTCCCCCCAAGGTGCTGGGATATCTCACGCTGCACGGCAGCCACTGGTATCTCGGGCCGCAGTACCGCTGGTTCACCCGGCCCGGCCCCGGAGCCTCCGCGCTGATCGTCGCGGCGTTCGTCGGACTGGCGCTCAATCGCGAGCGCCTGCCCGATCCGGTCGCTTCACCCCTGCTGCGCTAGTTCCCGCAACGTGGGCAGAATTTCGTCGACGTCCGCGTCGGCCGTCCGCCAGTTGACGAACGCCGGGCGGAACGCCGTCATCCCGCGATAGGTCGTCGTGCCGGCAAAGATCCGTCCGTCGGCGAGCAGCCTCGCACCGAGAGCCGCGTTGTGGGCGTCGAGCGCGACCCCGTCCATCCCCAGGGGGCGGTGCCGGAAGCACACGATGTTCAGCCGTACAGGCGCGAGCAGCTCGAAGTCGTCGGCCGCCTCGATCTGCGCGGCCAGCCGCGCGGCGTGCCCGACGTTGCGCTCCACGAGCGCGCGGTACCCGGCGCGCCCGTAGGCCGCGAGCGTGGTGTACACCGCGAACGACCGCGCCCGCCGCGACATCTCCGGGCCCAGGAAGCCGTAGATCGGATCGCCCTCGCCGGCCTCCGGCAGGTAGGCCGCGCCCGCCGCGAAGGCCGCGCTGAGCAGCCGCCCGTCCCGGACGAACGAGAAGCCGCAGTCGAACGGGACGTTCAGCCACTTGTGCCCGTCAACCGTCAGCGAATCCGCGCCCGCGGCGCCCTCGGCACGATCGGCCAGATCCGGGCTCGCCCGCGCGAAGAGCCCGAACGCCCCGTCGACGTGGACCCACGCGTTGCGCGCATGCCCGATCTCGACCATCTCGGCGATCGGGTCGAAGTCGCCGGTGTTCACCTCTCCTGCGTTCGCGACGACGATCGCGGGAGCGCCGCCCAGTGCATCGAGCGCGTCGACCAGCGCGTCCCGGTCGAGCCGCCCGGCGTCGTCGCGCGCGAGCACCCGCACTTGATCGCGGCCGAGCCCGAGCGTCGCGGCCGCGCGTGGGATCGTCGAATGCACGTACCCGCTGGTGAAGACGGGGACGGGCGGGAGCCCCGCGAGCCCGGCGGCACTCACGTCGACGCCGTGCTGCTCGCCCCACCATTGCCGGGCGGCCGTGAGGCCGACGACGTTCGCCATGGTCGCGCCCGTGACGATCACGCCGTCGAGGGACGCGGGCAGCCCGAGCAGCTCCTTCATCCAGGCCAGCGCGATCGTCTCGATCCGCGCCGCCAGCGGCGAGCCGACCGGCGCGAACGCGTGCTGGTCGTAGGCCGTCGTCAGCCAGTCCGCGCCCAGCGCGGCGGGCGTGGTCCCGCCGGTGACGAAGTGGAAGAAGCGCGGCCCGGGCGTCCCGATCGCCGCGCCGGCACCGTGGTGTGCGAGCAGCCGCACCGCCGCCGCGGCGCCGATCCCCTCCTCGGGGAACGCGACGTCGATGGCGTCGACGGCGGCCTGGGCACCGGGCGGCCGGACCGGGCGCGTGGCGATGCCGGCGAGATGTTCCCGGGCTGCCGCCGACGCGATCGCGATGACCTCGTCGGTGGCGTCCGGGTCCACGGGCTCGCCCCGGCTAGTCGTTGGCGCCGTCGCGCTCGCGCATCTGCCACGCGAGCCGCGACTGCAGCGACCACAGCTCGATGAAACCGGGTGAGGCGTCCTGCGCGAACAGGCCGCCCGACTCCGCGAACGAGGCCAGCGACGCGTCGTACACGGCGTTCGGGCTCTCGCGGGTCACGACCCGCGCGCTGCCCTTGTAGAGCTTCAGTCCGATCGTGCCCGTCACGCGCTGGTTGACGTGGTCGATGTACGCCTGGAGGTCGAGCCGCAGCGGCTCCCACCACAGGCCGGCGTAGACCAGGTACGCCCACTTCTGATCGAGGCCGGGCTTGAACTGGTTCTGGTGGATCGTGCCCGTGAGCCGCTCGAGCTCCTTGTGCGCGGGCAGGATGATCGCCGCCGCCGGAACCTCGTAGATGTCGCGGACCTTCAGGCCGACGATCCGGTCCTCGATGTGGTCGAGGATGCCGACGCCATGCTTCATGCCCAGCTCGGCGGCCTTGTCGATCAGCTCGACGATGCCGAGCTGCTCGCCGTTGAGTGCGACCGGCACGCCCTTCTCGAAGGTGACTGTGACGATCTCCGCCTCGTCGGGCGCGAGCTCGGGACGGGTGACGAGCTGGAAGACGTCGTCGTCGGGCGCGTGGGTGAGGTCCTCGATCCAGCGGCCCTCCGACGAGCGGCCCCAGAGGTTGTCGTCGATCGAGTACGGCGCGACGCCCTCGCTGCCGCCCTTGACGGGGATCCCGTGCTTGTTGGCGTAGGCGATCTCCTCGTCGCGGCCCATCTTCCACTGGCGGACCGGTGCGATGACCTTCAGCTCGGGCGCCAGCGTGGCGACCGTCGCCTCGATGCGCACCTGGTCGTTGCCCTTGCCCGTGCAGCCGTGCGCGATCGTGTCGCACCCGTGCGTGCGGGCGTACTCGACTGCGAGCTTGGCAATCAGAGGCCGCCCGAGCGAGGTGAACGCCGGGTAGCCGTCGCCGTAGTTGACGTTCGCCTTGATCGCGGGGATCAGGTACTCGTTGGCGAACTCGTCGCGGGCGTCGTGGACGATCGCCTCGATCGCGCCGAGCTGGATCGCCTTGCCCTTGACGACGTCGTAGTCCTCACCGGGCTGACCCAGCTCGACGGTGAGCGCGACGACCTCGGCCTCGTACTCGTCCTGGATCCACTTGAGCATCACGCTCGTGTCCAAGCCGCCGCTGTACAGCAGCAGGACGCGGCCCACCTCCTCCGGCTCCGCCAGGTAGCTGGCGACCCGGACGCGGCCCGGATCGGCGACGTGACGGACTTCGGTGCGGACAGGCTCGGTGGGGTGCTCTTCGGTCATCTCGCCCCGCAGGTTATCCGTCAACCGCGGGGCGAGGTCCAGCCGTGGTGGGCGGGCTACTTGATGGTGATCGTCGTCGTGATCGTGCTGCCGGGAACCCCGGCGTTGGACGCGCCCGAGATCGTGAGCTTCACGCGGACCTTGGCCTTCTTGCGCAGGATCTTCCGGCCCTTGGCGTTGAGCCCGATGTCGAGGGTCCGCGTGCCCGCGCTCAGCCGCTTGGTGACGACGAACACGGTCGTCTTCCCGCTCTTGCCCGCGACCCGGACCCGGCCCGCGGACGGGAGGGTCAGCTTGATCTGGAGACGGTGCTTGCGGACCTTCATGGTCCCGAGCCGGTAGTTGAAGAACGGGCGCTGCGGCGTGGTCGTGGTCGTGGTCGTGCCCTGCTGCTGCACCGTCGTCGTCTGCTGGACGGGCTGCTGGACGACCGGCTTCGGCGTACTGGGCTGCTGCGGCGCCGGCTTCGGCGGGGCTGGCGGGTTCGCGACCTTCTCCGTGAGCGGGGTGACCAGCAGCGGCGAGTGCAGGTCGTTGCCGTACGACGCGCTCAGCTCGCACCACAGCACCTGACCCACCAGCGACTGGGTCGCCTTCTCCGTCTGCGAGGTGCCGAGCGTCTGCCCCGAGTTGCGGTACCACTGAAACTGGTAGGTCGGGTTCGCGCCGAAGGCGCCCGGATCACAGGTCAGGGTGTCGCCGACGATCGGCGCCTGATCCGGTGTGACCCGCCACGTGCCGCTGCGCCGAGGCGAGTACCCGCCGACGAAGCGGAACGTCGTCGCGCGCGAGACGCTGGCGGTGGTCGTCCCCTCCGCGGCGACGAGGATCCTCCCGTTGCCGTCGACGAACGGGGTCGAGCCCCAGACGCCCTTGGTGTCCTGCGGCAGTGCGCCGGCGATGACGCTCCCCATCGCCCCGAAGCTCGGGTCCGGCGTCCCGTTCGCCAGGAGACGGGACACGACGAGCTCGTCGCGGTCGCCGTCCCAGTAGCCGCTGAGGACGATCCGGCCGGTCGACATGACGTCGATGCCCTGGAAGTAGTGGGCCTTGCGGCCGAGGTCGAGCGTGGCCATGCCCGTGCCCTTGCCGCCGTAGGCCGTGTCGATCGTGCCGTTGACGTCAACGCGGCCGGTCACCGCCGCGTTCCCGCCGCCGAAGGACCCGGCGATCACCAGATCACCGTCGGGTGCCTGGTCCATGTCCATCGCGCTCCACCCGCCCGAGTTCGGGAACGTGACGTGGCCGCTGGTTCCCCAGCCGGTCACGAGCTGCAGCGACGAGTTGAGCTTGTAGACCGTCACGGCGCCGCCTTCCGTCAGCGCGTAGTAGTCGGTGCCCGAGCGGACGATCTCCTCCTCGCCGATCGCGGTGTTCACCGGGGCGTTGACGGTCGCGCCGCTCAGTGCGCCCGTCGTCGTGAAGCGCTGGAGCTTGGTGCCGTCGCCGTAGGTGCTGGCGACGACCATCGCCTTGCCGTCGGCGTCGAGGACCATCTGCCAGGCCGAGGCCGACTCCGTGCCGGACGGCAGCCACTTGACGATCCCGTCGACCCCGTACTCGTCGCCGGGCGTGCTGTCGCCGGCCTTGCCGTTGTCGAGCGAGCCGTTCGCGTTGTAGCGAACGAGCGTCACGCGGTGCTGGGTGATGCCGTTGACGAGCGCGTCGCTGTAGCCCGCGACGAGGTAGCGGCCGTCGGTCTGGCGCTCGACCGACGAGACGCCCTCCCACATGCCCGGCGCCAGGTCCGTCAGCGTCTTGCCACCGGAGCCGAAGGTGGCGTCCGGGCTGCCGTTCGCATCGACGCGCGCGATGTAGATCTGGCGCTCGCCGTTGTGTTTGGCCAGGCCGGAGATCACCACCTTTCCGTCGTGCTCGAGCGCATCATCGACCTCGGTGTACTCGTTGCCGGCAGCAAGGGCGGTCCGGCCGTTCGTCCCGTAGGTCGGGTCCAGATCGTCCGAGTAGGCGTGCGCGGCCGTGGCAGGAAGGGCCAGGGCGGCAGCGAGGGTCAGGGCAGCGGTGGTCGTGCGCATGGGAGATCAACCTCCCAGAACCCGGAGACTTACGCGAGCACTGCTGCCAGCCGCTCGACCGCGCTGTCGATCTCGGCCTCACCCACGATCAGGGGCGGGAGGAGACGGACGGTCGCGGGACCGGTCGCGTTGGCGACCAGCCGCTGCTCGACCAGCGCGCGGCGGACGACGTCCGGCGCCTGGAGGCCTTCGAGATCGAAGCCGACCATGAGCCCCCGCTGACGCACGGTCGTCACGTTCGGCAGCTCCTTCAGCCCCTCACGTAGCCGCTCACCGAGCTCGCGGACGCGCGCGTGGAGCGCCTCGTCCTCAACGACGTCGAGCACGGCGTGCGCCGCAGCGCACGGCACCGGGCCGCCCGCGAAGGTCGAGCCGTGGTCGCCGGGCTGGAAGACCTCGGACAGACCGGGCCCGGTGATCAGCGCGCCGATCGGGAGACCGCCACCGAGCGCCTTCGCGGTCGTCAGCGCGTCGGGCTCGATGCCCGACTCGTGCCAGGCCCACAGGTGGCCGGTGCGGCCCAGGCCGGTCTGGATCTCGTCGAAGATCAGCGCGGCGCCGTGGACGTCGCACGCCTCGCGCGCGGCGCGCAGCACCTCGACCGGGATCGGATGGACGCCGGACTCACCCTGCACCGGCTCGAGCAGCACGGCCGCCGTCCGCTCGGTGACGGCGTCGTTCAGCGCCTCGATCGTCGGCGGGATCGCGATGAACCCGGGGACCAGCGGCGCGAACGGCGCCTGCTTGCTCTCCTGCGGGGTCGCGCTGAGCGCCCCGTACGTCCGGCCGTGGAAACCGCCGTGGACGACGACGATGTCGCCGCCCTCCTTGGCCCGCCGCGCGAGCTTCAGCGCCGCCTCGACCGCCTCGGCGCCGGAGTTCGTGAAGAACACGCGGCCCCCGAGGCTGTTCCGACGCAGCCGATCGGCCAGGCGGATCATCGGCTCGGTGTAGAAGAGGTTGCTCGTGTGGATGAGCTGTCCGGCCTGCTCGCGGATCGCCTCGACGACCTTCGGATGACAGTGGCCGACGCTCGATACGGAGATGCCGGTGAGGAAGTCGAGGTGCTCGACGCCGTCGACGTCCCACAGCTTCGCCCCCTCGCCGCGCACGAACGCCGCGGGCATCCGCGCGTAGGTGCCGATGACCGACTCGCGCTCGAGCGCCTGGAGCTCGTCGAAGGCGGCGCTCATGCGGCCGGGGTGATCTTCGTGCCGATGCCCTCGTGCGTGAACAGCTCGAGGAGCAGCGAGTGCGGCACGCGGCCGTCCAGGATGTAGGCGGCACTGACGCCGCCGTAGATCGCATCGAGACACGCCTGCAGCTTGGGACGCATGCCGCCCTCCATGGTCGTCATGGCTTCCTCGACCTCGTCCGCACCGGCCTCGCTGATGAGCGACGTCGGGTCGTCCTTGTCGCGGAGCCAGCCGGCGACATCGGTGAGGAACACGACCTTGTACGCGCCCATCGCGCGGGCCACCGCGGCCGCGGCGTCGTCGGCGTTGATGTTGTACGAGTTGCCCTCGCGGTCCGCGCCGACGCTCGCGATCACCGGGATGTAGTCCTGGGCGATGTGCTCGAGGACGTCGACGTCCACCCGCTCGATGCGGCCGACGAAGCCGATGTCCTGCCCATCGGGCGCCGCCTGGCGCGCAGCGCGGAACAGCCGCCCGTCGTCCCCGGAGAGGCCGACTGCCGCCTGCCCGTGGCGGTTAAGCCGCAGGACGATGTCCTTGTTGACCTTGCCGACGAGGACCATCTTCGCAATCTCGACGGTGTCCTTGTCGGACACGCGCAGGCCGCTGACGAACTCGACCGGCAGACTGAGCTTCTCCATGTAGCGCGTGATGTCCGGCCCGCCGCCGTGCACGACGATCGGGTTCATCCCGACGTACTTCAGGAGCACGACGTCGCGCGCGAAGTCCTCGCGCAGCGCCGGGTCCTCCATCGCCGCGCCGCCGTACTTGATGACGACGGTCTGCCCGTGGAACTCGCGGATGTACGGAAGTGCTTCGAGGAGTGTGGCGACGTCATGCTTCATGTCGTGTACTCCGCATTGATCCGGACGTACTCGTAGCCGAAGTCGCTGAAGAAGACTTCCGTCTCAGTACCTTCGCCAGGCAGCTCGACTACGTACTCGACCTGGTCGCCGCCGACCGCCTCGGTCAGCGCGTCGAGGTCGAACGGGATCGCGTTGCCCTTCTTGCAGACGGTGACGCCCTCGATCGCGATGGACAGCGCGAGCGGCGCGCGGCCGGGCAATGCCCCGCCGACGGTCTGCGCGATCCGGCCCCAGTTCGGGTCCTGACCGAAGAGGGCGGTCTTGACGAGCGGCGAGTTCGCCACGGCGCGCGCGACGGTCTCGACGTCGTCGTGGTCATCGCCCCGGACGACCACGCGGCCGATCCGCTTGGCGCCTTCGCCGTCGGCGACCATGTCGAGCGCGAGCGTGCGCAGGGCGGCGTCGAGCGCCTCGCCGAAGCGGACCTCGTCCTCGCTCTGCGGCTCGACCGTGACGCCGGACGACCCCGAGGCCATGAGGATCGCCGTGTCGTTCGTCGACAGCTGGCCGTCGACGCTGATGCGCTCGAACGACCGCTTCACGCACACGCCGAAGAGCAGGTCGGCGGTCTCGGGTGACAGCGCGGCGTCGGTCTGGACGAAGCAGAGCATCGTCGCGAAGCCCGGCTGGATCATGCCCGCGCCCTTGGCCTGCCCCGTGAGACGCACGGTGCCACCGGAGAGCTGGACGTCCCAGCAGATCGTCTTGGGAAACGCGTCGGTCGTGCTGATCGCTGCGGTGAAGTCGCCCGCGCCGTCGGTGCGCAGCTCCTCGCGGGCGCCGACGAGCGCCTGGACGACCTTGTTGCCGTCGAGCTGCACACCGATGACGCCGGTCGACGCGACCGCCACCGCGTCGGTGGGGACGCCGGCGACCATCGACGCGGCGCCCTGCATCCGGGCGGCCTCGTCGAGGCCGCGCCCGCCGGTCGCGGCGTTCGCGTTGCCGGAGTTCGCGACGACCGCGCGCAGACCGTCCAGGCGCGTGCGCTCCTGCGTGACCTGCACCGGCGCGGCGATCACCGACGACGCGGTGAAGCGCGCGGCGCTGACGGTCTCGGGCGCGTCGGAGACGATGATCGCGACGTCCTTGTCCCCGGTCGGCTTGATGCCCCCAGCGACACCGGCTGCGCGGAAGCCCTGCGGGAGCGCGCCGTCCTCGGCGACGCTCACGTGGTCGAACGACGGCACCCACCGGTACGAATCGGGACGTTGGTTCATGTCGCCTCCCAGTGGGACGTGTGAGCGCAGCGAACACTCCCGGCCGTATGCGAGCGCGCAGCGCGAGTCATACGGCGATGCCCTCCGCTTCCGGACGTCCGAACATCAGGTTCAGGCTCTGCACGGCCTGGGACGCCGTGCCCTTCCAGAGGTTGTCGATCGCCGCGAACACCATCGCCTTGCCGGTCCGCTGATCGGCGTGGACCTGGATCCGGCAGAGGTTCGTCTCGCGCACGTCGCGGACGCCCGGCGGCCGGTCGACGATCTCCACGAACGGCTCGTCGTCGTACGCGTCGACGTACAGCTCCACGAGCGCGTCCTGGTCGATGCGCTGGTCGGTCGTGACGTAGCAGGACACCAGCTCACCCTGGTCGAGCGGGAGCAGGTGCGGGGTGAAGACCGGCTTGATCTCCGCGCCCATCCGCGCGAGCTCCTGATCGATCTCGGGCATGTGCCGGTGATGGCCGACCCCGTAGGCGACGACGTTCTCGTCGACGGCCACGAAGTGCGTCTTCGCCGTCGCGGCGCGCCCTGCCCCGGACACACCCGTCTTCGCGTCGATGACCGCGTCCGCGATCACGCCCGACCGTGCGAGCGGTGCGAGCGCGAGCAGCACGGCGGTCGGAAAGCAGCCGGGACCGGCGACGAGGTCGGCGCCGTGCAGCGATTCCCGGTGCAGCTCGGGCAGCCCGTAGCGCGCGGTCTCGATCAGCTCGGGGTGCGCGTGCGGGACGTACCACTCCTCGTAGACCGCGACGTCGTGCAGGCGGAAGTCCGCCGACAGGTCGACGACCTTCACGCCCCGTTCGCGCAGCGCGGCCACCAGAGGCGCGGCGGCGCCGTGCGGGTACGCGACGATGGCGGCGTCGACGTCGCCGTGGCGGTCGAGGTCGAGCTCGTCCAGGGTCTTGGTGACCCGGTGGTGCGGATAGAGCTGATCGAGCGGCGTGCCGACGTCACTGCGCGACGTGACGGCCGACAGGGTGAAGTGCGGGTGCCGCTGAATGAGGCGCGCGGCAAGCGCGCCCGCGTACCCCGAGGCGCCGGCGACCAGGACGGAGTCAGCCACGCGGCACCGCCCCGAGCTTCTCGGTCAGCGCCGCGATGATCTTCTGCCGGGCGCCGTCGGCGTCCTCGTCGGTGAGCGTGCGGTCCGGCGCGCGGAACTCGAGGTGCATGGCCAGCGAGCGCTTGCCCTCCCCCACCTGCTCACCCTCGTAGACGTCGAAGACGCCCGCGTCGGCGAGCAGCTTGCCGCCGGCCTGCTTCGCCGTGGCGACCAGGTCCGCCGCGCGCACCGTGCTGTCGACGACGACGGCGAGGTCCTGGCGCAGCGCCGGGAAGCTCGTGAGATCGACGTAGTCCTCGTTCAGCGCCGTGTCGACGGCAGCGTCGAGCACGACGCCGAGGTCCAGTTCGAACGCCGCGACCGTCGTGTCGATCTCCCAGGCCCGGGCGACGAGCGGGTGGATCTCGCCGATCCACCCCACGACGGTCTCCGCGCCGAGGACGATCTCGCCGCTGCGGCCGGGATGCAGGAACGGCTGGGTCGCAGCACGCACGTCGAGGTCGACGCGCAGCCGCGTGGCGAGCGCCTCGAGGATGCCCTTTGCCGCGAACACGCCAGCCGTCGCGGGCGCGCTGTCGCCCCACGTCGCCGGAGCCAGCTTGCCGGTGAGGACGATCGCGAGGTGGTCGTGCTCGTTGGCGAGCTTGTTTGCCGCGTTCGCGTCGGCGTAGTAGATGGCGCCGCGCTCGAACAGCCGCAGGTCGGCGACGCCGCGCGCCGTGTTGTGCGCGGCGACGTCGAGCAGCGACGCGACGAGGTTCGTGCGCAGCAGCGCGTGGTCCTCGCTCATCGGGTTCGCGAGCGCGACCGCCCGGCGCCGCGGATCGTCCTCGGGCAGCCGCAGCCGATCGAACACCCCCGCGTTCGTGAAGCTCCACCCCATGACGCCGCGCAGGCCGCGGCCGACGAGCGTGTCCTCGGCACGGCGCCGCAGCTTCTGCGCCGGGCTGAGCCGCCCGGATGCGCCCCGCCGCGCGGGCAGCGTGGCGGGCAGGTTGTCCATGCCGTCGATGCGTGCAACCTCTTCGACGAGGTCGGCCTCGCGCGTGACGTCGAGCCGCCGGAACGCCGGGACGGTGACGTCGAGCCCGTCGTCGGCCGGCGCGACGTCGAACTCCAGCGAGCGAAGGATCGCCTCCTGGCGCTGAATCGGGATGTCCGTGCCGAGGAGCTGGCTGACCCGCGCGCTGCGCAGCCGGATGACCTGCGGGTCCGCGCCCGCGCCGCCGACGTCGATCAGCACCGGCCGCGGGCTCGCCCCGGCCAGCTCGATCATCAGCTGCTGCGCGATCGCCTGCGCGTCGAGCGTCTGCTCGGGCGCCAAGCCCTTGGCGAAGCGCGTCGAGGCCTCGGTGCGGAGCGCGAGCTCCCACGTCGTGCGGTTGATGTTCGGGCCGATCCACGACGCGACCTCCATCAGGACGCGGGTCGTCGAGTCGCTGACCTCCGACCGCGAGCCGCCCATGACGCCCGCGATCGACGTCGGCCCCTCGGCGTCGTCGATGACAACCATCTCCGCGTCGAGCGTGCGGACCTCGTCGTCGAGGGTCGTGATCTTCTCGCCGTCCTTCGCGCGCCGGACGACGAGCGTCCCGCCGGCGATCTGGTCGAGGTCGAACGCGTGCAGCGGCTGCCCGGTGAGGAGCATCGCGTAGTTCGTGATGTCGACGACGTTGTTGATCGACCGCTGGCCGGCCGCGGCGAGCCGCGCCTTCAGCCAGAGCGGCGACGGCCCGATCTGGACGTCGTCGTAGACGATCGCGGTGAACCGCGGGCAGAGCTCGGGGACCTGGACGTCGATCGTCACGCCGTCGACCTCGCCGACGGGCGGAAGCTCGATCTCGCGCCACGGCGCCGGCTTGATCGGCGCGCCCGTCGCAGCGTGGACCTCGCGCGCCATCCCGTAGACACCGAGGCAGTCAGGCCGGTTCGGGGTGAGCTCCAGCGTCAGCACGTCGGTGCTGACCTCGAAGAGCTCGGCGACCAGCGTCCCCGCCACGGCGACGTCATCGGGGAAGACCAGGATCCCGCTGTGGTCGTCGCCCAGCCCGAGCTCCTTCTCGGAGACGATCATGCCCTGCGACTCGACCCCGCGGAGCTTGGCCTTCTTCAGTTTCGTGCCGTCGGGCATGACCGTGCCGGGCCGCGCGACCGCGACGGTCTGGCCGGCCGCCACATTCGGCGCGCCGCAGACGATCTGCGCGGGCTCGCTGTCGCCGACGTCGACGGTCGTGACCTTCAGCCGGTCGGCGTCGGGGTGCTGCTCGGCGGTGAGGATCTTGCCGACGACGAGGTGCTCGAAGCCGTCGATGCCGATGCCGAAGCGATCGATGCCCTCGACCTCGGTGCCGGTCGCGCTCAGCGCGTCGGCGAGCTCGTGTGTCCCCATCCCGGGGAGCACGTACTCGGAGAGCCAGGCCAGGGGGAGTCTCATCCGAACTGCTCCAGGAACCGCACGTCGTTTTCGATGTAGAGCCGCAGGTCGGGGATCCCGTGCTTGAGCATCGCGATCCGTTCGATGCCCATGCCGAACGCGAACCCGCTGACCGTGTCCGGGTCATAGGCGTCGTTGCCAACCGCGCGCAGCACGTTGGGGTCGACGAGACCCGCACCGAGGATCTCCAGCCATGTCGTGCCCTTGCAGACCGGACAGCGCGAGCCGTCCTTCAGGGTGCCGCCCTTGCAGTTCGAGCAGGAGACGTCGATCTCCACGCTTGGCTCGGTGAACGGGAAGAAGTGCGGCCGCAGCCGGATCTCCCGCTCGTCGCCGAAGATCGTCCGGGCGAAGCTCAGCAGCGTGCCCTTCAAGTCGGCGAGCGTGATGTCCTCGTCGACGGCGAGCCCCTCGACCTGATGGAACTGCGGCAGGTGCGTGGCGTCGTGGTCGCGCCGGTACACGCGCCCGGGGATCACGACGTACAGCGGCGGCGGGTGCTGCTCCATCGCGCGGACCTGCATCGGCGAGGTGTGCGTGCGCAGGACGACGTCGTCGGCGACGTAGAAGGTGTCCGTCCACGCCCGCGCGGGATGTGCGGGGTCGTGGTTCAGTGCGTCGAAGTTGTAGTGGACCGTCTCGACCTCGGGGCCGTCGAGCACCGTGAAGCCGAGCCCGAGGAACACGTCCTCGATCTCCCGCCACGTCTGGTGCAGGACGTGCAGGGAACCGACCGGCTGGGCGGGTGTGCCCGGAAGCGTGATGTCGACGCGGTCGCGCTCGAGCTGGGCCTCCAGCTCCGCGCCCGCCAGGGCCTGTTCACGGCCGGAGATCTGGCCCTCGAGCGCCTGCCGGGCGATGTTCGCCGCCTTGCCGACCGCGCCGCGCTGCTCGGGCGGGAGCTCCGACACGGTGCGGAGCAGGTTGGGCAGCTCGGCCTTGCGCCCAAGGAAGCGCACGCGCAGCTCCTCCAGCTCGGCGGTGGAGCCGGCCGCGGCGATGGCCTCTTCGGCCTCGGTCTGAATCTCGGCGATGCGATCGGTGACAGCCATGCGGGGCGGAATCCTATGGACGACGGGTGACCTCGTAGAGCGCGATGGTCGCGGCCATCGCGGCGTTGAGCGATTCGG
>JAEMSV010000355.1 GCA_016462625.1 Solirubrobacteraceae bacterium | reverse complement strand
ACCGTTGCACTGATACCCTTCCCGTTCCGCCTCAAGTGCCGTTTTTCCGCCCGAGGGCACGCCCATGACTTCGCAGATCTTGCCGCCAAAGGCCGACGGCCTCTACGACCCTAGCTACGAGCACGACGCGTGCGGCGTCGCACTGGTCGCCAAGCTCGACAACGTCCCCACGCGCGACGTGGTCGAGAAGGCCCTGCGGGCGCTGGAGAATCTCGAGCATCGCGGTGCCGAGGGCGCGGACGTCCGCACCGGCGACGGCGCGGGCATCCTCACCCAGATGCCCGACGCGTTCCTGCGGACCGTCGTGGACTTCGAGCTCCCGCCCGTCGGCCAGTACGGCGTGGCGATGTGCTTCCTCTCGCAGGACCCGGCGATCCGCACGAAGCAGGAGCACCTGCTCGAGCTGAACACGCGGGTCGAGGGCCAGCACGTCCTGGGCTGGCGCGACATCCCGGTCGATACCGCGCACGTCGGCGACACGGCGAACGAGACGCGCCCGTACATGAAGCAGCTCTTCGTGGAGGCCGGCCCGGGCTTCGCGCAGGACCGCGAGGCGTTCGAGCGCAAGCTCTACGTCATCCGCCGCATCTGCGAGCTGGCGTCGGGCCCCGACTTCTACGTCGTCTCGTTCTCGTCGAAGACGATCAACTACAAGGGCATGCTCATCAGCCATCAGGTCCGGAACTTCTTCCCGGATCTGCTGGACGAGAAGTTCACGAGCGCGATGTGCCTGGTGCACTCGCGGTTCTCGACGAACACCTTCCCGAGCTGGGAGCTCGCGCACCCGTTCCGCGTCATCGCGCACAACGGCGAGATCAACACGCTGCGCGGCAACATCAACTGGATGCGCGCCCGCGAGAGCCAGCTGCAGAGCGCGCTCCTCGGCGCGGACCTCCAGAAGGTCATGCCGGTCGTGCGCCCCGACGGCTCGGACTCGGCGACGTTCGACAACGTCCTCGAGCTGCTCCTGCTCGGCGGCCGGTCATTGCCGCACGCGGTGATGATGATGATCCCGGAGGCCTTCGCGAACCGCGACGACCTGCCCGAGCATCTGACCGGCTTCTACGCCTACCACTCGTGTCTCATGGAGCCGTGGGACGGCCCCGCGGCGGTCTGCTTCACCGACGGCGACGTCGTCGGCGCGACGCTGGACCGCAACGGCCTGCGTCCCGGCCGCTGGGTCGAGACGCACGACGGCCTCGTCGTGCTCGGCTCCGAGGCGGGCCTGCTCGGCATCAAGCCGGACAACGTCAAGCGCCTCGGCCGCCTGCAGCCGGGCAAGCTGTTCCTCGTCGACCTGCTCCGCCACCGCATCGTGGAGGACGAGGAGGTCAAGGCCGAGGTCGCAAAGCAGCAGCCGTACGGCGAGTGGCACGACGCGCAGACGGTGCACTTCGGCGATCTCGAGCCGGTGCAGCCGACCATGACCGGCGTCGAGCCGACCCCGATCCGCCAGCTGGCCTTTGGCTACACGCAGGAGGACCTGCGCGTCCTCATCGCGCCGATGGCCGCCAAGGGCGAGGAGCCGCTCGGCTCGATGGGCAACGACACCGC
>JAEMSV010000183.1 GCA_016462625.1 Solirubrobacteraceae bacterium | reverse complement strand
ACGCTGAGCGGCGGCGGCACGCCGGAGCGGACGGCCCGGCGGCACATCACCGTGACGCCCGAGCGCGGCGCGCGGGTGACGCTCCACGCGCGCACGCGGGAGCGCGTTCCGGTCGCTGTGTAGTTACCGGGAAGCGTCGGCGATGGTCATCGAGCCATCGTCGCCTTTTGCGAAGCGGTCACTACCGTGCCGCCGTTCGCGGGCGAGAACACTCCACTGACCGTGACCTTCAGCTTTTTGCCGCGGCGGACCGCCGTCCGGCCCGCGCGCGTCAGCTTCATCGTCACCTTCGCCGTGCCCGGGTTGGCGAACGTCCGCTGACCGGATGCCAGCACCGTCTCGCTCTTCCCGCTGGGGCCGGCCAGCCATCTGATCTGAAGCCGCCCGGCCGCTGGGGCGGTCACGGCGAACGAGAACCCACGCTGGATCAGAGTCCGGGCGTTCCGTCGCACCGCGCTTGGACCGAGCATCTTCGCCACCTGGCCGGTGGTCACGCCGCCCGCCAGCGAGCCACCGCCCTGACCGCTCGGCGGGCCCGAGTCCGCGGGCTTCGGCGCTGGGTCGGCGGGGCCTGGCTGCTCAGCGCCACCGCCACCGCCACCAGCGCCGCCGCCACCGCCACCAGCGCCGCCACCACCCCGTCCGTCGTCAGGGTTTCCGGGCCGCAGCTCGAGCACCACGACCTCGCCGACGCCGTCGTTGCCGTCCGCGTCGGCGGCTTCCGGGTTGCCGATTACCGCGGTGCTTCCATCGCCGGTCAGGCTCAAGCCGCCACGCGCATCGTCTGGGTTGGCGATCGGGCCCGGCTGCTGCCACGCTTTGTCGGGCTCGCGCACGAACAGCCAGGTCCCGCTCTGCGTGCTCCCTCCGCCGGCGAGCATCACCTTGCCGTCATCGGAGATCGTCACCGCCCCGCCCAGGTCGTACGAGGCGCCGGTGATCAGCGTGCGCAGATCACCACGGAACGTCCACGACGAACCGGAGCGCTCCAGCACCCGGCCGGCGTTGATCAGTGTCTGACCGTCAGGAGTCAGCGCCATCGACTGCGTCGGCTCGGGCAGCGGCCCGCCCATTTCCGGCCACGTGCCGCCAGGCCCCGGCAGGAACGTCCAGAGGTTCCCCTGGCCGTTGACCGACGGAGGGCCGTTCATGACGACGACCTGCCCGTCGTCGGAGATCGCGGCCCCGCCGCCGAACGTCCCGGAGCCGATCAGGTTCAACCCGGTGACGGTGGTCCCGGCGGTCCACCCGGCGCCCTGTCGGTCGAAGATCTTCGCGCCGACGACCGCTCGCGTGCCGTCGCCGGATACATCGACGTCAGTCACAGTTCCTGCTCCGAGCTGCGCGGTCTGCGTCCACGAGCCCGCCGTCCGGGTGAACACCAGCGCGCCATCCCCCGTTGCGATCACGGCGACCGACCGGTCACGCGTCAGTGCCAGCCGTGAACCGCCGAAGTCCTGACCGGGGGGACCCTGCAGCGTCCCCTCGTGCGTCCATCCGCTCTCGGTGCGCGCGAATGCGATCACGCGGTCGGCGCCCGGCTCGCCGACGATCAGCGTCGAGCCGTCCGCTGACAGCGCGACGCGTGAGCCGAACGCGTTCGCGCCTGCTCCCGGAAGCCCCGCGGGCGGTGTGACGGTTCCCGTGCGGACCATTTGCCATCCGGATGCCGGCGCGGCGAACGTCAGCGAGAGCAGGGCCAGCGCGGCGCACAGCGAGCCTCGAGCGAACAGTCGATCTAGAAGCATGGCGCGGGAGGGTACGCGCGAGCTGAGCGTCGGTCAATGCGCCTCGGTCTGGAGTAGACACGCCGTCGTCGACACGGACTCGCAACAAACTCGTCACGAAGTCGACACCCCGTGTGCATTGGGCGGACACGGGCGTCGCGCAGTCTCCCGGTCATCACCCATGACTGACTGCGGAGGACTGCGATGAGTGCGTTGACGCGAGGCCGGTGGATCGATGATTGGACCCCGGACGACGAGGCGTTCTGGGAACGTGAGGGCAAGACGATCGCCCGGAAGAACCTCGGGTTCAGCATCTTGGCCGAGAACCTCGGCTTCAGCATCTGGGTTCTCTGGACCATCATCGTCATCAACCTGGGCAACGTCGGGATCGAGCTCACGCTCTCCCAGACGTTCTGGCTGACGGCGGTGCCGAATCTTGTGGGCTCCGCGCTGCGGATCCCGTACACGTTCGCGGTCCCGCGCTTCGGCGGGCGGTTGTGGACCACCATCAGCGCATCGCTGCTCCTGATCCCGGCGCTGCTGGTGGCTGTCGTCGTGCCGAGCGGGTGGCTCGCCGATCAGCCGGCCGACTCGCAGTTCTGGATTCTGCTCGCCTGTGCGGCCACGGCCGGTCTCGGTGGCGGCAACTTCAGCTCGTCCATGGCGAACATCTCGTTCTTCTACCCCGAGTCGAAGAAGGGCTTCGCGCTCGGCTTGAACGCCGCCGGCGGCAACCTCGGTGTCGCCATCACCCAGCTGCTCGTGCCGCTGGTGATCATCGTCGGCGTCCCCGCCGCCGCCGTGAAGAACCCGATCCACGAGGTGAACCTGGCGTACGCCGGCCTCATGTGGATTCCGTTCATCGTGATCGCCGCGCTCTGCGCGTTCTTCTACATGGACAGCATCCGCGACGCGAAGTCGGACACGAAGTCGTACGCCGTCGCCGTCCGCGAGAAGCACACGTGGATCATGTCGCTGCTCTACATCGGCACGTTCGGCACGTTCATCGGCTTCTCGTTCGCGTTGCCGCTCGTCATCAAGAACACGTTCCCGGAGTTCCTGGGCCAGCACCCGTTCATCGCGACGTACCTCGCCGGCCTCGGCTTCATGGGCGCGCTCATCGGGTCGGTCGCGCGGCCGCTCGGCGGCTGGATGTCGGACAAACTGGGCGGCGAGCGCGTGACGCTCGCGGTGTTCCTGCTCATGGTGCTCGCCACGATCAGCGGGATCGCCGGCGTGAACAGCCACAGCTTCCCGCTGTTCTTCGTCTCCTTCATGTTCGTCTTCCTGCTCGCCGGCATCGGTAACGGCTCGACCTATCGGATGATCCCTACGATCTTCAACCGGCTCGGCAAGGAAGAGGCCGCGCGCAAGGGTGTGCCGGAGGAAGCCACGAAGGTCGACTTCAAGCGCCAGGCTGCTGCGGTCATCGGCATCGCCGGCGCGGTGGGCGCGTTCGGCGGCTTCCTGATTCAGGTCGTGCTGCGCGAGGCGAGCCTCGGGGTGTCGGCGCTCGTCAAGGCCGCCGAGACGCCCGCGGAGAAGCTCGCGGTCGCCCAGGCCAACTCGGACTGGTCCGTGCCTGCGCTGTGGGTCTTCGTCGGCGCGTACTTCTTCTTCGCCGCCGTGACGTGGGCCGTGTACCTGCGCTCGCCCGCGGAGTCGGCCGCTCCGTCGCTCGCGCACGAGTCCGCGTAATACGCTCGGCGGCATGACCGCCGAGGAGTTCGTCAACGCCTTCGCGGCGGCGGCCGGTGCGCCGCCGCCGACGGAGGAGCAGATGGGCCAGCTGCTGGATCTGGCCGCTGTCGCCGCGCACAGTTCGGAGCGGATCGCTGCGCCGCTGTGCTGTTACGTCGCCGGGGTGACCGGCAAGCCGGTGGAGGAGCTGCTCGCGCTGGTACGACAGGTCGCGGGCGACGACGCGTCCTGACAGCGGTGTCCATGTGTCTATGGACGCCCGGGGACGCTCGCCCGGCGTGTCCATCCCGCCGACACTCGCTGGATGGGCGCCGGACGCGACATCTTCCGCACGCCGCAGCGCTGGCTGTGGTTGGTGGCGCCCGTCATCGTCGGCGTGCTGGCCTGGCTGATGCTCGAAGAGCTCCACACCCGCGAGGAGCGCGCGAGCCGCGCTGAGGCGAAGGCCGAGCAGATCGCCGACAACATGGGGACATCCGTGCGCCTCGGGGCGGCGATCTGGCTCAATGATCGCGGCGAGCGGGGGCAGAGTGCGTTGACCGTGGCGGTCGGCGTCCAGGCAGGCGTCCTCGCGATGCACGCCGACGAGCTCGCTGAGATCCTGCCTGGGGATCCGCAGGTCGAGCGGCTGCAGGCACTGATCGAGTCGTCCGCGGGCATCCGCGTCTCCGTGGCCTCGCTCCTCGGCGGGCTGCGTGAAGCGGGTGGGGAGATCGAACGCCTGACGGACACCATTCGCACCGACCAGCAGGCGCGTCGCGAGGCGGCCCGGCGGCAGACTCGGATCGGCAGCGCGGTCGTCCTGGTGCTGGCGATCCTCAGCCTGGTCATCCTCGCGACGCGCGCCCACCGCCAGATCGCAGCGGTCGGCCGCCGACACGCCGCGCGCCTCGAGCGGATGGCGGGAGAGGACTCGCTCACCGGCCTGCTGAACCGGCGCTCACTGGACGCCGACCTCCAGGAGCTGCATGGGGGTCCCGTGCAGATGATCCTGTGCGACCTCGACGGGTTCAAGGCGTACAACGACACCCACGGCCACGCGGCGGGGGATGTCCTCCTCGCGGACTTCGCCCGCGTCCTGGAACAGGCGGCCGGGGACGACGGTCGCGCCTACCGACTGGGCGGGGACGAGTTCTGCGTCGTGTCGGCACCCGGCGTCGACCTCACAGATCGGGCGGAAGTGCTGGCCGAGACCACGCTCGACGGCGGCGTCACCGCGAGCATTGGCATCGCCGTCTGGCCGGACGACGAATCGGCGCCGGAGGCGGCGCTGCGCGTCGCCGACGAGCGGATGTACGCCGCGAAGCGCGACAAGCGCCGCAAGCTGGCCCGCGCCGTCTGACCGGCATGCTCCCGGCCGCGGGGGTCATAACTTTCGCTGGTACCCTGGATCAGACGTGCACGAGTCCTCGCAAACTGCGCGTTTCTCCTCTCCGGGACCCCGCCTGCGCGGGGTCTTTTCGTCCGTCCCGACGCCTAGGATCGCCCAATGGAAGTAGAGATTGGTCGCGGCAAGAAGGCCCGCCGCGCATACGGATTCGACGACATCGCGATTGTTCCGTCCCGGCGGACGCGCGACCCCGACGACGTCGACATCTCGTGGAAGCTCGGTGACTACCGCTTCGAGCTCCCGCTCCTCGCTTCCGCCATGGACGGGGTCGTATCCCCGCAGACGGCAGGCATCATCGGCAAGCTCGGCGGTCTTGCGGTCCTGAATCTCGAGGGCGTCTGGACGCGCTACGAGAACGCCGACGAGCTGCTGCAGCGGATCGCGAAGCTGCCCAAGGAGGAGGCCACCCGCGAGATGCAGGCGATCTACCAGTCGCCCGTCATCCCGGAGCTCATCTCCCAGCGCGTCGCGGAGATCAAGGAGCAGGGCGTCGTCGTCGCCGCGTCGCTGACTCCCCAGAAGGTCCGCAAGTACTACGAGCTGGCGCTCGACGCCGGTCTCGACATCCTCGTGATCCAGGGCACCGTGGTCTCGGCCGAGCACGTCTCCGAGGACACCGATCGCCCGCCGCTGAACCTCAAGGAGTTCATCCGCGAGGTCGGCGTCCCGGTCGTGGCCGGCGGCTGTGCCAGCTACCACACGGGTCTGCACCTCATGCGCACCGGCGCGGCCGGCGTGCTCGTGGGCGTCGGCCCCGGCGCGGCGTGCACGACGCGCGGCGTGCTCGGCATCGGCGTCCCGCAGGCGACCGCCATCGCGGACGTCGCGGCGGC
>JAEMSV010000066.1 GCA_016462625.1 Solirubrobacteraceae bacterium | reverse complement strand
GCCATCCACGCGTCGGTCATCTTCTGGTGGCCGGTGAACAGGCCGGTGTCGAGGATCACGGCGCGCGAGAACGCATCCGGGCGCTCGGCGAACACGCGCAGCCCGATGGGGCCGCCCCAGTCATGGACGACGATCGTGGCGTCGCGCAGCTCGAGCTCGTCGACGAGTGCGCTCAGCGCCGCCGTGTGGCGGTCGTACGAGTACCACTCGACGTCGGCCGGCTTGTCCGAGCGGCCGAACCCGGCGTGGTCTGGCGCGATGCAGCGGAAGCCGGCCGCGTGGACCGGCCCGATGACCTTGCGCCACAGGTAGGACCAGGTCGGCTCGCCGTGCACGAACAGCACGGCGGGACGGTCGCTGGGGTGGGCGGGATCTGAATCCACGTGCGCGAGCCGCAGACCCTCCCAGTCCCGGTAGGAGACCGGATAGGGGAAGTCCTCGAACTCGCGCACGGCGGCCCTACGCCTTGGCGGCGTCCTGTGCGGCCTGGAAGCGCTCGATCGAGATCTCGATCTCCTTCCACGCGTCCTCGCGCGAGGACCAGCCGTGGACGTCGACGATCTTGCCCTCAGGACCCTTGTAGATCGCGAAGAAGTGCGAGATCTCCTCCCGGAGCTGCGAGGGGAGGTCCTCGACGGTCTCCAGGTGGTTCCAGTTGGGGTCCTTGACGGGCACGCAGAGGACCTTGTCGTCCTGCTCGCCGTCATCGGTCATGCGGAAGAGTCCGATGACCTTGACCGGGATGACGCAGCCGGGGAACGTCGGCTCGCTGACGCACACCATCGCGTCGAGCGGATCGCCGTCTGCACCCAGCGTGTCCTTGATGAAGCCGTAGTCCGTTGGGTAGACGACCGAGGAGAAGAGGAACCGATCAAGCTTGATGGCCTGCAGCTCGTCATCCCACTCGTACTTGTTGCGGGATCCCTTGGGGATCTCCACGAAGGCGTGTGTGAGGTAGTCGGGCATTGACAGCGATACTACGGGCCTATGTCGCCTTCCGCCGTCTCCTCCTCCTCCGACATCGAGCGCCTGTCCATCGACACCGTCCGTGCGCTGGCCATGGACATCGTGCAGCAGGCGAACTCGGGACACCCGGGCATGCCCATGGCCATGGCTCCCGCGGCGTACGTCCTCTACCGCGAGATCCTCAACCATGATCCGCGTGATCCGGCGTGGCCGGACCGCGATCGCTTCGTCCTGTCGGCGGGCCACGGCTCGGCCTGGATCTATGCGGCACTCCACCTTTCGGGCTATGACCTGCCGCTCGACCAGCTGAAGAAGTTCCGGCAGTGGGGCTCGCTCACGCCGGGCCACCCCGAGCGCGACACGCAGCACGTGACGCCCGGCGTCGAGGTCACCACGGGCCCGCTCGGTCAGGGCTTCGCCAACGGCGTCGGCATGGCCATGGCCGAGGCGTACCTGCGCGACAAGTTCGGCGCGGAGGTGCAGAACCACCACACCTACGCGATCTGCTCGGACGGCGACCTGATGGAGGGCATCGCCTCGGAGGCGGCGTCGATCGCGGGGCAGAAGGGCCTCGGCAAGCTCGTCTACCTCTACGACGACAACGACATCTCGCTCGACGGCCCGACGGAGCTCTCCTTCTCCAGCGAGGACGTCGGCAAGCGCTTCGAGGCGTACGGCTGGGACGTATCGATCGTCGAGGATGTCAACGACGTCGCGGCGCTGCGCTCGGCCATCGAGAAGGCGCGCGACGACGAGGAGCGCCCGTCGCTCATCCGGGTCAAGACGGTCATCGGCTACCCGGCCCCCAACAAGCAGGGCACGAGCAAGGCCCACGGCGCGCCGCTCGGCGACGACGAGGTCAAGGCCGCGAAGGAGGCGCTCGGGCTCGACCCCGAGAAGAAGTTCCACGTCCCGGACGAGGTCTACGCGGCGTTCAGCGCGCAGGAGAAGGGCACCGAGCTGCGCACGGCCTGGGAGGAGCGCTTCCGCGCTTGGCGCGACGGCAACGAGGAGCTCGCCAAGGAGTGGGACGCCGCGTGGGCGGGCAAGCCGCTGCCGGGCGTCGGCGCCGCGCTGGCCGACATCGATTGGGGCGACAAGGCGATCGCGACCCGCTCGGCCGGCCAGAAGGCGATGGCCGCGTTCGAGTCGCTGACCCCGACGATGGTCGGCGGCGCCGCGGACCTCTCGGAGTCGACGAAGACCGAGTTCCCGAACGCCGAGCGCTTCACCAAGGAGAAGCCGGGCCGCAACGTCTTCTGGGGCGTGCGCGAGCACGGCATGGCGGGCGCGGTCAACGGCCTGGCGGCACACGGCGGGATCGTGCGGCCGTACGGCTCGACGTTCCTGCAGTTCGCCGACTACATGCGCGGCTCGGTCCGCCTCTCCGCGCTGCAGGACCTGCCGGTCGCCTGGGTGTGGACGCACGACTCGATCGCGCTCGGCGAGGACGGCCCGACCCACCAGCCGGTGGAGCACCTCGCCGCGCTGAGGGCGATCCCGAACCTCACCGTGCTGCGGCCCGCCGACGCGACCGAGACCGCCGAGGCGTGGCGCGTGATCCTCGAGGAGCTGTCGGGCCCGGCCTGCCTGATCCTCTCGCGGCAGAACCTGCCGGTGCTGGACCGCAAGAAGCTCGCCCCGGCGGCGGATCTCGCGCGCGGCGCGTACGTGCTGTCGAAGCCGCGCAAGAGGCCGGTCGCGACGATCGTCGGCACCGGCGCCGAGGTCCACACCGCCCTTGAGGCGCAGGCCAAGCTCGATGTGCCGGTGCAGGTCGTCTCGATGCCCTCGTGGGAGCTCTTCGAGGCGCAGGACGAGGCCTACCAGCAGAAGGTCCTGCCGGTGGACCTGCCGACCGTGAGCGTGGAGGCGGGCATCAGCATGGGCTGGGACCGCTACTCCGACGCGCAGATCGCGGTCGACAAGTTCGGCGCGTCCGCACCGGCTGAGGTGCTGCTCGAGAAGTACGGCATCACCGCCGACGCGACGGCTGCGGCCGTGCGCGAACTGCTCAAGTAACGCCGCGCCTCTCCGATCAGCGGGGCGATGCTTCGGCTTTGCCCCCTGATCGGTGTCGTGCTCGCCCTGCTCGTCCCGGCGTCCGCCGGGGCGGCGCCGCTGCTGTTCGTGCAGCAGACCGACGGCGGGACGCTTCAGAAGACCGGTGACGCGACCTACCGGCTGACCCTGCGCGGCGTCGCGCCGAGCGTCTCGACCTTCGCCGACCGGCCAGGACGGACCGCCGGAAGCGAGCGCGCCGCGACCTTCGTGTCGCGCTGGCGCGGGCGGTTCGGCACCGAACCTCCCAATGCGGCGCTGGTGATCGACGGCGCCCCGCGGGGCCGGGACGTCGCGATGCTCACGCTCAGCGCGCCGCGGTACCGGCCGCGCAACCGCACCTTCACCTACGTCGCCCGCGCGCTGAAGGGCAAGTCCGGCGCCGCGCTGAAGGCCTTCCACGCCCGGCGCGATCCGGTCCGGGAGCTGCGCTTCGGCGCCGCCAGCCTGTTCGTCGACGACGCCTCGGACCTCATGGCGCAGCAGATGATGGTCACCTTCAGCGGCGACATGCAGGCGAGCACCGTCTTCGGCCTGGAGATCACGGGGGTCTCGCCCGCGCAGGAGCAGGCGGTCTTCACGGCGGGGACGAAGGCGGTGCCGGGTGTCTTCGACCTGGGCGGCAACGCGAACGTCGCGAACCTGCAGGTCACGCCCAGCCGCCTGACCTTCACGCCCACGGACATCGTCGCCGGTTCCACGAACATGACGGTCATCGTCACCTTCCTCGCCTCGCAGGAGCTCGAGACCCTGGCGATGCGCACGACGGACGGGACCGCGTTCGCGACCGTGTACCAGAGCCTCGCGGGCCAGAATCCGATGCCGGTCAGCCGACTGGGCTCAGAGGTGTTCTGGTGGGTCACTGCGGCGTCGTACTACGGGGGACCGGCCGCCTTCGGTCTGTGAGCCGCCTAGGCTGGCGGGGCTCATGCCCACGGCCGATCCAGCGGCGCGCCAGCGCCGTCTCATCCGCCTGATCTGGCTGTCGATCGCTGCGGCGATCGTCACGATCGCCCTGAAGACGGGCGCGTGGGCCGTCACCGGATCGGTCGGCCTCCTGTCCGATGCCGCCGAGTCGCTCGTGAACGTGGCGGCGGCCGTGGTCGCGCTGGCCGTCGTCCACTGGGCGGGCCGTCCTCCGGACGAGGAGCACGCCTACGGGCACGAGAAGGCGGACTACCTCTCGGCGGGTGTCGAGGGGACCCTGATCCTCATCGCGGCCGCGACCATCTGCTACGCGGCGATCGGGCGCCTGCTCAATCCTGAGGAGCTCGACGCGGTCGGCCTGGGTCTCGCCATCTCGCTCGTCGCAACGCTCGTGAATCTCGTGGTCGCGCGGATCCTGCTGAGCGCCGGCCGCGACGAGCAGTCGCTCGCGGTCGAGTCCAACGGCCGGCATCTGATGACGGACGTGTGGACGTCCGTCGGCGTCGTGATCGGCGTCGCGGCGGTGGCGGTCAGCGGCATCGAGCGGCTCGACCCGGTCATCGCCCTGTTCGTGGCGGCGAACATCATCCGCGTGGGCGTGGCGCTCGTGCGCCGCGCGACGGACGGGCTGATGGACCGGGCGCTCGATCCCGCGGAGCTCGCGGAGATCCAGCGGGTGCTCGACAGCTTCGCCGGCGAGCAGGTGCAGTTCCATGCGCTGCGCACCCGCCGCGCAGGACGTCGCGCGTTCATCTCGCTGCACGTCCTCGTCCCCGGCGGGTGGTCGGTGCAGGAGGGCCACGACCTGGTCGAGCGGCTCGAGCGCCAGCTGCGCGCCGCATTCGACCCGGCCGTGGTGTTCACCCACCTCGAGCCGATCGAGGACCCGGCGTCGTTCGCCGACACCGCCCTCGACCGTGAGCTCAGCGAACCCGGACCCTTCCCGAGCGCGTGACGCTGCGGTTGCCCGCCGTGTCGACGGCGACGACCTTCACCGTGTAGCGCCCTGCCCGGCGCTTGCCGAGGGCGATCCTCGTCGTGCCGGCCTTCAGCTTCCGGGTGATGCGCACGGCCTTGCCCTTGCCCCCGCGGCGCAGGGTGACCGTGACCTTCGCGCGCTCGCTGAGGGTGATCCGGAGCCTCGCCCCCTTGGCGAAGCGGAGCACGCCGAGCTTCGGGGCGACGCGGTCGCCGGCCGTCGGATCGTCGGTGTTCGCGGGCGGGACGGGCGTCGTGCCGCCGTCCGGCGGCTGCGCCACCGGCTGGTCCTGCGGCATGGCGGGCGGGGGCGCAGGTGCCGGAGGCGCGGCGACCTGCACCGATGCGGTCTTCGTGGCCGTGCGGCCGCCCGCGTCGGTGACGGTGAGCGTGATCGTCTTCGGCCCGGCGTCGGGGTAGGCGTGGGTGGCGTCTATGCCCGTGGCGGTGGTGCCGTCGCCAAAGCTCCAGGCGTAGGTGAGCGTGTCGCCGTCGGCGTCGGTGGTCCCGGCCGCGCTGACGGCCACCGGGTCGCCGGTGGTCGCAGACGCGGGGGCCGCGAGCGCGGGGACCGGCGCGATCCGCCGGTACTCGAGCGCGCCGAGGTCGACCTTCGCGCCGCCCGCGCCGTCACCGTCGACAGGGCGGGAGAGCCCCGCGAAGTCGGTCGCGAGGACCCCGCCGCCGTCTCCGGCGTCGATGAGCGTCGACGGCGCGCGCAGGCGGAGATCCGCCGCGGCGAGGTCCGCGCCGGGCGCGCCGCCGGCGAACTGCGGGGTCAGCGTCTGCACGCCCGCGCCGGCGGTGTAGGTGCAGCCGGGCGTCGTGACCCCCGGCGCGCCGTTGATCGCCGAGTACTGGATCACGACCTTCACGTCGGACGCCGCGTCCGTGGCCGAACATCCCCCGACGTGTTGGAAGCCGGAGATGATCGAGTTGCGCACGGTGGCGGTCGCCGTCGCCGCAGCGGACGAGCCGTTCGCGGTGACCGCGTAGGACGTCCCGGAGCCGAGGAGGGTCAGGTGGACGGCCGTCAGCGTGCTGGTGCCGAACGCGACCAGGGCGCTGTCGTTCGCGGTGGGCGTCATCCGGAGCACGGAGTTCGTGATCGTCAGGTCGCTCGACGCGCCGCTGGATGTCGCGACGGTCCGGGTCGTGTCGAGCACCGAGCGGTCGACCGTCAGCGCGTTCCCGGACTTCACGTCGACGCCGCTGCGGCCCGTCAGGACGCTGCGGTCGACCCGCAGGCCGTTGACGGGATTCGGGTTCTCGGCCGCGACGCCGACCCCCTGGGTCATGTCGATCTCGCCGTCGACGAACTCGGAGCCGGCACCGTGGAACTTCACGCCCGACGTGGAGAACTCGCTGCCGATCTGCTGGATGCGGACGCCGTCGGCCCGGCCGCCGTTCAGCCAGAGCGCGCTGAACGGGCCGGTCGTCGCCGTGCGCAGGGTGAGGTCCCTGACCTCGGAGTCGGGGTGGTCGAGGGAGAGGGTGTGCCCGCCTGCACCGTTGGAAGACAGGATGGTCTGTCCGATTCCACTGCCTATCAGCGACAACCTCCCACCTCCTCCGCCTTCGTTGTACTCGAATGGACCCACGTAGGGCGTGGCCTTCGCGCCGATGAAGACCGTGTCGGCGTTGTTGCCGTCCGCCTCCGACGCGTCGAGCGCGGCCTGGACGCTGGGTTGGACCGTGCCGAACGGGCAGCCGGTCGTGTTGACGCAGTAGATGTCCGCGTGGGAGGCGGCGGGCGCGGCGGCGAGGGCTCCGACGGCCGCGGTGAGGGCGATGAGCGAGCGGTTGGGCATGGGCGTTCCAACACGCCGTCCGCGCCGCCATTACGGGTCAGTCGTCGGCGACGCGTTCGGTCTCGGCGTCGAGCACCGGGATCAGGGCCTTCGCGCGCTTCCCGGTGGTGACGTGGATCGCACCGAACTCCGGCAGCCAGGCGATCATGTCGAGCGCCTGCAGCCGCGTGAGCATGAACCAGAACGCGGCCTCCTGCTTCTCGCTGCGGAAGCGGCGCAGGATGTCGAACGCGTAGCCGGTCGTGTGCAGGCTGTACTCGCGCGTGGCCTGGCCGTTCACGCCGATGAGCATCTGCTGGTAGGGCAGGTCGCGGACCGTGCTCGTCACCCGGATCGGCCCGCGCTTGCCGATCTCCTGCACGCCGGCGCCGAGCGTCACCAGGACGGCCAGCGCCTCCGGCTTCAGGCCCCGGTACAGCCGGCGCGAGAGGTGCATCTGGGGTGCGAGCTCGCCCATCTGCGGGTCGATCCGGACGCCCTCGTCCAGCAGCAGCGTGGACGGGAGGCGCCGCAGCGTGTCGTCCTCGTAGGCGGCGCGCAGCTGCCGGGCCGACCGGAACTGCCGGGTCGAGCCCTGCGGCCAGAGGACCTCCTCGGCCGAGTTCTTCGCCGTCTGCAGGCGCGCTTGGCGGCGCAGCTCCGCCCGATCGTGGCGGTAGAGGCGCATGATCCTCTTGGCCGCGCCGATCCGCCAGAGGTACGTTGCGGAGTCGTCGCCGAGCGCGGCGAGCTTGCGGTAGGCCTCGGCGTTGTGGACCGGCGACGTGTCGAAGTACACCTGCGCGTACGACACGTCGTCCCCGCCGTCGTAGGCCTTCAGCACGTTCTGGATGTTCCCGACGCCCGCGTGGTAGCTGGCCATCGCGAGGTCGTCGCGGCCGAGCTCCTTGCGGGCGAACTCGAGGTACTTCACGGCGCCCTGCAGCGCCCGCGGCGGATCGAAGCGCTGGTCGACGACGCGGCGGCGGGCCTCCAGGGTGCGGACGCCCTCGGCGTCGCCCCGGCGGGCCGCCCGGCGGATCCGGCGGGTGAGGGAGCGCGCGCCGGCGGGATCTACCTGCATGTCGAGCAGGTTCTCGCCCGTCTCCGCGACGATCTGCGTCAGGCCGGTCGCGCCGACGTACCGCGGGTCGGCGGCAGCAGCGGGCCGGCCGGCGCTCTCGACGTAGACGAGCGCCTCGAGGTCATCGGCGTCGATCCCGCCCTCGTCCGCGAACGCGTCGACCATCTGGCGATACCGCGCCACCCGCGCGGCGGTCGCGAGCGCGCCGCCGGGGACGAGCGTGTAGAGCGGGTGCGCGAACCCGCGCTGCGCCGCGGCGACGAGCTCGCCCTCGCGGCCGGCGTCCCACGCGAGGGGGTCGACCTCGTCGTCGCTCTCGCCCGTGGCAACACCGCTGCCGGGGGTCAGCTTGGGCGGCTCGTCGTCGCTGAGCTGTGAGGCGACGGCGAGCAGTGCGACGAACGCGAACGCGACAGCGAGCAGCGCGAAGGCGGTACGGCGGAGGGACGCGGGCACCCGGCCAAGACTTTCACACCGGGTACCCGCGTCCTGGAAACGCGCCTACGGCTGGAGCAGCCGCGGGGCGAACACCGTGATGAGCTCGGTGTCGTCCGGCTTGTCCCGGCTCGTCCAGCGGCCGTCGCTGCCCGGGTAGTTGTTGTCGTTGGCGATGAGCAGGACGCCCCTGCTCATGACCTCGAGGCTCTCCACCGACTGCAGCGGGAACGAGAACCGCCTGCCGACGCCGAACTCGCCCGGCCGCGCCGGCAGCGACACGCCGAACGGGTCGGCGAGCTTCAGCAGGTCGAGGATCCGGGTCTTCTTCAGGTAGCCGTCCGCGTCTGTCTTGCGCAGGTCGACGAGGTAGATCTTCTTCTGCCGGGCCTCGGCGCCCTGGAAGTCGTCGCGCTCGATGGCGAGGTAGCGGTTCTGGTCCAGCGCGGTGAAGTCGCCGATGACCGCGCCGGGGAAGTCCGCGTCCGTGCGGTACTGCCACGAGCGCTCCGTGTACTGCTTCGTGGCGAGGTCGAACTCGCGGACCCAGCGGCGGCGCGGGTCGGGGTCGGTCGTCAGCGCGCCCTCGAGGATCGGGTGGAGCTTCGTGCCGTCCTTGCTCAGCGCCATGCCCTCGAACCCGCGGCTGCCCGGGAGGTTCGGGGTCTCGCTGCCGAGCGTGTGGTTCTGCGGCGCTTTGACGCCAGGGAGCTGGATCGGCTCGTCGAGGACCTTGCCGGTCGCGTCGACGTGCACGAGGTACGGGCCGAACTCCTCGCCGAACCAGAAGGTGCCGTCCTTCGCCAGGCGCACCGACTCGAGATCGAAGTCCGCGCCGGTCAGCAGGCGGTCCTCACGGGCGATGGGGAACGGGACCTTGCCGTCCGGGTCGCGGAGCTGGACGCGGTCGAGGACGGTGACCTTGCCGCTGCCGCCGAAGATCGTCTTCGGGGACGTGCGGATCTTGTACAGGCGCAGGAGGAAGTCGGCCGAGTTCCCCTTCGCCCCGTACCCGTTGTCGGGCATCGCCCAGAACGTCGTGTTCGTGATCTTCAGTACGGCGGAGAAGCCCGGGATCGGCTGGCCCGGGAACGGCGGCGTGACCCCGTTGTTCGGGGCGACGGCAGCGCCGGACGGCGGGCCCTCCTGGTAGGCGTCCGCCGGGAGGATCGCGCGGCTGAGCAGGGTGTCGGCGGATGCGGGAGTGGCCGTGAGGCCGAGGGCGACGGTGGCCGCGAGGGCCGCCGGGACGAGACGCATCGAGATGCCTCCTGGGTTGGGGCCCCGGAGGCTGGAGGGCGGGCGCCGCCCGGTCGTTGCTGTCCGGTGACCCCGGTGTGAAGACTTGGCCGCCCCGTAGCCTGCATGCCGTGATCGAGCGCAACCCACGGACGGGCTGGTGGGAGGTCCGCTCCGACGCGGAGGTGCGCGCGGTCCTCGGGGACCCGGCGCGGTTCTCGTCGGAGCCGATGGGCGATCTCGATCGCGTGCTGATCGGCGCCGACCCGCCCGAGCACGCGGTGGTCCGGCGCCTGGTCGCGGCTTCCCTTCGCGCCACGGCGGTCACGGACGAGCGGATCGCGGCGATCGCGCGGGAGCTCCTCGCGCCGATGCTCGCCGCCGGCCAGGGCGACGCCGTCCGTGAGCTGGCCCGCCCGCTGGCGGCCGCGGCGACCGCGGCGCAGCTCGGGATCGATCAGGAACGCGCCGGCGATCTGCTGCGCTTCGGCGACGCCGTGGCGGAGGTCGCCGACGGGAAGGACGCCGATCACGCGGTCTTCGCCGAGCTGAACATCGCGGTCGCGCAGTGGGCGGCCTCGCGCCGGTCGTGCCCGATGGGCGACGGGATCAGCATCGTCGTCACCGGCGCGCGCGGGCAGGCGCAGCTCCGGCCCCGCGAGGTCCGCAGCCTCGTTCGGCTCCTGGTGGTCGCGGGGATCGTCACGAGCGCGCGGCTGAGCGCGGGCGTCCTGCTGGCGACCGCCGGCGACCCCGAGCTGCAGGCCCGGCTCCGTGCTGAGCCCGGGCAGGCGCCGCTCGCCGTCGAGGAGGCGCTGCGCCGCGACCCGCCGCTGCGCTTCGTCCTGCGGAAGGTCGCCGGGGAGGGCGTGACCGTCGACGGCACCGCGCTGCCTGCGGGCGCGCTTGTCGCGTGCCGGCTGGACCACGCCAACCGCGACGCCGGCGCGCATCCCGACCCGGAGCGGTTCGACGTCGACCGCGACGCGTCGCACGTCGCGTTCGGGGCGGGCGCGCATCGCTGCCCCGGCGCCGGGCTCGCACGCCGCCAGGCCAAGGTGCTGCTGCAGACCGTGCTCGCCGCGACGACCGAGCTCGCGCCGGCCGGCGACGTGGCGTGGGACCGCGAGCGCCACCTGCAGGGTCCCGCGATCGTTCCGCTCCGCGTGGTCGCCCGCACCTGAATTCCGGCGACGAGCGTCGGGGAATCGCGCGCGTCTCTCAAGCCGAGACGGCCGACCGCCGATGCGAGTCGCGATGGGCCTCCGGATGCTGGTCCGCGCGAGTCTCGCGGCGGGATTCCTCTTGGTCGCCGCGCACGCCGCGGTCGCTCTCGCGCGCCCGGACGTGGGCGCGCCCACGTGGCTGTACGTCGCGACCTCGCTCATCGCGGCCGGACTCGTCTGCCTGCGGCCGGCGCTCGTCGCCGTCGACCGCCCGGCGTGGATCCTGATCGCGACCGGCGTCGTCGCCTGGGTGGCGGCGGACATCTTCTGGTTCGTCCAGGTCGAGCCGGCCGGCTCCGGGCCGATCGTGTCGGCCTCCGACGTCCTCTACCTCGCGGCCTACGGCGTGCTCTTCGCCGGGCTGGCGTTGCTGCACCGCGACCGAACGTCGGAGCTGGGTGGGATGGCGTGGCTCGACGGCATCCTGGTGGGTGCCACGGCCGGTGCCTTCCTCGCCGCGCTCGTCCTCGAGCCCCTGCGCGAGTCCTACGAGGGCAGCGCCGAGATCCTCGAGGCCGTGATCTACCCGGCGCTCGGCCTCATCGTGCTCGCGGTCGTGGCCGTGCGGTTCAGCGTGACCGGCTGGCGCCCGGGCCGGCAGCTCGGCGTGCTGGGCGGCGGCATCGTGGTCGCCGCGGTGGCCGACGTGGTCTACGCCTCGCAGGAGGCGGCCGGGAGCTACGTCGAGCTCGGCGTCCTGGACACGGCGTGGCCGCTCGCGTTCCTCCTCGTCGCGCTCGCGGCGTGGATGCCGGAGGACAAGGCATCCGTCGTCACCGAGCCGTCGTGGCACGACGGTCTCTTCCCCGCGATCTGCGCGTTCGCGTCCGTCGGCCTGCTCGTGGCGGCCGGCCTGACGGGGAGCTTCGGGACGATCACGGTGGTCCTGGCGGGCGCGGCGACGCTGATCGCCGGGCTGCGGGCGTCGCTGGACTACAACGAGCGGCTCGGGCTGCTGCGCGCGAGCCGCACCGAGGCGCGCTCGGACGCGCTCACCGGGCTGCCGAACCGCCGGGCCCTGATCGAGGACCTGGAGCTCGTCTGTGCCGAAGAGGGTCCCGCGACGCTGGCGTTCTTCGATCTCGACGGCTTCAAGACCTACAACGACACGTTCGGCCACGCGGCCGGCGACGCGCTGCTGCAGCGGCTCGGCCACCGGCTCGCCGAGGCGGTCGCCGGACACGGGCGCGCGTACCGGCTCGGGGGCGACGAGTTCTGCGCGCTGTACTCGACCGCGGGGGCGGACACGCTGGTCGTCCACGCCCGCTCGGCGCTGCGCGAGCATGGCGACGGGTTCGCGATCACGGCGTCGGTGGGCTCCGTGGCCATTCCCACGGATGCGCCCGCGCCCGCGGACGCGCTGCGGCTCGCCGACCAGCGCATGTACGCCCGCAAGGCCGAGCGCCGCGAGCCGGTCCGCCGCCAGGCTCGCGACCTCCTGCTGGCGGTCGTGCGGGAGACCGAGCCCGATCTCGACGAGCACAACGGCGACGTCGCCCGGCTGGTGCAGATGGTCGGCGTGCAGCTCGGCCTGGCCGACGATGAGCTCGACACGGTGATCCGCGGCGCCGAGCTCCACGACGTCGGCAAGGTCGCGGTCCCCGACGAGATCCTCCACAAGCCGGGGCCGCTGACCGACGATGAGTGGCAGCTGATGCGCCAGCACACGATCATCGGCCAGCGGATCCTCGCGGCCTCTCCGGGGATGCAGTCGGTCGGCGAGCTGGTCCGCGCGAGCCACGAGCGCTGGGACGGCGACGGCTACCCCGACGGCCTGCGCGGTGAGGAGATCCCGCTCGGCGCGCGGATCATCGCCGTCTGCGACTCCTTCGACGCGATGGTGTCGGATCGTCCGTACTCGCAGGGCCGCAGTGTCGCGGCGGCGCTCGATGAGCTCAACCGCTGCGCGGGCACGCAGTTCGATCCGCAGGTGGTCAGCGCGTTCGCCGCGGTGCTCGCCGTCGCGCCGGAGCGGCTGGCCGGCTGAACCGGCTTGACGCGAACAGTGCGAGTCGTATAGTACGGCTCGTATGGTTACGCGACGCAGTACGAGACGACGGCTGCTCCGGGACGCAGGGACCGGAGCCGGCGTGCTCGCGCTGGCGAACACGGCGGTGACGGGCACGGCGCGTGCGCTCACCACCGAATCCTCCGTTCGCCAGCTCGAGCGCGCCGCGACGTTCCACTACGTGCAGAACGGCGACGTCCGCCTGCACTACGCCAAGGCGGGGACGGGGGACAAGCTGCTCCTGTTCGTGCATGGCTTCCCCGGCTGGTGGTGGACGTGGCGCCACCTCATGGCGGCGTTCATGAACGACTACACGGTTGCCGCGCTCGACATGCGCGGCTACCACAAGTCCGACAAGCCGACCGAGGTCGAGAAGTACCGCGTCGAGGAGCTCGCGGTCGACCTCGCGTACGTGATCAAGGACGCCGGCTTCGACCGCGCGACCCTCATCGGCCACGACTGGGGCGGCGGCGCCTGCTGGGGCCTCGCGGGAGGAGCACCGGAGTTCGTGGAGCGGCTGGCGGTGCTCAACTGCCCGCACCCGTGGGGGATCGAGCGGGAGCGCTTCCAGAACCCGAAGCAGCAGGCGGCCGCGCAGTACGCCCAGGCGTTCCGCCTGCCCGACGCGGCACACCGCGCACTGCCCGAGCAGATGGCGAAGAAGATGTTCTACGTCCAGACCCGGGTGACCCCGCTGGCGCTCGCGCTGATCCTGTCGGTGAAGGAGCCGAAGGACCTGCCGCGGCACCTCCAGGCGATGAAGATGACGTCGATCCAGGGGGCGCTGAACTACTACGGCGCGAACTGGCCGGCGGAGCCGTACCCGGCGCCGAGCACCGACCTGAAGATCAAGTGCCCGACGCTGTGCATCTTCGGCGAGCAGGACGAGTTCCTGCTGATCGACGCGCTGAACGGGACGTGGGAGTTCGTGGAGAACGACCTGCGGATCGAGGTCGTCCAGCGCGCCGAGCACTTCGTGCACAACGACGCGCGCCAGCAGGTGACGCGCGTCCTCGGAGATTGGCTCTCCGCGACTACTTGATCCCGGGCGCGCGCTTGAGCAGCTTCAGGCTCAGCGTCATCACCTTCGCCCACATCTGCGGTGACAGCGGCCCGAACGGCGCGATCGGGAGGAGCCGCTGCACCGCGATGCTCTGCGACTCCGTGTACTTCTTGATGCCCTCGGCGCCGTGGCGGCGGCCCAGGCCGGAGTCGCCCATGCCGCCCATCGGGGCGTCGGTCGAGCCCCAGGTCGCGATGTAGCCCTCGTTGACGTTCACGGTGCCCGAGCGCAGCCGTGCCGCGATCGCCTTGCCGCGGTCGGTGTTCCGCGTCCACACGCTCGCGTTCAGCCCGTAGGCCGTGTCGTTGGCCCGCGCGATCGCGTCCTCCTCGTCGGTGAAGCGGTAGATCGAGACGAGCGGGCCGAAGGTCTCGTCGGCGAAGCACGTCATGCCCTCGGCGGTCCCGTCGATGAGGGTCGGCTCATGGAAGTACGGGCCGATGTCGGGCCGCGCCTTCCCGCCGGCGACGATCCGCGCGCCCTTCGCCGTGGCGTCCTCGAGGTGCGTGCGCACCGTCTCGAGCTGGGTCTCGGAGATGAGCGAGCCCATGTCACCCTGCCAGCTGAGGTCGGTCAGCAGCCGCATCTCGCCGATACGCTCCGACATCCGCCGCACGAACTCGTCGGCGACGCTCGCGTGCACGAACAGCCGCTCGACCGAGATGCAGAGCTGGCCGGCGTTGCCGAACAGCGCGCGCTCGGCGCCTTCGATGACGCGGTCCATGTTCGCGTCGGCGCAGACGATCATCGCGTTCTTGCCGCCGAGCTCCATCGAGCACGGGATCAGCTGCTCACCGGCCTGCGCGGCGACGGTGCGGCCGGTCGCGGTCGACCCGGTGAACATGATGAAGTCGCTGCCCTCGATCAGCGGTGTGCCGAGGCGCGCGCCCGAGCCGGTGAGGACCTGGAAGACGTCCGCGGGAAGCCCCGCCTCGCGCAGGAGCTCGACGCCCCACAGCGCGCAGAACGGCGTCTGCTGGTCGGGCTTGAGGATCACCGCGTTGCCGGCCATGAGCGCCGGCACCGCGTCGCTCATCGCGAGCGTCAGCGGGTAGTTCCACGGCGAGATGATCCCGACGACGCCGACCGGGTGGTGGTGCTGCCAGGTCTGCGTCAGGACGGGGATCGCGCCCTGCCGGCGCTCGGTCCGCAGGTGCCTCTCCGCCGTGTTGGCGTAGTAGCGGGCGGTGATCGCGGTGTCCATGACCTCCTCGAACGCCTGCTTGCGGGCCTTGCCGGCCTCGATCTGCAGGAGGTCGAGCCCCTCGGCCTGACGGTTCAGGACGAGGTCGTGGAAGCGCATGAGGATCGCCTTGCGCTCCTCGAAGCTCGTCTTCGCCCAGGACGCTTGAGCTGTCCGGGCGCGCTCGAGCGCGGCGGCGAGGTCGGCCTCATCGCTCATCGGCACGGTGCCGATCGTCTTCCCCGTGAAGGGCGCTTCGACCTCGCGCGGCTCGCGCGGGCCTTCTGTGCGGACCAGGGCGGCGAGCCGCTCCAGCCGGGCGCTGTCGATGAGCTTCGAGCCGGTGTCGATCGGGGTCGGCGCCGCGGATGCGGGCTTCCCGTTCGTGGCGGCGCTGGCGCCATTGGACGTGGCGGCCGTTGAGGACATGTCTGGTGCCTCCGGTGTCTGGTCCGCCGAAGGCTATCGAGACGTCAGTCGAGCGCAGCGCTCTGCAGCTCGATCATCGCGCGGTGCAGCGCGGTGCCGAACACCAGGACCCGCTCGGCGCCTGGCAGGTCGCCGCTCGCCCGGACGGCCTCGAGGTAGGTCTCCAGCGTGGCGAGCTGCTGGGCGTGCCACTCGCGCTTGCGCGCCGCGAGCGGTTCGGGATCGGCGCCGAAGAAGACCTTCAACATGCCCTCGTCGTACATCACGGGTGGCGAGGCGTCCTCGTCGGCGAGCCACTGCTCCAGCGCCGCACGGCCCTTCGGCGTGATCGTGTAGCTCTTGCGCCGCCGGCCGCCCTCCTCCTGGTCCTCCTCGAGGTACCCGGCGCCCGCGAGCCGCGCGGGCTCGGCGTACAACGTCGTGTGTGGCGTGGGCCAGAAGTTCGACACCGTGAGCTCCACGGCGCGCTTGAGGTCGTACGGCGTGGCCGTCTTGAGCTGGGCGACGAGGCCCAGGACGACGTACGACATGCTGGTCAGCTTGATGTCCGGTTCCCCGTCGGGCATCGGCACATCCTGCTGCATCTGCCGGACCTTCGTCGTCCCGAACGGTGCGCGTGGGAGGATCGGCCGCAGATGAGGGCTGCGAGCTCGACGGCCGCCGAGTCCCAGCCGAGCGCGCCGCCCTCATCCGGTCATACGCCGCGCTGCGCGCGGCTGTGCACCGCTAGTACCACGTGTTGATGAGGCGGGCGTCGATGGTGCCTGCGGGGACGAGGACGTTGTACGTGGCGTGGGACGGCCCGAGATGCCCGTCGCAGCGGAAGGTGATGAACAGGTCGACGAACGGCGTCGTGTACATGAACAGGGCCGGGCTGAGGTTGCCCAGCCACTTGTTGTTGCTCCAGGTCGAGGCCGCGTCGACCCCACAGTTGGGCGTCAGGAGGCCGTTGGCCGGACGGAGCAGCCAGGTGGTCTTGCGCAGTCCGGCGGGCCACACGGCCGGGTCGAGCGCGCTGCCGACCAGCAGGCCTCCCGGACTGCTCTGGTACTGCCCGGTCGCGGGGTTCTTGGCCTCGACGGTGATCGGCGTGTACTTCGGCAGCGACCACGCCGCCTGAGCGGATGGCGCCGCGACGGCGGCGGCGATCCCCCAGGCGACGACGAGTACGGCGGCGGCACGGCGAACGACGGAATAACCCATTACTGGGCTCCTTCCTCGTGGAAACGGGACACGGTGACCCTATGCGGGGTGGTGGTGCTCGTGCCGCAGCCGGTCGCGCAGGTCGGCGAAGCGCCAGGTCTCGTAGGCGATCAGCGCCCACAGGACCGCGGCGACGATCCCGATGCTCACGAGCGCGTCGACCTCGGTGCCCACCGCGATGAGCGCGAGCAGCACGAGGGCGACGACGAGCCGCTGCGTGCTGAACCGGCCGACGTTGCGCCACCGGAACGCGACGTGCGCGAGCAGGTACATGGCGATCCCGCCGAACAGCGCCGTCGCGATCTCGATCTTCAGCGCGTCGTCGACGTGCCCGAGCGTCTTCTTCAGGCCCAGCGCCGACAGCACGATCCCCGCGATCATCGGCAGGTGCAGGTAGGAGAACGAGTCCCGCGCGATCGTGTTCTGCTCGCGGCCGGGGGCGGCGTTCACCAGCCGCCGCTCGGCGACCAGGGCGACGACGTCGAAGTACAGCCACCACAGGGCCGCCGCGATCGCCATGCCGAGCACCGCCGCGGTCACCTCCCCGGCGCCGATCTCGATCCCCTCGGCACCGACGCCGATCGCGACGATCGACTCACCGAGCGCGATGATCAGGATCAGTCCGTGCCGCTCGGCGAAGTGGCCGGCCGAGATGTGCCAGCCGTCCTGGCCGTAGAGGAGCGGGCCGCCGATGTCGATCGTCAGCGCGATGAGCCAGATCGCGCCCTGGAGCTCGTGATCGAGGAACGACGCGCCGATGATCAGCGCGCTGCCGATCGCCGAGGTCACCGCGAGCCCCTTGACCGCCGCGCGCATCTTCGGGTCCTCGCGCCCGCCGAGGTAGAGCAGGACGACCTGCGCGGCGCGCACGCCCGCGTACGCGACGGCGAACAGCAGCGCGCGCTCGCTGAACGCCTCGGGGACGCACAGCGCGACGACGAGCAGCGCCGCCATCGCCGCGAACATCACGAACCGAACAGCGCCCTCCTCGGGATCGACGACGCTCGTCATCCACGCGTAGCCCACCCACGCCCACCACAGCAGCGCGAGGACGAGCAGGCCCTTCGCCAGGCCCTCCCACGTCGGCTCGTGCGCCATCAGCGCGGTGCACTGGGTCAGCGCGAGGACGAAGACGAGGTCGAAGAACAGCTCGAGCGGCGTGACCCGCGCGGTGTCGTCGCGCAGGACCGGCGCGATGCGGGCGGCGGTGCCGCTCAACCCTGCTGCTCCGTCGGGCGGATTAGCACCTCGTTGATGGCCACGTGCCGGCGGCGGGTGACGATGTAGGCGATCGCGTCGGCGATGTCCTCGGACTCGAGGCGCTCCATGCCGGCGAAGCGCTTGCCGACGACCTCCTTGATCTCGGGGCGCAGGTGGTCGGTCAGCTCGGTGGCGACGGCGCCCGGCTCGACGAGGGAGACCCGCACGTGCCGCTGCGTGACCTCCTGGCGCAGCGATTCGCTGAACGCGCCCACGCCGTGCTTGGTCAGGTTGTAGACGCCTGATCCGGCCCGGGCCTGGCGGCCCGCGACCGACGAGATGTTGATGAGGTCGGCGACCTTGCGCGGCCCGTCCTCGGCGGCGGTGAGCAGGTGCGGCAGCGCGGCGTGGGCGACGTAGAGCAGGCCCTGGAGGTTCAGCTCGACCATGCGGTCCCACTCCTCGACCGGCGCGTCGACGATCGGGCCGAGCAGCATGACGCCCGCGTTGTTGATGACCGTGTCGAGCCGCCCGAGCTGCTCGACCGTCGTCGACACGGCGCCGGTCGCCTGGTCGCGGTCGGTGACGTCCGCCTCGATGGCGAGCGCCTTGCCGCCTGCGCTCTCGATCTCGCCGACGAGCGCGTCGAGCCGGTCCTTGCGCCGCGCCGCGAGGGCGACCGCGGCGCCCTGTGAGGCGAGTGCCTTCGCGGTCGCCTCCCCGATCCCGCTGCTCGCGCCGGTGACCAGCGCCACGGTGCCGTCAAGTCGCTCTGCCATGTCGTGCTCCTGTCGAGTGGTTTAGCGGGGACGTTCGACCTGTACCCCGAGCCCGTTCAGCGCCATCGCCAGTCCCTCGTATGCGCCGACGAGCATCAGCAGCTCGACGAGGTCGCGGTCGGAGAGGCCGGCGGCGCGGAGCTCGGCCCACGTCTCGTCGCTGAGGAGCTGGACGGCGTGCAGCTCGTCGCAGCAGTGCAGCAGCGCCTCCTGCCGCGGGGTCCACCCACCGGCGGTCGGTCCGTCGACGACGGCCGCGATCCGGTCGGCCGGCAGCCCGGCTTTCTGGCCGAGCAGCACGTGCTGGTGCCACTCGTACGCAGCGCCGGTGTTCACGGCGACGCGGAGGATGACGAGCTCGCTGTCGGCCCGCGGGAGCTTGCCGCCGGGCATCAGCGCGCCCGCGAAGATCAGCCAGCGCCGGAAGAGGGACCGGTGGCGCCCGAGCGTGGTGAAGATGTTCATCGGGCCGGTACCGGCGACGCGGCCGGCGACCGCCGCGACGATCCAGTTCAGGGCGCCGATGTCGGCCCGGCGGCCCGGGGCGATGCGGGGTTCAGCGGGGCCGCGCGGCGGGACGAGCGCGCGCAGCTCCTCGAGGGAGGGCTCCATGCCGGGCATCCTCCCCTATGGCGCGAGCGTCGACATGTCGATGACGTAGCGGAAGTCGAGCTGGCCCGCCGCCATGCGCTCGTACGCGGCGTTGATCTCGGTCACGGGGATCTTCTCGATGTCGGAGGTGATCCCGTGGGCGCCGCAGAAGTCCAGGAGCTTCTGGGTCTCGGGCAGGCCTCCGATCAGCGAGCCCGTGAGCGTGCGGCGGCGCTGGACGAGCAGCCGCGCGTCGACGCCGTCGGACAGCGGCTCGATCGCGCCGACGATGACGAGCGCGCCGCCGGTTCCCAGCAGCTTCAGGTACGGGTCGACGGGGTGGCCGACGGGGATGGTGTCGACGATCAGGTCGAGCTTGCCGCGGAAGCGCTTGAGCTCGGCCGGGTCGGACGAGACGAGGACGTCGTCGGCGCCCGCTGCGCGCGCGTGCTCAGCCTTGGCGGCGCTGCGCGTGATCGCGACGACCTCGGCGCCGAGCGCCTTCGCGAGCTTGATCCCCATCGACCCGAGGCCGCCGAAGCCGGCGATGCCCACCTTCGTTCCGTGCCCGGCGCCGTACAGCGTGAGCGGCGACCACATCGTGATCCCGGCGCACAGGATCGGCGCGGCCGCGGCCGGGTCCAGCGTGTCGGGGATGCTCAGGACGAAGCGCTGGTCGACGACGATCGTGCTCGAGTAGCCGCCGAACGTCGCGTGCTCGAAGTCGGGGTCGGGCGAGTTGTACGTGTAGGTGCCCCGCGGGCAGTACTGCTCCTGGCCCTCCTTGCAGGACGCGCACTCGCGGCACGAGTCGACGATGCAGCCCACGCCCACGGTGTCGCCCACCGCGAAGCCCGCGACCTCGGCGCCGACTTCGCGCACCTTGCCGACGATCTCGTGGCCGGGCAGCGCCGGGTAGACCGTGTTGTGCCACTCGTTGCGCGCGGTGTGCAGGTCGGAGTGGCAGATCCCGCACCACTCGATGTCGATGACGACGTCCTGCGGGTGCGGCGCGCGGCGCGCGAAGCTGATCGGGGCGAGCTCGGCGTCGGCGGCCTGCGCGGCCCAGCCGCGGGCGGGGAGGGAGGTGGCCATGGACGGGACGCTAGATGATTGGTTCCGCGACCGGCCGATGCGGCCGCACCACCCGGTCGCGGAACCAATCATCAGCCGCCCGGCAGCTCCGGGACGGCGCCGTAGACGATGCGCTCGATCGATTCGACGATCGTCGGCTGGAGGCTAGGGAGGGTCTCGGCGCTGTGTTCGACCAGGTGGTGGGCGATCGTCGTGCGGATGCCGCCCATCAGGAGCATGAGGACGTCGTTCGGCGGGACCGTGATCCGCGGATCCTTCTCGCGCGCCGCCTCGATGACCACGACGAACGCGCGGACGAACTCCTGGAAGATCTCGTGCTCGCGGAGCATCGCCCGCTTGCCGGCGCCGGGCCCCTCGACGAGCCGCAGCCGGGCGAAGAGCGGGGCGGCGGCCAGCTGCTGGAGAAACGCGCCGATGCCGTCGCGCGTCGTCTGCCGCGGGTTCTCCGGGTGCGGCGGGTTGCGGGCGATCGCGACGAGCGGTCCGTCGAGCAGGGTGAACCCCGCGAAGAACGCCGACTCCTTGTCGCCGAACAGCGCGTAGAAGGTCTTGCTCGAGACCCCGGCGCGATCGATGATCGCCTTCGACGAGGCCTCCGCGTACCCGACGTCGGTCACGACCTCGGCCGTCGCCACGATGATGCGCGCCCGCTGGACCGTCTCGACCTGCTCGCGCGTGAGGTCGTGCCGGTGGCGGGGCAGCGCCGTTCGCTCGTCCGAGTTCGTGAGGCGGAAGACCTCCTCGATCAGCGGCGCGTCGATCTCGTATTCCGGTTCGGACACTACGTGGCGAACACTACGTGGCGCTCGGGCTGCTGCCCCGCGTCAGGCGGCGCAGGCTCTGCGTCTCCCAGCGGTGAAAGCGGCGCATGAGCTGGGGCGCCCGGCGCGCCGCGCCGATCCGCAGCTTGTCGGCCCGGTGCATCCGGCAGGGGGACGGGTCGAAGGTCACGGCCTCGAGGTCCTCGCCGCTGAGCGCGAGCAGCTCCCACCGCTCGGGCATGCCGCGCAGCTCGTAGGCGCCCCGTGGCGCGAAGTTCAGGCCCGAACCCATGACGAGGTCGGCGACCGTCTGGGACACCAGCACCTCGGAGGGCTTTGCCGCCGCCGCGACCCGCGCGGCGATGTTCACCGCCAGCCCGCTGATGTCGCCGTGGCGCCGCTCGCACTCGCCCGTGTGCAGGCCCGCGCGCACCTCGATGCCGAGCTCGCCCGCGGTCTCGCAGATCTGCTCCGCACAGCGGACGGCGGCGGCGGGCGCCGTGAAGATGCTCAGCGAGCCGTCGCCGATCATCTTCACCAGCCGGCCACCGCTCTCGTGGACCTGCTCGCGGATCTGGTGCTCGTGCTGCTCGAGCTTCACGCTCCACGCGGCGTCGCCGTGCGCGATGAGCTGCTGGGTCGAGCCGACGATGTCGGTGAACAGGATCGTCGCCAGCTGCCGGTCGGTCCGCACGACGGCCGTGCCGTTGCCGGCGGCCAGGATGAGCTGCTCGAACAGCGGCCCCTGCGACGAGCCCAGCGTCATGTGCGGCTCGGACGACGGCAGCTGATGGAACGTCGCGTTGGGGATGAGCGCCGCGACGTGCCGCGCCGAGGCCTCCGGTGCGGCGTGGCCGGGGTGGTGCAGCACGCGCGTGGGGGCCTGCACGAGCGGCAGGACCTCGCGCACGTCGGCGGACATGGCGGCCTGGAACACCGCCTGCGCGTGACCGGGACCGGAGGAGCTGCGCTCGAGCATCGCCATCGTGCGCCGGTTGCGCGGGGTGGCGAGCGGTGCGTCCCA
>JAEMSV010000182.1 GCA_016462625.1 Solirubrobacteraceae bacterium | reverse complement strand
GGTTCACGCGCGGGCCGTCGCGGAGCTTCCTGGGCGTGGCCGAGGCGCTGCGCGTCGCGGACGTCACGTGCGACGGCTCTCCGGACGTCGTCGTCTCGGGGATCGAGGGCAGCCTGATGGTCGGTGGCCGCGGCGGCGATGGGTCGGTCCTGGGCTCGCTCGTGCGCAAGGGCAACGTCCCCGGCAGCAACGCGGCGACATTCGGCGACATCGACCGCGACGGCCGGCTCGACGCGGTGGTGTCGAACTTCTTCGGCACCGCGCAGATCACGCGGGACGTCTGCCGCAACGGCTTCGCCGTCCAGCAGCGGATCCGCACGATCTTCGCCTCCGAGACGACGGCGCTCGTCGATCTCACCGGTGACGGGTATCCGGAGCTGGTCGCCGTCGGGTGGTTCTCGACGGGCATCGCGGTGGCGCGGAACCTGGGCGCGGTCGCGGGATGAGCCGGGTTTGCGGACTGGGCCTGCGTGCCACCATGATGGTGTGCGTCCCGCCCCACGGACGAACCGCCGGACCTCGCCGCGCGTGAGGATGACCTGTGATCTGACGCTGTCGCGGCCCCGCGGCGGCCCCGTCGACGGGCGGACCGTCGACGTCTCCGGCGCCGGGATGCTGGTGGAGACCGAGCGGCCGCTGGCGGTCGACGAGCTCGTGGCGTTCGTCGTCGAGCCCACCACGGGGGTCCGGATGAGCGGCGACGCGCGCGTCATGCGTTGCGATCGCCCGGGTGTCTACGCGCTGCGCCTCGAACACCCCGCCGACGAGCTGCTCGACCAGTTCGAGCGCCTCGTGCTCGCCGGGACGGCGCGCGCCTGACGCGACGGGCCCATCCGTCCTGGGCCCGCCACGCTACGCTTGTCACCGCGAGAACTTCGACCGGTGTTGCCGGTGGGGAATCACAGCCCCGGAAGTTCCTGCAAATGCCCTCTTAGCTCAGTTGGTAGAGCACTTCCATGGTAAGGAAGGGGTCGCCGGTTCGAGTCCGGCAGAGGGCTTCTGGGATTTGCAGGGGTTTCTTCTCTCAGGCACTGAGAGCGCCCCGGCGAGAGGTACCAGACGGGTACCAACCCACGGTTGGACGCGGTTACGCCGCCGGACAGTTCTGCGGCGACTTCGACGCCTTGCTCGCCGCGAGCGATCCCGCCTACGTCGAGTACCATGAGGGTGGCCCCAGAACCACGCTGCGCATCCTCATGAGCGTGAAAGGTGAAGGCGCTCGTCGGCTCGAGCGACTTGCCGAGGCAAGCGGGAAGTCACCTCACGCAGTCGTCACGAAGGTGCTGCGCGACGCCGATCGCCCGGCTGCCTAGCCCCTCGCACGAGTCCCTGGGAGGGAGCTCGTCGGCTGCACGACGTTGGTCCGGCCCATGCTGACGGGCGCCGCAGCCGCTAGATCCCGATAAGCGGGTCCGCACCGTCGTCGCTGGAGTTACCTCGGCGCGATTACGATTGCTACCGTCGCCATCGTCAGCACGGCGCATACCAGCCCCAGCTGAGCTAGGGCGCTTGAGTTACGACGTCTGTCGCGCCGAGAGGGCCTCCGCCGAGGCGGGGTTCGTTCACTAAGCAGGGCCCACGTCGCCATGGCGGCCGCTCCGGCCATGACGGTCCAAGAAGTCACGGCTCCCGCAGCACCAAGGACAGCGACCGCGCCGAGTCCGGCCGTTGCGAGAAGCACTCGCCAGGGTGCCAACTCCGTTGCGAACGCGATGAGGCCACCCGTTACCAGAGCCGCCGTTACCCACCAGGAGGCATTTATCGGCGGCGAGGCCCGCTGGAGGAGCCAGACCGCCAGCGTGGCCACGCAAAACGCAAATAGGACATCCTCGCCCCATGATGCCTGACTAGCAGTACGACGTCTCATGTTGCCCGCAATGACATCACATGGAGGGGGCGGCACGGGCGGGGACCGGGTGTTGAACTCGGTTCCCCCGCCCAAGAATGCGCCGGCCCTACTCGCCGAGGAACGGGTATTCGTTCGTTCCGCCCTTAGCTGACCTGAGGGTCAGGTTCTTTGGGTTGTCGGTCGTCTCGGCAACGAACACGTTGTTGACCACCGCGCTCGTCACTGTCTTTCCTTGGACATCGACGACGCTGCCGCTCTTGACGGCATCTGAGACCAGCGCGGTAACGCGGTACCCGGTCTCCGTCGTGTCAACCGAGATCATCGGCGCCTGGTCGGCTGCAGCCGCGCCCGGTTCCGGCAATGGGCGACAGTTCATGGAGCCTGACCCACCGGCATCCTGCACGCTGAGGCACACCGCCTTGTCGCCCATGCCCACCGTCGCAGCGAATCGCTCCTTTCGGACTGCGGCGATCACGTTCTCGGGCGTCGCGTGATCCCGAAGTGCGATTGCGTTCTCCAAAGCAGCGTTGATACGCGATACCTCGTGCTCCGGAGCCCGTCGGCCGACGTCCCGCAGGGCCTTCATGTCTGACACCTGCGCCGCGCGGCGCGCCTTGCCGTCGTTCACAGCAGCCGGGCTTTCTTGGCCCGTACTGGGCGTGGCGCTAGCCGCCACGGCGGCAATCGCGATTGCGGTGACGCCTGCCAGCGCCCAGCGGACTGCGGATGCAGATATAATATTCATCACTAATCACCCACACAGTCCGTTGGGCAGCCACTCACCACTGAAGGCGGCAGTGCCCATGTTTTTTGCTGGCTGGCCGCTACCGGCCCAATAGACGTAGGCTGCCGACGAAGGACTCGTGTTGCCAAAACACGACGCGCGGTAGCTTGTGTTGTAGCCGCAGCCGTTCCCCTCGCCAAGGCGAGTGTTGCCGGCGGCGGTCGAGGCCTTTGCGCAGACGGCGTACCGCTGCACATACAGCTGGTTGAGCACGGCTCGATATGGCTGGTACCCGTAGCCGGCCCAACAGACCTGCGACGAGCTGTAGTTCGAGCACGACCATTCGTGATAGGCCGTTGCCTGTGGCGCCGCTGCGCCGGCAACTCCAGCGACGGCGGCGGTCACCGCCAAGACTCGGCGAAGTGTTCCCATGCAGTGCCTTTCTGAGGTCTGCGTGACCTCTGGTGGTGTTGTCTTGTGGCCTTCGAGGGTGGTGCCCTCTAGGCCACGGCGGCGACCGTAGGCCATGGCTCTGCACCTCGGGGGTTTCTGCAGGATTTGTTCACCTTTGTGGATCAAGAGTGAAGAAATTGTCCTGCGCACTTGTGGAGTGTCGTCCTCGATTGACCACGCCTCGTCTCTCTTTGACGCGTTGAATCCCGCTAAGGCTGCCGTGCTTAGCGGGTGCAGTCGCTCTCCTGGCCGAGCGGGACACCGTCCCCTAGAGCCGGCGCCAGAGGACCGGCCGCCTTGTCGACTTAGGGGCCTGAACCGGCTTCCTGTCGCCGGCGAGCAAGGGGGGCCACTTTTGCCCCGCCGCCCTCTTCAGGGGGCGACCATGTCCAGTGAGCGAGAAGCAGCGACGTTCCTGCGCCCCGCCGAAGCGGCGGCGCTGGCAGGCCTGTCGACCCGGGCGATCTACCGCGCCATCGAGCGCGGCGAGCTGCGCGCCGCGCGGCTCTGCTCGCGGCTGCGGATCTCGCGCGAGGCATTCGACGAATGGGTGGCCGCCTGCACCGTTCGCCGGACCGAGCCGCCCGAGATCTCGTACCCGCGAGTACCTCCGCCGCCGAACGGCAGCTTCCGGGCGCTTCTCGCTCAGCGAGAAGGTGAGGGCTCGCCATGAGCATCGAACGCGTGGAGCGCGGCGACGGGACGGTCGTCTGGCGCGTGCGCTGGCGTCAGGCAGGCAGCAACCGCTCGAAGGTCCTGGGGCGCAAGCGCGACGCGGAGGCCTTCGACGCCGAGGTGCGCCGGCGCCGCCGCACCGGTGAGCTGGCGCTCATGGACGCCGGCCGCGAGACGCTCGCCGAGTTCGGCGAGGAGTGGTGGCGCCTGTACGCCGAGCCGAACCTCGCCAAGACGACGCTGCAGGTCTACGCCTCCATGTGGGACGTCCACATCCTGCCGCGCCTGGGCTCGCTGCGGCTGCGCGAGTTGACCCCGGCGGTCATCAATCGCTTCCGTCTGGAGCTCGAGGCCGACGGCGTCGGCCGCGTGACGATCGGCAAGTCGATGGCCCTGCTCCAGGGCGTGCTGCAGCGCGCGTGCGAATGGGACCGGCTGCCGAGCAACCCAGCCCGCTCGGTCCGCAAGCCGTCGGTGCAGCAGACCCGCGCCGTCGTGCCATTGACCCCTGAGACGGTCGAGACGATGCGCTCATGGCTGCTCGCCCGGAACATGATGCGCGATGCGACGCTCGTCTCCGTGCTGGCCTACGCGGGCCTGCGCCCCGGCGAAGCGCTGGCGCTGACCTGGTCACACGTGCGCGAGCGCACGCTGCTGATCGAGGCCGCGGTGAGCATGGGCACCGTCGCGCAGACCAAGACGCGGCGACGGCGCACCGTGCGGCTGCTGCCGCCACTCGCTCAGGACCTGGCCGACTGGCGGATCGAGGCCGGCGGCTCGGGAGGCGCGCTGGTGTTCCCGGGCTACGGCGGCCGGCCGTGGAGCGCGGCCAGCTGGAAGAACTGGCGGCGCCGCGCGTTCATGCCTGCTGCCGAGGCAGCGCGGCTGACAGGCTCCCGGCCCTATGACCTGCGCCACTCGTTCGTCTCGCTGCTGATCGCCGAGGGCCACAACGTCGTCGAGGTCGCCCGCCAGGCCGGCCACTCGCCGAAGATGGCACTGGATACGTACGCGCACGTCTTCGACGAGTTCGACCCGGCCGAGCGCATGGACTCGACGGAGCGCATCGTCGCGGCCCGAGAGGAGCAGCGCCAACGCGCGCGGCAGCCGACGCTGTTCGACCTATGAGTGCGGCGTGTCGTCTGCGCGTGAGAGACGCTTGCGGTCCAGTGCCCAGGCCAGCGCTTGTTGCGCTGCGTCGTCGCATGGCCGGCCCGCCTCGTCAGCGGCGATGACCTGCGACCCGGGCGCCAGCGCCTGGAGCTCGAGAAGCAACGAGACGAATGCGCTGACCGTGGCGGGACTCCACTCGTTGACGCGGTAGTCGATCGTGACCTCGCCTGGATAGATCGAGACGCCGAGGTCCGGCAGCGGAACGCCCTCGGCACTGACGTTCGATAACACGATGTGCATCGACGAGATCTCGTTCGCTTCCGCACGCCCTGCGAGGTTGTCCACATCGTTGGCCGCGACGTCTCGGTCGTCACCCGTGAGCCACACCGTCGCGTCGGCCTGAGCGAACTTCGCTCCTTCGAGTAGGCGATCCCAGATCGGCTCTGCGCTTCCGGCGGGAACATCGCGCAGATGCATCTCGGGCAACGGACCGTCGTTCTCGTCGCGGAACAGCTCGCACAGCTTGTCCCACAGGATGTTGGGATCACCGCTCACGTCGTGAGGTTCGCTGAGGGTCGTTGTTGCCCTCTACCTGTTGAACTCCACGTGTTGATCTCCACTCGTTGATCTCGGACGTCAACAGCCGGCGGGAGTCGAGAGTGCGGCAAGTGTGCTCGTCTCGGCGCGCTCGCCTGTTCGTTTCTAGTTGTTCGTTTCTAGTTGTTCGTCTCTTGGTGTTCGGCCTATGAGACGAACACCCGCCCCGACCCGCCGACGCCCGAATCCCCAGGAGCCACGGGTCGGGTCGAGGAAGGGGGGTCCACCGCTTCGCGCTGGACCCCCCTTCCTCGACCTGCCAA
>JAEMSV010000354.1 GCA_016462625.1 Solirubrobacteraceae bacterium | reverse complement strand
CTGGAGCTCCCCGGCGGGGTGACAGTCGTCAACGACTGCTACAACGCCAACCCGATGTCGATGCTCGCCGCCCTCGATGACCTTGCCGCCACGACCGAGAATCAATCCCCGCCCGCCCGGCGCGTCGCCGTGCTCGGGGACATGCTCGAGCTGGGCCCCGACGAGCGCCGCTTCCACGCGGAGGTCGGCGCGCACGCGCGCTCGCGCGGCGTGGACGTGCTCGTGACGGTCGGCCCCAGGGCCGCCATCATGGCCGCGCCGTTCGGGGGCGAGGTCCACCTGGCCGAGACCGCCGCCGACGCCGCCGAGCTGGTGCCGGCCCTCGTCCAGCCGGGCGACACGGTGCTCGTCAAGGCGTCCCGGGGCGTGGGCCTCGAGGTCGTCGCCGAAGCCCTGGACGCGGCGCGGGCGTAATGGGCGAGGTCCTCATCGGCGGCACCGCCGCCCTGCTCATCTGCGTCTTCCTGTCGCCGAAGTTCATCGAGTTCCTGCGCAACCGCGAGTTCGGCCAGCACATCCGCCCGGAGGGGCCGGAGGGCCACCACGCCAAGGCGGGGACGCCGACGATGGGCGGGCTGATCATCTTCCTGGCGATCAGCATCTCGTTCCTGATCCTGGTCGACTGGAGCGACTGGCGGGCGCTCGGCGTCTACGCGGCGGCGATCGCGTGTGCGGCCGTTGGGTTCGCCGACGACTACACGAAGCTCGTCAAGCGCCGGTCGCTCGGACTGAAGGGCCGGACGAAGCTCGGGGTGACGATTCTCATCTCGATCGCGCTCTGGTACGTCGCGTCGTACCAGGCCGACCTCCAGCAGATCCTGCGGTTCCGCGTCTTCGACGGGTACATCGACCTGTCGGGCCTCGGCGGGATCCCGTACCTGATCCTGATCTACCTGGTGGTGGCCGGCACGACGAACGCGGTGAACCTCACCGATGGGCTCGACGGCCTCGCCGCGGGCTGCGCGGCGATCGTCGGCCTCGCGTACATCGGCATCACGTTCATCACGACGGGTGAGAAGGAGCTCGCGCTGCTTGCGGCCTGCATGGTCGGCGCGTGCGTCGGGTTCCTGTGGTTCAACGCGTTCCCCGCGACGATCTTCATGGGTGACACCGGCTCGCTGGGCCTGGGCGGCCTGATCGCCGGGCTGGCGATCATGACCCAGACCGAGCTGCTGCTTGTGCTCCTCGGCGGGATCTTCGTCGTCGAGGCGATGTCGGTGATGATCCAGGTCTTCAGCTTCCAGACCTTCCGCAAGCGGGTCTTCCTGATGGCCCCGATCCACCACCACTTCGAGATGGAGGGTTGGTCGGAGACGAAGATCATCCTGCGGTTCTGGATCGTCGCGGCGGTGTGCAGCGCGATCGGGTTCACGCTGTACCAGCAGTCGATCGCCTAGCGCCGGACGAGCCTCCAGGTGTTGCCGGTGCGGCGGTAGGTCAGCGTCGACGTGCGGGTTCGACCGCGGTCGTCCCGCGCGGTGAGCCTGAGCTCGAGTCGCCGGGCGGTGGGGCCCGCGGTCAGCCTGACGGGGACGAGCCCGGCTTCGCCCGGGTCGAGGGTCCGCCGAGGGGGAGTGGGAAC
>JAEMSV010000065.1 GCA_016462625.1 Solirubrobacteraceae bacterium | reverse complement strand
GGCCGGGGACGTCGCAAAGTCCAGCGCGATCGGCGCCGGGCTGGCGGCCATCGGCGCGGCGGGGGCGATCGCGCTCATGCGCCGGCTGCCACGCCGGTGGTGGATCCCGGCCTCCGGTGTCGTCATCGGCTACGGCGTCCTGAGCATCTACCTGGCGCCGATCGTGCTCGATCCGATGTTCAACCGCTTCACGGACCTGCGCGGGCCGGTGCGCGACGACGTCGTCCGGCTCGCGCGGGAGGCGGGCGTCGAGGTCGACAAGGTGCAGGTCATGGACGCCAGCCGCCGCACGACCGCGGCGAACGCCTACGTCACCGGTCTGGGCTCGACCAAGCGCGTCGTGCTCTACGACAACCTGCTGGAGGACTTCAAGCCTGACGAGGTGCGTCTCGTGGTGGCCCATGAGCTGGCGCACGTCCACTACGACGACGTGCCGCACGGCCTCCTGTTCCTCGCGCTCGTGAGCCCGTTCGGGATGTTCGCCGCGGCCCAGCTCACGCGCCGGCTCGCGCCGGATCCGGGGGATGGGGGAAAGCCGGGACCGGAGGCGCTCCCGGCGCTCGCGCTCTCGGTGGTGCTGTTGGCGACCGTGATCGGCGTCGTCTCCAACCAGCTCTCACGCCAGGTTGAGGCGCGCGCGGACAGCTTCGCGCTGACGCTCACCGGCGAGCCCGATCCGTTCATCCGCTTCGAGCAGCGGATCGCGCGGAAGAACATCAGCGACCCGGACCCGCCGGCGCTGACGACGTTCCTGCTCGGGACCCATCCGCCGACGATCGATCGCATCGGGATCGGCGAGGCCTACAAGCGAGGAGACCGCTGACCATGCAGATCACGGCCATCGAGACGGGAAAGGTCCGGGTGCGCGCCAAGCAGGTCGAAGGGGCGCCTGGCCCGGCACGTGTGCTCCGAACCCTGCTGGACCGCGAGTGGACCGAGCCGCTGCCGATCCTCTGCTGGCTGATCGACCACCCCGAGGGGCTGATCCTCGTCGACACCGGCGAGACGCCGCGCACGGCGGAGCCCGGGTACTTCCCGCGCTGGCACCCGTACCACCGGTTCGCGGTGCAGATGGAGGTCGGGCCCGGGCAGGGCGTCGGCGACCGGCTGCGGGCCCTCGGCGTCGACCCCGCCGACATCTCGCGTGTGGTGCTGACCCATCTGCACACCGACCACGCGGGCGGGCTGGGCGACGTCGCGGGCAGCGAGGTGCTCGTCTCTCGGAAGGAGCTCGCCGCCGCGACATCCCGGCTGGCGGTCGTCAACGGCTACCTCCCGCACCGCTGGCCGCAGGGGATCTCGTTCACGGAGATCGACTTCGAGGACGGCCCGGTCGGTCCGTTCGAGCGCAGCCACACGCTCACCGAGGCCGGCGACGTCGTCGCGATCCCGACCCCGGGCCACACGCCCGGCCACCTGTCGGTCGTCGTGCGGACGGGAGGCACCACGGTGGTGCTCGCGGGCGACACGTCGTACACCGAGGCGACGATGCGCAGCGAGACCCTCGACGGCGTCTCTCCCGACGCGCCCGCCGCACGCGAGACGCTCAAGCACTTCGCCCACTGGGCCGCCGACGAGCCGCTGCTCTATCTCCCGACCCACGATCCGGAGTCCGCAGCGCGCCTCGCTACGTTGGGAGGGCATGGAATTCGCTGACGCGCTCGTCGCCCTGGGCGGCGCCTTCCTGGCCGCGGGGCTGCTCGCGCGCCTCGGCCGCCGGATCGAGCTGCCCACGATCCCGCTGTTCATGCTCGCCGGCATTCTGCTGGGCCCGCACACGCCGGGAATCGAGCTCTTCGACGATCCGGACGACCTGAAGGTCCTCGGCGCGCTCGGCCTGATCTTCCTGTTGCTGTACATCGGGCTCGAGCTGTCGGTCGACGATCTGGTCGCCGGCGGCGGCTCGCTGATCAAGGCGGGCGTGATCTACCTCGGGCTGAACGTCGGCGGCGGCCTGCTGTTCGGGTTCGCCATCGGCTGGGGTGCGAAGGAGGCCCTCGTGCTCGCGGGCATCATGGGCATCTCGTCCTCGGCGATCGTGAGCAAGCTGCTCATCGAGCTGGGGCACCTGAAGAACCCCGAGACGCCGCTGATCCTCGGGATCATCGTGATCGAGGACCTGTTCCTCGCGTTCTACCTCGCGTTGCTGTCGCCGGTGCTCGGCGACGCGCAGAACCTGTCGGAGGCGGCGGTCGACATCCTCGTCGGCTTCCTGGTGCTCGCCACGCTGGGCGCGACCGCGCGCTTCGGCGGCAAGGCCGTGGGCCGGCTCATCGGCAGTGACAACGACGAGCTGCTGATCATCGTGGTGATCGGCTTCGCGGTCCTGGTGTCCGGGCTGTCCGAGGAACTCGGGGTGAAGTACGCGATCGGGGCGCTGCTCGTCGGCATGATCATCGCCGCGACCGAGCACCGCGACCGCGTCGAGCACCTGATGCACCCGCTGCGCGACACGTTCGGCGCGCTGTTCTTCTTCTCGTTCGGCCTGACGATCAAGCCGGGGGACGTCGTCGACGTGATCCCCGTCGTGCTGGCCGCGTGCGTCGTCACGTTCGCGCTGAACCTGATCGCGGGCGTGCTGGCGGCCCGGACGAGCGATCTCGACACCGGCGCGGCCGCGAACATCGGGCTGACGCTCCTGTCGCGCGGCGAGTTCGCGATGGTGCTCGGCGCGCTGGCCGCGGGCGCTGGGCTGGACCCGCGGCTGACGGCCTTCGTCGCCGGCTACGTCCTCATCCTCGCCATCTTCGGCCCGATGATCGCCACCCGCGGCGACTGGGTGGCGGGACTGCTCAGTCGTCCGTCCCCGGCAGGTTCCTGATGCCCTGCTGTGTGCTGTAGCGCCCGACCGCGTCCTGCAGCGCGACGCTCAGCTCGGCCGCGAACTGCGGCGAGAGGTTCATGCGCGACACCACGACGCCCGGGATCTCGGCCTCCTCGACCTCGTGGTCCACCCGCGCGAACGTGATCGTGAACTCGTAGTCGGAGAACGAGACGTTGGCGAAGTTCGCGTACGTCCCGGCCATGATCTCCGGAGAGAAATGCAGGTTGATGGAGCGCTCGGGCCCCGATTCGTCGTCGACCATGCCGCGTACTATCGCACCGCGATGCGCTTCATCGTCCTGGCCGTGGGCCGCCTGCGCCCTCCGTACGTCGACGACGTGCAGCACTACCAGAAGCTGATCGCGCGTCAGGCGCGCGTGGAGGTGGTCGAGCTGCGCGAGGAGGAGAAGGTCGCCAAGCGGATTCCGGAGCACGCGTTCGTCTCCGTGCTCGACGCGGGCGGAGAGGAGATGGACTCCGTCGCGTTCTCGCGGTTCCTCGAGGAACGGCGGCAGGGCGGGCGCGACGTGTGCTTCGTCATCGGCGGGCCGAAGGGGCTCCAGCTCGAGCACAAGATCGATCACCGCCTGTCGCTCGGGCCGATGACGCTGCCGCACCAGCTCGCCCGCGTCGTCCTGCTGGAGCAGCTGTTCCGCGGGCACAAGATCCTCGCGAACGAGCCGTACCACTACTAGGACTCGAACCGACAGGGTCCAATACCCTGGAAGCATGTCCCAGCGTCCTGCCACGACCGCGCCCATCGACGTGCTGCGCGAGGCGCTGCAGGACGCAGCGCACACGGTGGGCGGGGACAGCCAGGCCGGCACCCGCGCGACGCTCGAGCGGCCCAAGCGCGACGACCACGGCGACTACGCCACGAACGTCGCCATGCTGCTCGCGCCGGTTGTCGGCGGTCCGCCGCGGGACATCGCCGGGCGCGTGGGGGAGGAGCTGCAGACGCGGCTCGGGCCGCTGCTCGACCGGGTCGAGGTCGCCGGTCCGGGGTTCCTGAACCTCTTCCTCTCCGACGCGTGGCACGCCGACGCGCTGGCCCACGTGCTCGCCGCGGGAGAGGCCTTCGGCGGCGGCGGCGCCACCACGCCCGAGAAGATCGACGTCGAGTTCGTCAGCGCGAACCCGACGGGCCCGCTGCACGTCGGCCACGCGCGCAACGCCGCGTACGGCGACGCGCTCTCGCGGATCTACACGCTGTACGGCCACGAGGTCACCCGCGAGTACTACGTCAACGACTTCGGCTCGCAGATCGCGCGCCTCGCGGAGTCCGTCCAGGCGCGGGCGAAGGGCGAGGACGTCGCCGAGGACGGGTACCAGGGCGACTACATCCAGGCGGTCGCCGACGCGATCCCGGGCGCCGCCGAGGCCGAGCTCGCGGAGCTGGGCGCCCAGGCGGTCGCGCTCATGGTCGAGCGGATCAAGGCCTCCCTGCACGCGTTCGGCGTGGACTTCGAGGTGTGGTTCAGCGAGAAGTCGCTGCACGACCCCAAGCCGCAGTTCGGCGGCAAGGACGAGGTCACCCACGCGTTCGAGCGGCTCGCCGAGCTCGAGCAGACCTACCACCACGAGGACGCGCTGTGGCTGCGCTCCACCGCGCACGGCGACGACAAGGACCGCGTGCTGATGCGGTCGTCGGGCGAGCACACCTACTTCGCCAGTGACATCGCGTACATGCTCGACAAGCGCGAGCGCGGCTTCGACCGCTTCGTCTACGTCCTCGGTGCCGACCACCACGGCTACCGCGCACGCATGGCGGCCGCGTTCGAGTCGCTGGGCGGCGACACAGACACGCTCGACCTCCTCATCATGCAGTTCGTCCACCTCGTCGAGCGCGGCGAGCGCTCGTCGATGAGCAAGCGCAGCGGCGAGTTCGTCACGCTCGACGACCTCGTCTCCGAGATCGGCGTGGATGCCGCGCGGTGGTTCCTGCTGCAGCGCAGCCACGACACGATGATCGATCTCGACCTCGACCTCGCGCGCGAGCAGTCCAGCGAGAACCCCGTGTACTACGTGCAGTACGCGCATGCGCGGATCGCGTCGGTGCTCGCGAAGGCCGGTGCGGATCGGGTGAAGGAGTCGCTCGCCGCCGACCACACGGGCGTCGCGATGGAGCCGGGTGAGCGGGCGCTGATCAAGAAGCTGCTGGCGTTCCCGGAGGAGGTGGGTGAGGCGGCGGCGCGCCGCGCGCCGCATCGGATCTCCACCTACGCGCTCGAGCTCGCGCAGACGTTCACGGCCTTCTACCGCGACTGCCAGGTCGTCGGGGCCGAGGGCGAGGGCGTGGAGGAGCAGCGCATCGCGCTGAGCGTTGCCGCGCAGAGGACGATCGCTTCGGCGCTCGGGCTGCTCGGCGTGAGCGCGCCCGAGTCGATGTCGCGCGACTAGGTGCTAGAGCCCGTCGAGCTGCGCGGCGATCCAGGCCGTGCAGTCGGCGAGCGCCCGGAGGCAGGCTGTGTGCAGGCACAGGCCGTCGGCGTGCATCGGCTCGTCGGTCAGCGAGAGCGTGACGGTGACGCCATGCAGGATGGCGCCGTCGACGTGCAGCAGCTCGCGCTCGATGGCCCCGAGCCGCTCGAGCTCGGTGTAGACCGCGCCGGGGGAGCGGAGCACGGACGCCGGGTACGCGGACAGGCGCTCGTCGTGCATCGCACGCAGCAGCTGTCCCGGCTCGGTGATCTCGGTAAGTCCCAGCATCCCCACTTCTGACATCGGCCTTCGCGACGTCGAGCTTAAGTCCTACAGGGAGTAGACGAAGTCGATACCCAGCTTGTCCATCAGCTGCTGGGCCTCGTCGTTCAGCGTCGTCATCTCACCGGTCAGCAGCAGGACGCCCATGAAGATGAGCACCGCGCCGGAGACGGCGGTGATGACCACGTAGTGCTCGCGCAGCCAGCGAAACGCCGTGGTCGCCTTGTCGAACGCCAGCGCGAACAGGAGAAACGGCACGGCCAGGCCGAGCGAGTAGAAGGCGAGCAGCACGCCCCCCTCGCCGACGGTGTCCGACGCCGACGCGGCCGTGAGGATCGAGCCGAGCGTGGGCCCGACGCACGGCGTCCAGGCGATCGCGAACGCGGCGCCCGCGATGACCGGACCGCCGGTCGCGCGGACCATGAGCGCCTCGGGGCGCCACTCCTTGTTGATCCGGTCCACGAACGGCGTGAGCAGGAAGTAGACGCCGAGCAGGATGATCACGACGCCCGCGATCTGCTCGAGCAGGCGGCGGTTGTCCGAGAGCACCGATCCGAGGCCGGTCGCGGTCATGCCGAGCGCGACGAAGATGATCGTGAAGGACAGGCAGAAGATCGCGCTGGGCCACAGCACGTCGCGCGTGCGGTGGTCGCCCTCCTGCAGCTCGGCGATCGTCACGCCGCTCACCGCGGCGAGGTAGCCGGGCACCAGCGGGAGCACGCACGGCGAGATGAAGCTGGCGAAGCCGACCGCGAACGCGGCGACGACGGTGGTGTCGGCGGCGGCCAGGATCACGCGTCGTACCGGGCGAGGTCCTCGTCGAGCCGCGCGGCCTCCGCTGCGCTGAGCTCGACCGGATCGCCCCCGTCAGACACGGCACGCTCGGTGTCGTCGTCACCGCCGCGCTTCCACCGCGGCACGAGCACCGCGAGGCCGGCGATCAGCAGCAGGATGCACAGGACCGGCACGAGGTAGGCGGTGATGCCGAACCCCTCGTCGGGCGGGTCGGCGAGCACGTCCTTGCCGTACTCGGCGACGAGCGCGTCCTTGACCTGCTGCTTGGTCTTGCCCTGCGCGATGAGGCCGCGGATGAACTCGCGCTGCTCGTTGGCCTGCGGGCTCTGCGCGGTGTTCAGCGGCATCTTGCACGTCGGACACATCACCTCGTCCTCGACGTCCGGCAGCGAGGCCGGCGCGGCGAGGCTCGCCGCGGGGGCGGCCGCGAGCGCCAGCGCGAGCGCGGCGACGAGGACGAGCAGGCGGCGGATCATGCCTTCGCCTTCTCGAGGGCCTGATCGATGAACTCGTCGGTGATCTGCCCGCGGGAGATGGCGACGATCTTGCCGTCGGGGTTGATCACAAAGGTCTCGGGGACGCCCTTCAGGCGGTACTCCTCGCCGAGCTCGCCGTCGACGTCGCGGACACTGGGGAAGGTGAGCCCGTACTCGCGGACGAACTCCTTGGACGCGGGGCTGGCGTCGCGGTAGGTCACGCCGAGCACGGTGCCTCCGGCGGCCGCGAGGCGCTTCTGCGCGCGCTCGAGCACCGGCGCCTCGTCCTTGCAGGGCCCGCACCAGGAGGCCCAGAAGTTCACGAGCACCGGCTTGCCCTTCAGATCGGCGAGCGACGTGGGCCCGTTGCCCTCGAGGCTGGGCAGCGTGACATCGGGCGCGGCGGGCGTCTGCCCGGACTTCACGGCCTGGTCGAGCGAGTTGTCGTCGCCATGGGCCACGAGCCCGTAGACCAGCAGCGCAACGAGTGCGGCAGCGGCCACGGCAGCGACGATCGGACCCACGCGGGACATCACATCCAGGGTACGGGAACGCGCGTTCCGGGCCCGGTGCGGCGGTGGTCTACCTTGAAGAGATGGACTTCAAGAAGCTCTCCAAGCAGGCCAAGAAGGTCATCGACCAGCGCGGCGGCTCCGAGGCGCTCAAGCAGGACGCCAAGGAGCTCGGGGACATCGCGAAGAGCAAGGGTTCGATATCGGACAAGGCCAAGAAGGCCGCCGAGGCGATGAAGGAGCCGGGGGCGCCCGGCCAGCGCCCCCGCTGAGTCAGGCGAACTTCAGGCCGGCGACGCACACGACGATCCCGAGCAGGAACAGGGCCTTCACGGGATCCATGCCCTCGCCGAGGAGCAGCCAGCCCGCGAGCGCGGTGCCGGTCGCCCCGATGCCGACCCAGATGGCGTAGGCGGAGCTGACCGGCAGGTCGCGGACCGCGAGCCCGAGCATGGCCATGCTCGCGACGATCGCGACGACGGTCAGGGCGGTGGGGGCGGGCTTGGTGAAGCCCTCGGTGTACGAGAGCCCGACGGCCCAGCCGACCTCGAGAAGGCCGGCGAGGATGAGGAACAGCCACGGCATGAGCGCACTCCTGACGACACGGGAACAGATGCTGCGTCGTCGTGCATGACCGGGTACGGCGCTCTCGTCCGGGCCGGGCGAACCCGGCATCTCCATTATCGGCCATCCGGGCACGAGCTTGGGTGACCCTCAGCACCCATGGAGCTCAAAGCGCCTTGAGCGGTACCGATCATCGGATCGTGCCCCGGCTGCCCGATGACGCGTCCGTTCGCCTCCCGCCGCGGGTCGACGACGGGCTCTCCGACGTCGTCCATCGCGCGGTGCCGCGGGTGGACGCGCTGGCCAACTGGCTCACCGTTGCGCTCGTGTTCCAGCTCATCGTCCATGCGTGGGGGTACCTGGACGGCGTCTACAGCGAGGGGCGATACCACCTCTATCTCACGTACGCGCACGGGGTGGGCATCGACGAGCGCGTGCAGACATTCGGGGAGAAGCAGCCGCTCGGCCTGCTCGAGGAGATCGCTGCGTTCCTCGTCACCACGCTCTTCGTCGGGCTCCTGACGAGTGCGGTCCGACAGCTCCGTGCGCAGCGTGCCGCAGACGACTTGCCCGCCCAGCTCTGGCGCGTCGCGCTCACCGCCGCGATCCGCCCGCGGAAGGTCGTGGACACGATCTGGCGTGCCGGGGGATCTCCGAACGGTGCTCCCGGTGGCTTCCTGCTCGACATCCTCTGGCCCGCCTGGATCGTCACGAATCTGACGGTCCGCGTTGGCGACTTCTTCTCCGAGGCCGCAGGGACGCTGACCGAGGCGCAGGCTGCGACCTGGCTGGAGGTGGCCGCCGAGTTCGGCTTTCTCGTGATCGGCGTTCTGCTGCTCTGGCTCACGCAGGCCGTGCGCCGTCGGCTGCGTGACGGGGCCGACGCGCGCACGTCCGTCATCCCGGTCGTGGTCGCGGCGGCGGTCGGTCTCCCGCTCCTCCTGGCGGGCGCGGCGGGCGCGTACGCGGTTGGCGACTACGGACCGAGCGTCGCGCAGATCCAGGCGCAGTACGACGTTGACGCGCTCTGGCAGAAGCGCGAGCGGGCCGCCGCGGCGAGCGATGCGGCGACCCTGTCGAGACTCGGGACCGGTCCGGTCCTTCGCGGCGATCTCGCCGGCCTGGACCGGCAGTGGGCGCGCGGCCGGCGCGTGCGGTTCGCACGCGAGTTGGACGGTGCGACTCCCTTCGAGAGCGTCACCGCGCTCACGTTCGGACAGCGTGACGCGACGCGGATGCTCGCCGTCGTACGGACCGTGGCGGCGCCGAGCTGGGACACGGCAGTCGCGGCGCCCACGCTCGAGCTGGTCAGCCTGACGCGGCCGAACCCGCGCGCGGGGTGGCGCCTCGAGCTCGAAGTGCCGCTGATGTCCTGGCCCGGGGCCGTCGATGGGCGGTGGCGCCACTCGGTACCGGATCCCCGGGCCGGATCGGCCGCCGCGGCGGCTGCGTTCGGCGGCGCGGTTGGTGCACGCCAGGTGTCAGATCTCGTCTGGATGCCGTTCCGCGAGGGAGCGCTCATCTGTGGAGCGGCAGGCCCGCATACACGGGAGGAACAGGCGTGCGTCATGCACGACCGCGCCGGCGGCACGACCGTCCTCGGCCGGGTCGGCCGCCCGGCTTCACGGGAGCGGGTCCCCCGACCCGCATCCGGCTACGATGGCGGTTCGCTGCGGACGTAGCTCAGTTGGTAGAGCGTTGGCTTCCCAAGCCAAAGGTCGCGGGTTCGAGGCCCGTCGTCCGCTTCTCGGAGGTAACGCCCCAGGAGCGATGGAGTATTCAGCCGTCGATGGCTGTCCTCATCACGACCGTGGCCGCTTTCGCCCTCGGCGGGTTTGTCGTCGGATTCGCACTCCCGATGCCGCTGGCCGTCGCCGTGCTCGCGGTGGTGTGGGCCGGCCTGGTGATCTGGGCGTTCCAGAACCCGGACGAGGGCCCAGGAGAGAGGATGAGCTCGGGCAACATCGCGCTCCTGGTGTCGATCTTCTACGTGTTGCCGGCGACAGCCGGTCTGATCGCTGGCGCCGTCGGTCGCTACTACCGAAGGGTCATGAGGAAGTCGGGTCTTACAGGCCCCTCTGCCGCGTAACCCTTGGCGCTGCCGGCGCTCGAACCGCCTGCAGCATTGGTTTCGGTCGCAAGGCCCACGTGCGCGCAGATGAGCTCGTCCAACCGTCAATCCCGTTGCGTCAATGAATCGAAATGCGGAAATTTGGCTGGGTAATACTTTGGTTCTGTCTACATGGTCCTGTTGGGTGCTCGCGCCCCGTCCTGAGGTCGCCCCAGCACTTGGATTCACTTACTCGCGGTGTGGCCATCGTGAATCGAGGCAATGGCGTTCGGACGGCAACCCTCAGCAACGGGACGAAGGTCACAGTACGTCCGCACAGCTCCGGGGGGCAGCCGACCGTGGACGTTCGAACGCCTGGCAACCCCGCGCTCAAGGTGAGGTACTGACGTGCTCGTTCCAATCAGTGGCGAAGAGGACCTTGTTGCTCGTCGGGCGACGGCGGCGGTCGCTGATGGCTCGCGGGCGATTCGGGCGGAGTGGCTGAAGACAGCGCAGGCGGTCGTCCTTCCTCAGGAGAGCGCTCTGCACTTTGACGATCAGGACTGTGAGCGGCTGTCGCTTGCGCTTCGTGATGCCGGGGTCGATCGACTCGTAGCAGCTCCTACTGAGGACCACCCGCGCAGTTGGCCCGCGTATCGCCTCGGGACGGGAGCCGCTGATCTCCGGGCGTTCTCCTACGAGTGCGGTAGTGCGAACTACACGGTTGTGGCGACTGAGTGCACGGCGAGCATCGCGATTCTGTGCTCGACTGCTGACTTCTTCCTCGTTGCAGGTCCGCGGAAATTTGTGCGTGCGTACGCTGGTGACGTGGTCCAAGCAGCTCGCGACTTTCGGGCGTTCGTCTCTGACCACTTTCCGGCGGCACGTGAGCCGCTTGCAGACGCGGCGCAGTACCTGGACGGCCCGTGGAGCCCGCTTTGATTGGCGGCGCCAGGCCTCGATCGCACACCGCGGCATCGGTGAGCTGACGCCATGAAGCACGGTGATTTCACCACCCTCGCTGTCGGGAGCCTTCGGTGGCTAGAGCCAGAGGAAGGGGGCAGGAATACGCCTCCGCCTGGTCCGATATTCGCGGCGACCGCGCGCTTTCAGCCGCCCCTCCCGTCTGGAGACCTCAGCGTTGTTCTCCGCTACTCAAGGTCGGTTGGACGGACTCTGGATACCGAGATTGACTTCCTGGCCCCTGAGCTAGTCGCAGACCGGCTGGCACCGGGGCTGGAGTTCAGCGTGCTGGAAGGCCCGAGGATCGTCGGCCACTGCACTGTCGCTAACGTGCTTTGACCGACACACCCCAGCAATGAATTGGGCATCCAGTGTCGATGATCTGGGTGGCTCCCCGAAATCGCGGCATGGTCGCCGGGCCATCGCCCGTCGTTACCGAAGGGTGGTGACGAAACCGGGCCTCTGACGCCCGTTCTCGTCACCACCCCCGCCGCTCGGCCTACGGCCGCGACGGATCCATCACGTCGAACATGTTCGGCAGACCGAGCCGGTACCGAGCCCGGTCGAGCTGCTTGAACCCGGCGAACTCCGGTGCGCTGTAGATCTTGCGGACCGGCGTCTTCGGCTCGACCGACCCGGCCCGGTCGAGCAGCGCGTTGACCGCCTTGCGCGCCGCGATGTTCGCGCCCTCCATCGTCGTGACGTGGATGTCGTGGCGCACGTAGTCCGACGCGAGGAACAGGTTCTCCACGGCGCCCGACGCCTCGGGCCGGTGCTCCCACGATCCGGGCGTCTGGATGAACAGCGGCGAGTCGTTGGCGGCGGCGCTCGTGCCGGTGTTGGTGATCGCGGGGTCCAGCCACCACGAGTGCAGCTGGTCGTCGCGCAGCTGCTCCGCGCGGAAGCCGTCGTTGAGGTGGCGCTGCATCTGCACCCAGACCTCGCGGGCGATCTCCTCGCGCGTGCACTGCTTCGCCGTCTTGCCGTACACGACGCCCGGCGTCTCCCAGTCCGCGATCGCCGTCGAGACGATCTCGCGCACCGTGCCGTCGCCGTACTCGCGCAGGTCGCGCTGCCAGAACTGCGCCTGGTTGATCGACGTCAGCGCCCAGGGCGAGTCGACGTAGCTGACGCCGCCGTGCGTGATCGGCAGCGGGCTGCGCAGGTAGAACTGCAGGCCGTTCATCCAGTCGGTGCGCAGGTTCTTGATCTGCCCGAGCCGCGGGTCGATGGCGACCAGCGCGGGGCTCATCAGCGGCGCCGCGCGCTCGGTCGGGACCGCCAGGACGTACCAGTCGGCGACGACCTCCTTCGAGATACCCGCCGCATCGCGAACGACGGCGCCGGAGATCCGGTTGCCCGTGGTCCGCAGCTCGGTGACCGCCGGTCCGACCTCGAACTGCACGCCGAGCGCGCGGAGGTGGTCGACCCACGGGTGGATCCACATCTCGTTCGTCGCGCCCCGCAGGACGTCAACCGGTGCCGCCCCGGCGTCGAGGCCGCGGTCGAGGACGCCGTACACGGTCGCCTCGCCGATGATCCCGATGGAGTTCGCACTCGCCTCGTCCGAGCGCATCGCCGAGAGGTTGCGGGTGAGGCCGTGGCCGAAGAGCCGGTCGTACTCCTGCGAGTGGCGGTCGCTCTTGAGGAACCGGTTCCACGTCATGTGCTCCCACTGGCCGTAGCGGCGCTCCTCGCTGCTCGTCATGAACGTGAGCAGCTTCCCGACGAACACCGCCGCCTCGTCGGCACGCAGGGTCGAGAGGGTCTTCAGTCCCGAGGTCAGCGTCGCGCCGAGCTCCGCCGGGGTGAACCGGTTCGGCACGGGCAGCCCGAAGCCGCTGATCGTCATGTCCGCGCGCCCCTCGCGGGAGAACATCGCGGTCGTGCTGGCCGTGAGCCGGCCAAGCGTTCCGCGGTCGTCCTCGGGCACCGGGATCCGCGCCATCAGCTCGTGGAGGTTGTGGTAGTAGCCGAGGAATCCGCGGTAGCCGTGCTCTCCCGGGAGGTCGGGACGGCCGCCGGTGCCGCTGCCCGGGACGACGTTGCTGCGCGCCTTGCCGCCGAGCTCGCGGGGCTCGTACACCGTGACGTCGAAGCCGCGCTCGATCAGCTCCAGGGCGGCGGACAGGCCGGCGACGCCGCCGCCGAGGATCGCGACGCGCCTCCCTGGGCCGGCCGCCGCGCGGGCGGCGGGGGCGGCGGCGAGGGCGCTGCCGGCCACCGCGGCAGCCGCGGAGCGCTGGAGGAAACGGCGTCGGGAGAGCGAGGCCCCGAACGGGGTCTTCTGCGTTTCGGACATGGGTCATCTCCCCGGTCGCGAGGACCGGATTTCGGGTTGCGGTATCGGCCGGCCCGAGTCCCCTCGCGCCGGGTGGTTCGCCCCTGCCAGGGGACGTGTGGTCTCGCGCGGTCAGCCCGTCGGGCGGGCGACGCGCGTGGTGAAACTGCCGTGGAAGCCGGGGAAGGTGTGGTGCGGCAGCCGCGCGACCGCCACCGGGCCGGCGGGCAGGTTGCGGGCGTCGAAGATCTGCAGGGAGGAGCGGTGCTCGTCACCGAGGTAGACGACGTTGACGATCCAGCCGTCGTTCTCGCTGGCGTCGTCGTGGCGTGGGACGAAGAGCGGCTCGCCGGGCATGTCCTGGGCGGCGAACTCGTAGTGCTCCTGCGTCTCGGAGGCGTGGTCGACGCCGATCAGCGCCGGGATGGGCGCGTCGCCCGGCAGCGCGCCCACGAACCAGCCGTGGCGGTGGGCGCGGCCGGTGCGGCGCCAATCGTGCTGGGGGAACTCGCCGCGCAGGTCGCTGAGGTCCTCCAGCACGACGCGGTCGGTGGACGTCACGCGCACGCGCGTGAGCTTGGCCCCGATCGTCAGCTGGTCGGTCGTGCGGAAGTCGCGGACCGCCCCGGAGATCGCGTCCCACCCGTCGTAGCGCATGAGATCGATGACGACGTCGCCGCGGTCCTCGTATGCGTTGTTGAGATGCACGTACGCGAAGCCCGGGCACTCGACGGTCCGCGGCTTCGACCCGTCGCGGGGGACGAGGATGACCTTGGTGCCGAGCTCCGGGCGGTACTCCGTCGCGGACTCGATGGTCCGCAGGCCGAGCATGGCCTGGATCGCCTTGATCGGCTCGACCACGATCGGCGCGAGCACGAACACGAGGTGGCGGTCGGTGATCGTGAAGTCGTGGTTGATGTGGACGTGGTCGAGCGGAACCGAGGCGAGCCTGTCCATCCGGCCCGAGGGGCTGATGCGGTAGCAGCGCAGGCCGGCCGGGATCCGCGGGCGCGGGCGCAGGACCGGGGCGAGCCCGAAGTTGAACATCTCGCCGGTGACCGGATCGATCCGTGGGTGGGGGGAGAACAGGGACAGCGGGGAGAGCGCGCCGCCGTAGCTGTAGCGGCCGAGGGTCTCGAGCGTGTCGCGGTCGAGCTCCCAGGGGCGCCCGTCGTCGCTGACCGCGAGGAGGCGGTCGGCGTGCAGGACGGCGTGGGTGTTCGCGCGGTCGGCGGGCAGCCGCCCCGCGTTGGCGAGCGGTCCGCCCGGGCGGTCGGTCCCGACGCCGCGAACCGCGCCGTTCTGGCTGATCGTCCGGTAGCGCGGCGTGCGCACGAACCGGTTGCGGTAGTGCAGCTCCCCGCCGGAGAAGACGAACTGGGCCAGCATCCCGTCGCCGTCGAAGACGTGTCCGGCGTGGTAGTTGCCGCCGTCCCAGCGCGCGGGGCCGTTGCGGTAGAGCGTGCCGGTCAGGTCCTCCGGGATCTCGCCCTCGATCTCCCGGACGTCGAGGTCGAGCTCCTTGGTGACGGATGCGAACGCGGCGTTGCGCGATGCGTGGGTCTGCGTGCCGGGCATCACCCCAAGGTGGCACCCGGCACTTGTGCTGACAGCGTGTCACTCCAACGCTTTGCGAAAACGTGGTGTTGGCATGGGACACCACGCCCCGATTGCTGGCTACCGGCGGCGGGTCGTCCCGAGCCCGGTCAGCGTCACGCCGAGGTTCGACTGCTGTCCGTCGGTGCGCCGGACCCGCAGCGTCCGGCTGAAGTAGCCGTAGCTGGAGGGCCGGAACCGCACGACGACCTCCGTCGAGGTGCCGGGCTGGAGCGTGAACGGGATCCCGGCCACGGTGCCCACCGGACCGACCGCGAACGGCGGCGCGATCGGATGGATGTAGCCCGAGACCGCGCGGCCGCCGATGTTGCGGATCGTGACCGTGCGCTCGGCCTCGGTCCCGACCGGCACGCCGCCGAACGACCGGACCGTGGGGGAGACCTGCAGGCGCGCCGAGCCCGCCGGGACCGCCGCGACCGTGATCTCACCGCCGTCGAGCTGGGTCTCCTGGCCGATGTCGTCCAGTGCGCTGAACGTCACGTGGTACTTGACGGGCGTCGAGGTCGTGTTGGCCGCGATGTTCGTCGTGCCCGTGTACCGGGCCAGGTCGCCGGTCTCGAGCGAGACCTGGGTGCTCGAGCCGCCGCCGACGCGATCGACCGTCGCGTAGACCTCGGAGACCCCACGCGTGTCGAAGGCCGTCGCGGCGAGCGACACCTGGCCGCCCGTGCTCCCGAGCTCGCGCGGTTCGACGAGCGGGTCCCAGATGGACGGCGGCTCGTCGAACGGCGGCTGGGGGTCGACCGTCACCGTGCCGACCCACTGACTGCCCTCGGCGCCGTCAGGGTCGGTGGCGAAGATGACGATCGTGTACTCCTCCGGGTAGTCGTTGGAGTTCCCCGGGATGTAGAACGAGTTGGCGAAGGTGTCGACGCCGGTCTGCGCGAGGAACCCACCGCCGAAGAAGCCGTTGGAGCTCGTGATCTCCGCGCGCGCTCCCGTGATGTACTGGTCGTCGGTCGCCTTGCCGCTGATCACGACCCATCCGCCCGTGGGGGGGAGGGAGTTCGTCGTGACCGACCCCTCGGTGACGACGGGCTCCGCCGCCGATGCAACACCCGTGACCCCGAGCGAGACGACCAGAGCGAGCAACAGCATGAGTGCGTGGCGACCGACTCCGGCCCGGGGCAGCGGCATGACAGACCCTTCGTTCGTGAATGAGGCGCCCGAACCGTATCGCCGCCGCTGAGCGCACGCGCTGCGCTCACCAGACCGTCACATTTGCCGTCTCGGCAACCCCACGCCCGCAAGCCGCACGCCGAGCCCGGTCTGCTGTCCATCGGTCCGCCGCACGCGCAGTTCGCGCGTGAAGAATCCCACCGAGCGGGGCGTGAAGCGCACCGGCACCGTCATGGACTGACCCGCGGAAAGATCGAACGGGACTCCCGTCGCGTACGCGCCGATGCCGGCCGCGAAGGGCGCCGCGACAGGCCCGACCGTGCCTGTGACCCGCGCGCCGCCGACGTTGCGGATCGTCACGTTCCGGACCACCTCCTGCCCGACGCGCACCGTGCCGAAGGACTGCAGCGCGGGGGAGACCTGGAGCTTGGCGGGCGTGGCCGGAGCAGCCGCCGCGACGACGAACTCGCCTCCGGAGATCGAGCTGATCTGGCCGATGTCGTCGTGCGCGTAGAACGTGACCGCGTACCGGCGCGCCGTGGTCGACGGGGTCTTGTAGAACGACACCCCGACGCCCCAACGGGTCTCGGCCGTCTGGCTGAGGTCGACGCGGAAGTCATCGTCGCCCCCGACCTGATCGATCATCGCGTAGGCCTCGCTGATCCCGCCGAGATCCCACGCGGAGACCGCCAGGTTCAGCGCGCCGCCGCCGCTCGGCAGCTCACGTGGCGAGACGAACGGCTCGACCACGAAGGGCGGGTCGTTGACGAACGGCCGGGGCTCCACGCGCACCTGGCCGACGCCGAGCCAGGTCTCCTGGCCGCTCGTGTCGACCGCGATCACGTTGACCGTGTACTGGATGGAGTACTCGGTGCCGTTCGACGGGATCGCCGCGGTTCCGCGGTAGACGTCACCGCCGACCGAAGCCATCGGCTCCTCGATGTACGTGCCGTTCTCGCCGACGATGTACGCGTAGACCCGCGCGAGGCCGACGTCGTCGGTCGCCGTGCCGCTGACCTCGACCTGGCCGCCGTCGGCCATGAGGGTGTCCGGTGTCGCGGAGCCGTCGGTGATGACCGGCGGCGCGTCCTCGGCGAGCGCTGGGCTTGCGCACGCTGCCAGGGCGGCGATGAGCACGACCGTGACGAGCAGGAACCGCGGCATGTCGACCCTCGAGTTCGGATGGGGAATGCGGGAACCGTACCGCCGGTGCGGCCTCCGGATCTAGACTCGCGCCGCATGCGCGCCCTCGCCTGCCTTGCCACTCTCGCGGTCTGCCTTCTGGCGGCCGCCGCTCCGGCTCCGGCCCAGTCGGCGACCACGTGTCCCGGCACGTTCCAGGTGCTGCATCACGACGAGATCGGGGCGCTGAAGCTCGCAGCGGGCGCCTACACCGTCACCGCGACCGGCGTGAGCTGCCCGGAGGCGTCGAAGCTCTTCACCCGGTTCCTCGATGACTGGGACGGCAACCTGCCGTCGCCGTGGAAGGTCGACGCGAAGAACTCGCGCTTCGTGCAGGGCTCCGGGCCGACCTCGATCCGTGTCGCGCTCGTCAAGCCGGCGTCTGCGACCTCGTGCGCGGGCACCTTCGCGATCTACACCCCGGTGACGGCGGCCGGCCTGCGGATCGGCCTCGGTCAGTGGGCGCTCACCGTCTCCGGCGGACTGAGCTGCACGATCGCGAACCAGGTCTTCGTGCAGACGGCGGACACCAACATCCTGCCGCAGGGATGGGCCGTCAACACGGCAACGAACACGTTCACGCGGGGGACGCAGAGCTTCGTCGCCGCGAACACCGGCAGCGCGCCGTCGGGCATCGGGCGCACGACGACGACCCGCTGCCCGGGAACGTTCACCGTCCGGCACGACGACAAGATCGGCGCGCTCCGCCTGCCCAAGGGCAAGTACGTCATCAGCACGCTTCCGAGCGGCGCGGTCAGCTGTCCGACCGCCTCGGACATGCTGAAGCTGTTCCTCGAGCGTCCGAGCGGCAACCTGCCGAGCCCGTGGAAGCTGAACGCGCAGACGGCGACCTTCACCCGTGGCGGATCGTCGGGCACCGGCTTCCACATCGAGCCGGCGTCCGTCACGAGCTGAGGTCCTAGATCCCGCCGCCCTCTGCGAAGAAGGCAAACCAGATGCCGAAGAGGATGACGGCGGTGCTCACGGAGATGACCATCACGACGTCGAGGACCGAGCGGGGGCGGTGGAGATCGCGCTCCTCGGTCATCGCGCGCATCCACGGGGCTCGGATCGTGACCTCGTTCGTGCTCCCGGTAACCCGGCCGTAGAGCTCGTTGAGCCGCCCGAGGCCCTTCCCGATGAAGAACATGGTGGCCGGGATCCCGATGACCACGATGACGATGGCGGTGCCGCTCACCTGTGAGGCGGACGACATCTGCGAGGCGACATAGATCCAGCCGACTGGCGCGCCGATCCACATCATCACGCTGCCGATGGCCATCAGCGTGATCAGGCCGACCTTCGTGATGGAGGACGTCATGGTCATCGCGCAAGCATGCCGCAACTCGCGGCGCAGCGCTACACCGACGTAGTAATTGGCGTTACCAGGCCTGCTCGGTGCCGCAGTTCGGGCATCCGACAGTCGTGCTGACCGGGGCCTCGAACAGGTAGCCGCACTGGCAGGCGTAGGTCGCCCGGTCATCCGGCCCACCGGCATCGCGAAGCCGACGCTCGGCCGGGTGGACCGGCTCCGGCAGCGGCATGGGGTCCGGGACGACGTGCAGACGGCGGGCCTGGTCGCGGCGGACGGTGGGACGGGACGTGGGGAGGACTCTGGCGCTTTGCATGGCTCTCTACAAAGAACGTCGGTGGGGGCCAAAGGTTTCTGTCCCTTCGAAGGAATTCCTCGCACAAATGTCTAGTGAGGTTTGGCGCGAAGTCGGTACTCGAGAAGCTCTGGCGCCGGTCAGGGGTATCCGTTTGGGATACTGGGAGGGCGATGGATCCCTCACGCAAGCGCCGGATCCGGCTGGTCGTTGCTCTGACCGCCGCGATCTGCCTGGCGGCCGCGCTCATGGTCACGACCTTCAGCGCCGCCAGCCCCGAGCGCATTCCCAGTCAGTTGATCGCCAGCGCCGAGCCTGGCAAGACGTACAAGCTCGGCGGCAAGGTCGTCAGCGGCTCGATCGAGCGCACCGGCGACACGATGACCTTCCAGGTCCGCGACCCGAAGGGGCACGCGACGGTCCCGGTGACCTACACGGGCGCGGTGCCCGACCCCTTCCGCGAAGGCCGCGAGGTGATCGTGACCGTCGAGAAGAACGGCACCACCTTCGTCGGCGAGCGCGACTCGCTCGTCACGAAGTGCCCCTCGAAGTTCACGGCCGAGCCGAAGAACTCGTAGGTCAGCCGTGGCCACGTTCGGCAGCGCCTGCCTGATCCTCGCGTTCGGCGTCGCACTGTTCGGCGTCGCGCTCTCGTTGGCGGGGATCCAGCGGGGCCGGGCCGACTGGATCGCGTCGGGGCGCCGCTCGGTCTTCGCGCTCGCCGGCCTCACGACGGCCGCGTTCGTCGTCCTCGAGTCGATGTTCCTGCGCAACGACTTCTCCAACCAGGTCGTGGCCACGCACTCCTCGACGACCACGCCCCTCTTCTACAAGGCCGCCGCGGCCTGGTCCTCGCAGGAGGGCTCGCTGCTGCTCTGGCTCCTGCTGCTCTCGCTGTGGTCGAGCCTGGTGCTGTTCCTCGTGCGCCGCCGCCTGCGCGACGTCACGCCGTACGCCACCGTCGTGCTGCTCGGGCTGGGCGCGTTCTTCGCGGGGCTGCTCGTCTTCCTCGAACCGCCGTTCGCGACGCTCCCGATCGCGCCGTCGCAGGGCACGGGCCTCAACCCGCTCCTGCGCCACCCGAGCATGATGATCCACCCCCCGATGCTGTACTCGGGGTACACGCTCTTCACGATCCCGTTCGCGTTCGCGATCGGCGCGCTCATCGTGCGGCGTGTGGACGCGGAGTGGATCCGCTCGACCCGCCGCTTCGCACTGGCCGCGTGGCTCTTCCTCGGCGTCGGGATCCTGCTGGGCGCCCGCTGGTCCTACGCGGAGCTCGGCTGGGGCGGCTACTGGGCCTGGGATCCCGTGGAGAACGCGTCGCTGATGCCGTGGCTGATCGGCACCGCGTTCATCCACTCGATCATGATCCAGGAGAAGCGGGGGATGCTGAAGATCTGGAACGTCTCCCTCATCCTCGGCACCGGGATCCTCTGCCTGCTGGGGACGTTCCTCGTGCGCTCCGGGGTGCTGCAGTCGATCCACGCGTTCGGCGCCTCGACGCTCGGCATCCCGTTCGTCATCCTGATCGGCTTCCTCATCTTCGCGTCGGTCGCGCTGGTCATCACCCGCCGCGACGCGCTGCGCAGCGAGCACCGGCTCGACTCGCTCTGGTCGCGCGAAGCGATCTTCCTCGCGAACAACCTCGTGTTCGTGTCGCTCTGCCTGGTGATCTGGTGGGGCACCTTCTTCCCGCTGATCAGCGAAGCGGTCACGGGCGATCCGGCGTCAGTCGGCCCGCCGTGGTTCGACCGCTACGTCGTGCCGCTGACGATCGTGCTCGTCCTGCTCTCGGGCATCGCTCCACTGATCGCCTGGCGCCGCTCGACCATGGCCAACGCGCGCCGCAACCTCCTGCGGCCGGCGGTCGCGGCGGCGATCGCGTTCGTCGTGCTGCTCGTCCTCGGCGCCGGGGAGCGGCCGTGGGCGCTGGCCATGTTCACCGTCGCGACCTTCGTGCTCGCCGCGGTGTTCCAGGAGTTCTGGCGCGGGACGGTCGCGCGGCGCGCGATGGCCGACGAATCGGTTCCGCGCGCGGCCGTGCAGCTCGTCCGGCGCAACCGGCGCCGGTATGGCGGCTACCTCGTGCACTCGGGCATCGCGATCCTGTTCGTCGGCGTCGCCGCCTCGACGGCCTTCCAGGACGTGGTCGACACGCGGTTGCAGGTCGGGGAGACCGCGCGCGTCGGCGACTACGACGTCACGTACGTGAAGCCCACCGCTGACCTGGTGGTCTCGCACAACGACCTCGAGCGGATCGACATTGGCGCGCAGGTCCGCGTCGAGCGTGACGGCGAGCTCGTCACGACGATGACGCCGTCCCGCGGCTTCTACCCGTCTCAGGCGATCGTCCGCGACGGCCCGGTCGGCCGGTTCTTCGAGGGTGAGGCCACCAGTGAGGTCGGTCTCCAGGCGGGCCGGCTGCGCGACGTCTGGGTCGCGATGACGCCCGACATCCAGCAGCTCATGCCGATCGTCGAGGAGGGCAACCGGGTCTTCACCTCCGCGGCGGGCAAGCTCGACCCCCAGCTCGAGGGCGCCGCGCTCGCGCAGACGCTGCGCGGCATCACCACCCGCTACGTCGATGACCCGCCGCCCGCGACGTTCCGGATGCACATCTCGCCACTCGTCTCGTGGATGTGGATCGGCGCGATCCTCGCGATCATCGGCGGGCTGACCGCGGTCTGGCCGGGTGGCCCCGATGCCTCGGTGCGCCGCGTGCGTGCCGGCTACGCGGCACGCGTCGCACAGGATCTCGGACGGGCCTAGCCCGCGCGGATGGAAGTCATCGCCGCGCTGCTGGTGATCGTCGCTCTGGGCGCGGTCGTGTGGTTCGTCAGTGGACCGATCCGCGCGGGTGCGGCCGGCGTCGACCAGGCGGCTGCCGACGAGGAGTCCTCGCGTGACGCGCTGGAGGCCGCCAAGGAGGCCAAGTATCGGGAGATCCGCGAGACGGAGCTGGATCACCGGACCGGCAAGCTCACGGACGAGGACTGGCGGGCGCTCGACCGCCAGCTGCGCGCCGAGGCCGTCGACATCCTCACGCAGCTCGATCTCCTAGACTGAGCGCGCGATGGAAGACATTCTGATGATCGTGCAGGTGGCGCTCAGCGTCGCCGTCATCTTCCTGGTCCTCATGCACTCGGGGAAGGACGCCGGGCTCTCCGGCGCCTTCGGCGTGGGCAGCGGATCCGGTCCGCTCGGTGGCGGCTCGCTCGTCGAGCGCAACCTGAATCGCTGGACCGTCGTGTTCGCCGTGCTGTTCGTGGTGAACACCGTCGTGCTGCTGAAGATCTGACCCGGCTCAGCCGGTGATGCGCAGCGCGGCCACGCGCAACGGCGGGCAGTGCACGCCGTGGGCGAACCTGCGCCCGTAGAACTCGCCGTGGCCG
>JAEMSV010000181.1 GCA_016462625.1 Solirubrobacteraceae bacterium | reverse complement strand
GTGCGCAGCTCGCCGGAGATGATCTGCTTGAGCGCCCGGTTCTCGGCGAGGTGGGTGAGGATCCGCTCGAGGGTGCCGGCGAAGCCCTCCCACGGATCGTCGGCCTCGAGGCCCTCCTCGGCGCTGGAGACGACGACCCCCAGCTGCCGGTCGAACAGCTCGTCGACGAGCTGCTCCTTCTCGGGAAACCGCCGGTACGCGGTGGCGACGCCCACCCCGGCCCGCTCGGCGATCTCCACGAGCGAGACGTCGAACCCGCGCTCGACGAACAGGTCCGCCGCGGCGTCGAGCAGCCGCTGGCGGTTGCGCTCGGCGTCGGCGCGCAGGGGCTTGGTCTCCATGACTCCGCATTCTACTGATATGGAACTGGGAACGGCACTTCCGTTTTGTGCTACCGTGTCGTTCATGAGCCCGGACACGCACGATCCACACCACGAGCGCCGGTGGCTGATCCTGGTCATCCTCGGCGTCGCGCAGCTCATGGTCGTCCTCGACGCGACGATCGTGAACATCGCCCTCCCCTCCGCGCAGGAGGACCTCGGCTTCTCCGACGCCAGCCGGCAGTGGATCATCACCGCGTACGCGCTCGCGTTCGGCAGCCTGCTGCTGATCGGCGGCCGCCTCGGCGACCTCTTCGGGCGCAAGCGCCTGTTCATCATCGGACTCGGCGGCTTCGCCATCGCCTCGGCCATCGGCGGCCTCGCCGACAGCTTTGGGCTGCTCGTCACCTCACGGGCCGCGCAGGGCGTCTTCGGCGCGATGCTCGCCCCCTCCGCGCTCTCCCTCCTCGCCGTCACGTTCACCAACCCGGCCGAGCGCGGCAAGGCGTTCGGCATCTTCGGCGCGATCGCCGGCGGCGGCGCCTCGATCGGCCTGCTCCTCGGCGGCATCCTCACCGAGTACCTCTCGTGGCGCTGGTGCATGTACGTGAACCTGTTCTTCGCGATCCCGGCCGCGAGTGCCGCGATGGTGCTCCTGCACGACGTCCGCCCCGAGCACCGCCCGAAGCTCGACATCCCGGGCGTGATCACCGCGTCGGCCGGCCTCTTCCTGCTCGTCTACGGCTTCTCCCGCGCGGAGACCGACGGCTGGACCGACACCCTCACGCTCGTCTCGCTCGGCGGCAGCGCCTTCCTGCTGACCCTCTTCGTGGTCCTCCAGCGCGTCGTCGCCAACCCGCTGCTGCCGCTGCGGATCGTCCTCGACCGCAATCGCGGCGGTGCCTACCTCGGCATGGGCGTCACGGCGATCGGCATGTTCGGCGTGTTCCTGTTCCTCACGTTCTTCCTGCAGCGCTCGCTCGGGTTCAGCCCCGTCCAGTCGGGCGCGGCGTTCCTGCCGATGAGCATCACCATCGCGATCAGCGGCGTGCTCTCGAACACGCGCCTGCTTCCGCGCTTTGGCGCCCGGCGCCTGATCCCCACCGGCATGGCGCTGATCGCCGTCGCGCTGACGTACCTCGCGCAGCTCGACCTCGACTCGACCTACGTGGCCGGCGTCCTGCCCGCCCTGATCATCATGGGCGCGGGCATGGGCCAGGTCTTCGCGCCGGCGTTCTCGACGGCGACGACGAATGTCGACTACCGCGACACGGGCGTCGCCTCGGCGATGGTCAACACGATGCAGCAGGTCGGCGGCGCCGTCGGCACCGCGCTCCTGAGCACCCTGGCCGCGTCGGCGACGACGAACTACGTGGAGTCCCACGGGGCGTCCCCCCAGAGCATCGCGGAGGCCTCCGTGCACGGCGCCACCACCGCATTCACCGTCGCGGCGGCGGTCATCGCGGTCGGCGCGGTCGCGGTCGCGGCGACCCTGCGCAGCGGTGTCCCCGAGACCCAGGCGCACGCGGCTGAGGCGGTCCCGGCCGGAGCGTAGTCTTCGGCCGGTGCTCCAGCCCGTCGCCGTCGGCAGCAAGAAGCTCGCGGACTACACGCACATCTGCGGCCGGGACCTGATCGACGAGATCCACGAGCTCGCCGCGCCGCTAGAGGGCGCGCGCGTGGTGCAGCTGTCCGCGACGGCGTTCGGCGGCGGGGTCGCCGAGATCCTCTACACCCTCGTCCCGCTGATGAACGACGTCGGGCTCGAGTGCGAGTGGCAGGTCATCTACGGCCGCGAGGAGTTCTTCAACGCGACGAAGATCATGCACAACGCCCTCCAGGGCAATCCGCGGGATCTGACCACCGAGGAGTGGGAGGTCTGGGAGCGGTACAACGAGATGAACTCGCGTGAGCTCGCCGGAGGCATCGACGTCTGCGTCGTCCACGACCCGCAGCCCGCCGCGATGTACAAGCTCGTCCCCGAGAAGGCGAAGGGCTGGATCTGGCGCTGCCACATCGACGTCTCGACGCCGAATCCGGCCACGATAGACCGCCTGCTGCCCTGGATCTCCGAGTATCCGCAGTCGCTGTTTCACATGCCCGAGTACGTCCCGGCGGGCATGCACCGCAAGGTCAACATCGTCCCGCCGGCGATCGACCCGCTCGCGCCGAAGAACATGGCGCTCTCGCCCGAGGACGCGTCCTACGTCTGCGACCAGTTCGGCATCGATGTCGACCGGCCGCTCATCTGCCAGGTCTCGCGCTTTGACCCGTGGAAGGACCCCCTCGGCGTCATCGACGTGTTCCGGCTCATCCGCGACGAGGTCCCCGGCCTCCAGCTCGCGCTCGTCGGCTCGATGGCCAGCGACGACCCCGAGGGCTGGGACTACTTCAACGCCACCATGGCGCACGCCGGCGGGGACAAGGACATCCACATCCTCAACAACTTCAACAACGTCGGCGCGATCGAGGTCAACGCCTTCCAATCGCACGCCGACGTGCTGATCCAGAAGTCGACCCGCGAGGGATTCGGCCTCACGGTCAGCGAGGCGATCTGGAAGGCGCGGCCCTTCATCGGCGGGAACGTCGGCGGCATTCCGCTGCAGGTGGAAGACGGCGTGTCGGGATACCTGGTGGAATCAGTCGAGCAGTGCGCCGAGCGCGCCCTCGGGATCCTTCGGGACCCGGCGCTCGGGAAGGCGCTGGGACGCCGCGGCAAGGAGCACGTGCGAAAGCATTTCCTCACCCCGCGCTACCTGCGCGATTATCTGAAGATCTTCACAGAGCTGCAGGAGACCGCGTGAGCGATGCCCCGCTGGTCCTCGTCTCGAATCGAGGACCGGTCACCTACGAGGACGATGGATCCGTCAAGCGGGGAACCGGTGGCCTCGTCACGGCCCTGACCGGCCTCGCCTCACACCGCGACGCGGTGTGGATCGCCAGCGCGCTGACCGACGGCGACGCCGAGCAGGCCGAGGCCGCGGACGGCAAGCCGTTCGAAGTCACGTCCCCGGCGGGCGGGACGTACAGCGTGCGCCTGGTCGCCTCAGAGCCGGACGCCTACGACCGCTTCTACAACATCTTCGCCAACCCGATGCTGTGGTTCATCCAGCATTACCTCTGGGATCTGTCCAACGCCCCGGACATCCGCCGCCACGAGGTCGAGGCGTTCGAGTACGGCTACAACGTGGTCAACGAGGACCTGGCCGACGCCGTCGTGCAGCAGATCGAGGGACAGGAGGACCCAGTCGTGATGGTCCACGACTACCACCTGTACACCCTCCCGGCCCTCGTCCGACGCGCACGGCCCGACGCGTTCCTGCACCACTTCGTCCACATCCCGTGGACCCAGCCGGACGCGTGGCGCGTGCTCCCGAAGAAGATCCGCGACGAGCTCTACGAAGGGCTCCTGGCCAACGACATCATCGGGTTCCACACGCGGTCGTACCGCTGGAACTTCCTGCAGTGCTGCCGCGATCTGCTCGACGGCTACGAGGTCGACTTCGAGGACGGCATCGTCCGCACGCCGGAGGGCCGCGAGGTGTGGGTGCGCGCGTATCCGCTGCCGATCGACTGGGAGGCGACCCGCCAGGTCGCCACCGCGCCGCGCGTCACCAAGTTCGAGAACGAGCTGCTGCGCCGCCGCCGCGACCATCTCATCCTGCGCGTCGACCGCGCCGACCTCTCCAAGAACGTGCTCCGCGGCTTCTCCGCGTTCGACCTCTTCCTCGAGCAGCACCCCGAGTTCATCGAGCGCGTCACGTTCATCGCCCAGCTGATGCCGTCACGGACCGACGTGCCGGAGTACGCCGAGTACCTGGAGCGGATCGAGGCGCTGGTGGCCGTCGTCAACCACCGGCACGGCACGCCGGACTGGATGCCCATCCACCTGAAGCTGCGCGACGACCTCGAGGAGGCGATGGCCGCCTACAAGCACTACGACGTGCTGATGGTCAACGCCATGTTCGACGGGATGAATCTCGTGGCGAAGGAGGGCCCGGTCGTCAACCAGCGCCACGGGGTCTCGATCCTGTCCGAGAACACCGGCGCCCACGAGGAGCTCGGCGAGTTCGCGCTGAGCGTCAACCCGTTCGACATCCAGGAGACCGCGGACTCGATCCACGCGGCGCTGACGATGGACGGCACCGAGCGCAAGCGGCGGGCCGACGGGCTGCGCGGGATCGTCACGGCCCGCGATCCGGGCGACTGGATCGACTGGCAGCTCGAGGACATCAGGAAGAAGACGGGGCCGACGCGGGCGTAGCGGCCCGCACGTCGCGGACGGGCCGGCACACGTCGTAGAGCCCGATCACAACCGAGAACAGAAACGCGAAGAAGAGGCCGCCGCCCAGCTGGAAGTCCGCGGCGCCGGTCAACAGCAGGCTCGCGCCGAACACGAAGGCGAGGTTCACCGCCAGCAGCGTCGCGAACCGGGTCGCGAGCGGAAGCGCGCCGCCGGCGATCCCGACCGCCGCGTTGGCGAAGACAACCAGCGTGACGCCCGCCGCGACCTGCCAGATCTCGACGTCGATGCTCGGGAGGATCTCGGTGAAGATCACGCCGAGCAGCGCCAGCAGCACGACCTTCTCGCCGACGCCCGCGAAGCGGTCCGGCTGGTCGGCGACGGGCGGCGCCGGGTCGGCCGCGATCCGCCACGGCCAGTCCGGTGGCCCCATCCGCGGCCGGGCGACGAACCAGCCGACCGCGGCGACGCCCACCACGACGACGACCGACGCGACCCCGAACCACGGATGGTCGGCCACGGTCTCGGTGAAGTCGAGCTGCGCGATGTGGATCCACCACTCCTGCGGGAGCTTCACGAAGATCCACAGGCCGGCGGCGACCGCCAGCCAGAAGTGGAACCCCCAGCGCGTGGGCTCGCGCCGCAGGCGGACGAGCTCATATGCGATGAAGAAGAACTCGAACGTGTTCGGGAAGATGAGCAGCAGCGCGCGCTCGTGCGTGAGCTCGAACGCCACGACGCCGACCAGGCGGTAGAAGAAGAGGAACTGCGCGATGCGGAAGGCCGGACCGCTCGTCCAGTTGCGCATCGCCGCCAGGTACGCGATCGACTGGTAGTAGATGTCCAGCGCCTTGTCCCAGCTCTGGTAGGGGCCGTCTGCGGACATGTCGACGTCGGTGAAGCTCGACAGCAGGCCGTTGTCGATCCCGTCGAGCGTGAACGCGACGAGGATCATCAGCGGCCACCGCGGGATGAGCAGCGGGATCAGCAGCCGCGCGCCGACGATCAGGACGACGACGGTGGTGTCCTGGGCGGAGAGGGCAGCGAGCACGGCCGACAGTGTGGCCGGTCCGTCGCTAGAAGCCGAACTCGCCGCGGTTGCCCGAGGCCGGGCGGGGCGGCGCTGGGG
>JAEMSV010000353.1 GCA_016462625.1 Solirubrobacteraceae bacterium | reverse complement strand
GACGTCCCCACCGCGCGCCCGGCCGCCCCGGCGCCCGCCAAGCCCGGTGCGCCCGCCAAGCCGGCGGCCGCGATCACCATCACGGCCGCGAAGCTCAAGGCGGCGCTCAAGAACGGCCTGGTCGTGAAGGTCGCGGTTCCGGGCGCCGGCAGGCTGTCCGGCAAGGCGACGACGAGCGGCCGCGTGATGGCGAAGGGCGCCGTGAAGGTCAAGCGGGCCGGCTCGACCAGCGTGCGACTGCGCTTCACGAAGGGCGCGAAGAAGATGCTCGGGCGCGAGCGCGAGGTGACGCTGAAGATCGCCACGACCTTCACCCCGAAGAGGGGCAAGGCAACGAAGCGTCAGAGCGCGAAGGTCACGCTCAAGCGGTAGCGGCAGAACCGGCAGCCACAACGCGCCAGGCGGCCGGCCCGTCGCCATCCAGCGCCATGCGCAGCGAGACGGGGAAGCTCGTCTCGCTGCTCTTGCTCCCCGACACGACCGCGGCCGTGTCACGGTTCTCGACGTAGCGGCGCCCCCGCACCTGCGCGGTGACGTCCATGGTCGGAGGCGTCCCCTTCCCGTCCAGCGCCGTGATGCGGATCGACTCCAGCCGGGGCCCGCGCACGACGATGCGGTGCGTGTCCCCACCCTCGGGGTAGAGCAGCGCGGCAATGGCCTCGGGCGTCGCGACCGCCTCCAAGGCGGTGTCCTCCCCGTCGACCGCCTCGGCCCAGCCGGCGAGCGCGCGGCGCGCAGCGGCCTCGAGCACGTCGGGACCGAAGCGCGCGTCGACGAGCGACAGGTCGAGCGCCGCTGCGTGCGCGTCATCGGCGTAGTCGAAGCTCGCGAGCTCGAAGACGTTGGCGTCGCCGTTCGCCGCCCCGTCCGCCGCCGCGACCTCCGCGAGCGACTCGTCGTGCAGGCGGCTGTCCGACCACGGCGAGGCGACGATCTCCGCATCGAGGTGGTGATGCCCCTCGGCGTCGGCCTCGATCGAAACCAGCGTCCAGCGTTCGCCGCTGCCGTGGCGCGCGAGCGTCCAATACTCCTCGAGCAGCCGCTGCGTCGACGACGACTCGTTGTGCTCGATCTTGTTGCCGTTGCGGTCCTCGACGTAGTCGTCCATCGTCGCCGACAGGTGGACGGTGACGCGATCCTCGGTGTCGTCCTCGCGGTTGACGAGGCCGACGTACTTCAGCTCAGGCGCGTTGTGGACGTGGCAGACGTTGCGCCAGCCCTTGGACTCGAAGTCGCGCAGCCGCCGCTCCCATTCGACCATGAGGTCTGCGCCGACCATCGTGTGCAGCTGGGCCACGTCGTTGGTCGACCACGCCTGCTGCACGGCGAGGAACAGCGCGGTGGCCTCCTGCTCGACGGCCTCGTGGTGGAAGTAGGCGTCGTCGTCCGCGGCCTCGGCCGACGCGAGGCGCACCGCGGCGTCCCGCGCACGCCGCTTCTTGCGCAGCTGGCGAACCTTCCACAGGCCGAACAGGAAGGTCGCCAGCACGAACCCGAGGACGAGGAGCACGATCCACGCGCCGCCCCCGCTGGTCGTGCCCGAGCCGCCACCGCCGAAGCTCGACGAGCCGCCGCCTCCCCCGCC
>JAEMSV010000064.1:7097-22362 GCA_016462625.1 Solirubrobacteraceae bacterium | reverse complement strand
CGTAGAGCTCGCGGAGCTGGCCCATCCGGTAGCGCACGGTCTGCGGGTGCACGAACAACGCGGCGGCGACGTCGTCGCGGCGGCCCTGGAGCAGCAGCCAGGCGCGCAGGGTGTCGGCGAGCTTCTCCGCGGAGGCGGGGCGCAGGTCCGCGAGCGGCGCGAGCACCCGGGCACGCAGGTCGGCCAGCGCGGCCTCGTCGGCGTGCAGCACGAGCCGGGGGAGGTGGGCCTCGGTGTCGGTCTCGATGCCGAGGGCGTGCGCGCGCACCGCGCGGTCGTACGACGCGCGCACCTCGAGCCAGGGCAGCGTCGGACCCGCCAGCGAGCCGCGCTCGCCCAGCGTCCGCAGCAGCGCGGCGCGGCGGCGGGGGTGCACGTCGGGCACGAGGAGGAGCGTCCAGCCCGGCGGCAGCGCCACCGCACCGCTGCCGTCCCGGATCTCGGCGACCTCGAGGGTGCCCTGCGCCGCCACGGCGAGCACCGGCCGCACCTGCGACTCCGGGACCAGGACCGCGGTGAGCGTCGACGGGGCCGGCCAGCCGGCCTGCTCCGCGGCCTCCAGCACCTCGTCGTCCGGAGCGGAGGTCAGCAGGAGCTGCCCGATCCGGGCGAGCAGCCGCTGCCGCACCCGCCCGGTCGTCTCGGTCTCGTCGGTGTGCCCGGCGACGCTGGCCGCCGACAGCTCGTCGATGTAGGCGAAGACGAGCTCGGCGAAGTCGACCAGCACCTCCCCGTCGACGCCGGCCCGGACCGCCGTCCGGGACATGTCGCGCCAGGAGACCCGGGCGCCGATCCGGTACGCCGCCAGCAGGGCGTCGGTGCTGCGGCCGCTGCGGGCCTCGCCGCGGCCGAGCTGGTAGGCGCCCTCGACGGCGGGGGCCGCGGGCGTCCGCAGATCGGCGCCGCGCCCGCCGCTGGCCAGTGACAGGAAGCCGCCGAGCGCGAGCTGGACCGCGTTGCGGATGGTCTCGCCCATCGGCCCGCTGAACGCGTCGGTGTAGCTCGGGACCTCGTCGATGATCGCCGCCACGACGTGCTCGGCCACCCGGGGGAGCTCCTCGCGCATCTGGGCGACGGCGTCCCGGGGGATCTCCAGGCCGTGCTCGGCGGTGTGGCGGCGGCCACCGCGAGGCGTCGATCGGACCATCTTTTGTCCTTTGCGAACAAGAGTGGTGTGCGGGTTCACGTCACTCGGACAGGAGTTTACGCGCCGGGCGCAGGACTATGGAGTGCATGGCCACCATTGAGCTGCCTGCGGGCTCCGCGCCCCGGCTCCGGGGTGTCTCGCTGCGCCAGCGCCTGCGCAGCCTGGCGGACGCGGCGGTCACGCCGCTGGACCTCGACGATGTCCTCGACGTCTTCCACCCGCTCCGCGCGGGCGCCGACCTCCGCGGCCGGATCGTGTCGGTCACCGCCGAGACACCGGAGTCCGCGACCATCCTGGTCAAGCCCGGCAAGGACTGGGCCGGCCACGTCCCGGGCCAGTACGTCCGGGTCGGCGTCGACGTCGACGGCGTCCGCCTGTGGCGCACCTACTCCCTGACCCACGGCCCCCGCGCCGACCGCTGCCTGAGCATCACCGTCAAGGCGATCCCCGGTGGCGTCGTGTCCGACTACCTCGTCCATCGCGCCCGGGCCGGCGAGATGCTCCAGCTCGAGCAGGCCGAGGGCGAGTTCGTGCTCCCGCAGCCGCTGCCGGACAAGCTGCTCCTGGTCACCGCCGGCTCCGGCATCACCCCGGTCATCGGGATGCTGCGCAACCTGTTCTCCCGGCGTACGCCGGTGGCCACGGATATCGTGCTGGTGCACGTCAACGTCAACGAGTCGACCGCGATCTTCCGCGACGAGCTCCGCGCCCACCACGCCGCGGGCCGGATCACGCTGATCGAGCGGTACGACGAGACGCACGGGATGCTCGACGTCGCCCAGCTCCCGACGCTGGTCCCCGACCTCGACGACCGGCTCGCCTACGCGTGCGGCCCGGCGGGCCTGCTCGACGCGCTGGAGCAGCACCACGCCGAGCGCGGTCTGTCGCTGACCACCGAGCGCTTCCGCACGGTCCTGCTCGAGGCAGGAGAGGGCGGCACCCTCACCTTCGCCGACGGCACGGTCATCGAGGCCGACGGTGGCACCCCGCTCCTGGACGTCGCCGAGGCCGCCGGCGTCCTGATGCCCAGCGGCTGCCGGATGGGCATCTGCATGGGCTGCGTCCTGCCGCTCCAGTCGGGCACCGTCCGCGACCTGCGCAACGGCGCGCTCACCTCCGCCGTCCCCGGTGAGACCGGGCCCGGCGGCGTCCGCATCCAGACCTGCATCAACGCCGCTGCCGGCGACTGCACGATCAACCACTGACCCCCGACAGAGGAGTCCCTCCATGACCGTCATCACCAAGCAGCCCGTCAGCCCGATCGCCCACCTGACCCCCGAGGACGTCGAGCAGCTCGGCATCGAGCTCGACGCCATCCGCCAGGACGTCCTGGACTCGCGCGGGGAGAAGGACGCGGCGTACATCCGCAAGGTCATCGACGTGCAGCGCAAGCTCGAGCTCGGCTCGCGCGCCGTCCTGCTCGGCTCCGCGCTGCCGCCGCTGTGGATCCTCGGCACGGTCGGCCTGTCGGTCGCCAAGATCCTCGAGAACATGGAGATCGGCCACAACGTCCTGCACGGCCAGTGGGACTGGATGCGCGACCCGAAGATCCACTCCACGACGTGGGAGTGGGACATGGCGACCCCGGCCGAGCAGTGGCAGCACTCGCACAACCAGGTGCACCACACCTACACGAACATCGTCGGCAAGGACAACGACCTCGGCTACGGCATCATGCGCGTCGACGAGGACCAGAAGTGGCACCCGTTCTTCCTGGCCCAGCCGTTCTGGAACTTCGTCAACGCCTGCTTCTTCGAGTACGGCATCGCGGCCTACGACCTCGAGCTCGGCCGCAACCTGCGGATCCCCAAGGAGAAGCGGCCCGCCGAGTTCAAGAGCAACGTCAAGAAGGTCCTCGGCAAGATCCGCAAGCAGGCCACCAAGGACTACGTCGTCAACCCGGCGCTCGCGCTGCCGTTCGGCGCCTTCCTCCCGACCCTGGCCGCCAACTTCACCGCCAACGTGGTCCGCAACCTGTGGAGCCACTCGGTGATCATGTGCGGCCACTTCCCCGAGGGCGTCGAGACCTTCGAGCTCCGGTCGATCCCCGACGACGAGACCCGCGGCCAGTGGTACCTGCGCCAGATGCTCGGCTCCGCCAACATCTCCGGCGGCAAGGCGATGCACCTGATGAGCGGGAACCTGTCGCACCAGATCGAGCACCACCTGTTCCCGGACCTCCCGTCCAACCGGTACGCCGAGGTGGCGCCCAAGGTGCGTGCGCTGTTCGAGAAGTACGACCTCAACTACCACACCGCGCCGATGCCGCAGCAGGTCTACTCGGCCTGGCACAAGGTCGTCCGGCTCTCGCTGCCCAATGGCTGGCTCGCCACGACCAGCGTCAAGAACGCCCCCGAGCAGCTCAAGCTGCTGTGGGCGATGACGACCAAGGGCCCGAAGGTCCGCCGCGCCGCCGGCGCCCGGCTCCAGCAGATGGCGCGGCGCCAGGAGCAGGCGGAGGCCGCTGCCTGACCCGGCGGTTGGTCCTTGGCTATTACGCATAGCCAAAACGTGGTGCACACTAGCCACATGACTACTAGCCCAAGCCAACCTGCTCCCACGCGCTTCCTCGACCGCCCAGAGGGCCGGGTGGCGTACGACGTCGCCGGCGAGGGCGCACTGGTCGTCCTGGTGCCCGGCATGGGCGACCTGCGAGCGACCTACCGGTTCCTGGTCCCGACCCTGCTGGCGGCGGGCTACCGGGTCGCCACCACGGACCTGCGCGGGCACGGCGACAGCGACACGACCTTCTCGTCCTACGGCGACGCCGACGTCGCCGCGGACATCGCGGCGCTGGTCGGTGAGCTCGGCGGCCCGGCCGTCATCGTCGGCAACTCGCTCGCCGCCGGCGCCGCGGTCATCGTCGCGGGCGAGCACCCGGACCTGGTGAGCGCCCTGGTCCTGGTCGGCCCGTTCGTGCGCAACCCGCAGGGGAGCCGGTTCGCCCTGGCCATGTTCCGGGTCATGATGGCGCCGCTCTGGGTCGCCGCGGCCTGGAAGGCCTACCTGCCGACGCTGTACGCCGGCCAGAAGCCGGCCGACTTCGCGGACTACCGGGCCCGGGTGCACGCCAGTGTCCGGCGACCCGGCTACAACAAGGCGTTCTCGCAGACGGCCACGAAGGCCGACCACGCACCGGCCGAGGCCCGCCTCTCCGATGTCGCCGCGCCGGTGCTGGTCCTCATGGGCGAGAAGGACCCCGACTTCAAGGACCCCGCAGGGGAGGCGGCCTGGATCGGGGAGACCCTCGACGCCACGGTGGTCATGGTGCCGGAGGCCGGTCACTACCCGCAGTCACAGCAACCGCAGATCACCTCGGACGCCGTTCTCGCCTTCCTGCGCCAGGAGCTCGGCGATGCCTAGGGCGGGTCTGACCCGCGACCGGGTCGTCGAGGAGGCCGCCGCGATGGCCGACGAGGTGGGACTGTCCAACCTGACGCTGGTCGCCCTGGCCGCTCGACTCGGCGTGCGACAGCCCTCGCTCTACAAGCACATCACCTCGATGGCCGACCTCCACCGCGCCATCGGCCTCCGAGCCAAGGCCGACCTCGGCGAGCTGCTGGCCCGGGCGTCGGTGGGCAAGTCGCGGGGGGATGCCGTCCACGCCATGTCGAGGGCCTACCGGGCCTGGGCGATCGAGCACCCCGCTCAGTACGAGGTCGCCCAGCTGCCCCCCACGGACGGCGACGCCGAGCAGTGGGCCGCGTCCTGGCAGGTGATGAACGTGATCGGCGACGTCCTGGGCGCCTACGGGCTCGAGGGCGACGACTCGATCGACGCGATCCGCGCGTTCCGGGCAGTGCTGCACGGGTTCGTCTCGCTGGAGGCCCTCGGCTCCTTCCAGCTCGCCGCCGACCTCGAGCGCAGCTTCACCCGACTGATCGGCGGTCTCGACGACTTCCTCACCCACATCAGCGATCGCGCCGGCGACCCGACTTCTCGCCCGGAGGACTGAGGTCGTGCACACCCTCACCCCCGCCAGCCACGCACTGCCGACGAACAGGAACCGCGAGCATGAGCATCGTCCAGCGGCGTGTCGAAGGCGTGGTCAGCCGATCTTCCGGATGACGTCGTCCGCGGTGGGCATCACGGCGATCTCCTCGGCGACGGCGCGGGCGGCCCGGCCGTAGCCGGGCGTGTCGAGAAGCGTTCGGACCGCGTCGGTGATCTTCCCGACGGCCACGTCCGGGTCGTCGAGGGTCAGTCCCGCGCCGGCTCGCTCGACGGCGGCCCCGTTGCCGAACTGGTCCGCGCCCTGGGGCAGGACGAGCTGTGGCAGACCGTGGGCGAGCGCCCCGAGCAGGATGCCGGCGCCACCCTGCGACACGACCAGGTCGCAGCGCGGCAGGAGCAGCGAGTGCGGCAGGTAGCGCGCGAGGAGGACGTGCGCGGGCTGGGGGCCGAAGCTGTCCGGCGCGACGTCCGGACCCACGGCGGCCACCACGTTGACCGGCAGCCCCTGCAGGGCGGCCAGCGCGTCGGCCATGGCCTCGGGCCGCCGGCGGTGGAAGACCGTGCCCAGCGTCAGGTGGACCGTGACGGCGTACGGCAGGGCGTCCAGCGACTCGGGGAGCCGTTCACCCGGAAGAGGTCGACCCATCGCCGGGCGCACCAGCTCCGTCGCGGGCCGGGCTCCCTCCGGCGGCGCCAGTGACGGCGGGCAGATCTGCAGGTAGAGGGCGTCACGGTGACGCCGGGCGAGGTCGGGGACCGCCCAGCGGCGGCCGAGCGCGTCGAGGTCGTCGGCGTACGCCGTGGGATCCCCGGCAGCCTGGATGCCGAGGCCGTGCACGACGAGCCGGGCGCCGGTGCGGGCCGCGACGATCGGTCCGGCGAGCTCCATCTCCTCGGCCACCACCAGGTCCGGGTCCCAGACCTCGACGAGGGGGAGCAGGCCCGCGGCGCGAAGGGTCGCGGCCTCCCAGAACTCGTCGAGTGACCGCGGCATGCCGGACTGCCTGTTGGTGGGCCCGACCGACCAGGCCGGGAGCCCGATCCGCAGGGCGTGCTCGGCGAGGTCGGCCCCGGTGGCGACGACGACCTGGTGGCCTGCCTGCTGTGCCGCGGTCGCCAGGGGGAGGAGGGGGTTGAGGTGCCCGTGGAACGGGGCAGAGGTGAACAGGATGCGCATGTTCTCGTCTCCCGTGCTACCGGCTCGGCGCGGGCTGGAGGAGGCCCGGCCGGCCCTGGGGATCGGAGTGGCCGGCCGCGGCCAGCCCCGACGAGGTCATGGTCGCCTCCTCGAACCGGCCGCGGTCGTGACCAGGTGGGGGAAACGTCATGCGACGTCCTGCCGATCGCCGCCGGCGTCGAGCCCGAACGAGCGTCCGGCGTCGTGAGCGAGCCTGTGGGCCTCGGCCCGGCGCAGGTCGGCGTCCGCCACCGCGATGTTCGGGCGGAGCTCCAGGTTGGTGACGTCGGTGACCCCGGCCCACCGCAGCCAGTCCTCGAAGAAGGTGGTCTGGAAGTCCGACCCGAACGACGCCGGTCGGCCCACGCCGTAGACGGCGCTGGTGGCGGCGACGACGGCGCGCTTGTCGCGCAGCAGGCCGGTGTAGCCGTGCTCGGGGTCGAAGGCGAACACCAGGCCGGGCTGGCTGACGACGTCGATGAGCTGCTTGAGGACGTAGGGGACGCCGGCGTTCCACATCGGGACGGAGAAGAGGTAGTCGTCGGCAGCGTCGAAGCGGTCGAACGTGTCCCGGACGGCCGCCCAGGCCGCGGCCTGCGCAGGCGTGTGCTCCTGCCCGGCGAAGATCGCCATCTTGGCCTCGGCGAGGACCGGGCCGAACGCCGGGAGGCTGCCGTCCCACAGGTTCCACTCCTCCACCACGACGTCGGGGCGGGTCGCCCGCAGCCCCTCGATGAAGGACTCGGCCAGTGCGCGCGACTCGGACTGGGCTCCACGGGGTGACGCGGAGATGTGAAGCAAGGTCATGGCGGGACTCCTCGGTAGCGAATATATGTGCGTGAGCACGCACATTACAGATGCGTGCGCGCGCACGCAAGTGCTAGCCTCGAGCCATGGGGACCACGCGCCGCGACCTGGCCGAGAAGGCGTGGGGCAGCCTGCTGCGGGCCCACGCGAACGTCGTCCCGGTTCTCGACGCCGAGCTGCGGGCCCAGCACCGGCTGCCGGTGCACTCCTACGACGTGCTGCTGGTGCTACGCCGCTCGCCCGAGGGCCGGCTCACGATGACCGACCTCAGCTCCTGCGTCATGCTCAGCCGCAGTCGGGTCAGCCGGGTGGTCGACGAGATGGTGGACGCGGGCCTGGTCGTCCGCGAGGACAACCCCGACGACCGACGCTCGTCCTTCGTCGTGCTGACCCCGGCGGGCCGCAGCCTCCAGCGGGCGGCCGGCCCGACCCTGCTGCGCCTCCTCGAGGACCGGGTGGCCTCGCCGTTCTCCGACGACGAGCTGGAGCAGTTCGCCGGTCTCCTGGAGCGCCTGGCCGCACCGCCACCAGGTGACGTCAACAGCGCCACCGAGCGTCGCCGCGGCTGAGGACCCCAGCCGGGCGCAGGTCAGGGACTGTGGTTGATCCGGTCGGCGTGGGCCGTCAGCAGCGTCCTCGGGGTGACCCGCAGGCACTCGATCTCGGGCGCCGCGAGCAGGGCGTCGGCCAGGTCGGCGCTTCCGGCGACCAGCGTGCTGTCGTAGTCGACCTCCGAGTGCACGACCCAGGCGCGGTCCTCCGGCCACCACCACGACGGGGACTGGACGAACCCCTCCTCACGCCACCGGCTGGCCACGCGCATGAGGTCCTCCGGTCGCGGCGGCCGACCGCTGGCCGTGAGGAACCCCTGGACCTCGCCGTGCTCGCGGCTCTGCTCCTGCATGCCCCCCACCTCCAGCTCGACCGCATACGCCGACACCTCGCGGACCGGCACCGGTGCGAACAGCCAGTGCGTGCGACCCGGGAGCCTGAAGCGCGGGTAGGCGTCCCAGGACCGCGGCGACTTGCCGGTGCCCTCCCAGAGCGCGAAGTGACACCTCTCCGGTGTCGCCGTGTGCGTCGCGAGGAGATCGCTCAGCCGCGACAGCGTCATCGGGTCGAGCGAGCCGGTGATCGGCTGGTCCCAGGACGCCGTCTCCCCCGGGTGGTGCGGCGAGACGTCGCGACCGCCGGTGAGGGCGGTCCACTGCGCCTCCGGGTGGAACGTCGTCCCGTGCCGCTTCGCCACCTCTGCCCAGGAGGGTGCCGACTCGTCGTCGGGTCGCCCCTGGTCGGGTCGGTGGAAGACGCGGCAGCAAGCGTCGAAGCCGGCCGGCATCAGCTCCTCGACGTGTCCGCCGAAGACCGTGATCGCCTCGACCAGCCACCGGGCGGGCTCGAGGTGCGTCGTGGGCACGAGCCCGACGGGCGTCACCACGGCCGGTACGTCACCTGGTAGCGAGGATCGAGCTCGTGCCGCAGCCGGTCCACGAGTGCCTTCGCCTGGCCGTCGAGGTCGCGGGCGCTCTTCATCAACCACAGCGCCCAGTGCACCACCGGGACGTGCCCCAGCGACAGCGAGTTGTCGACCTCGCCCCCGTGCTCCCATGCGGCGTGTTGCGTACCTTCAGGGCACCACCAACCCAGGACGGGGGATCCCATGGGTCTCTTCAAGATCACCAGAACTCCGCAGGCTCAGGCAGAACGGGATCTGAGGATCGGGAACCGGACCGGCTTCCGGAGTCTCGACGAGCTCAAGGCCCAGCTCCGCGCCGTCGGGGATCTCGCCCTCGACCTTGACGAGACGGCGCGGAGCCCAGCCCTGCGTCAGAAGGTCGACGTCGCCACGTTGCTCAAGGCGTTGACCGTTGCGACGGAGACCGCCGAGCAGGCGCTGGCGGAGGTCATCTCGCTGCGTGAGGCACTCGGCAGCAGCTGAGGGGTGCGCCTCGACCGCTGGACTGAGATGATCCGCGGGTGGTCAGCCGCATCCTGACGTGGGACCCACCTCTCGTGGTGGCGGTGCTGTTGCTGTTCGGCCTCGCCCTCGCGATCCCCTATCTGATGAGCGGCGACGTCTCGCCGTACGCCCTTGTCCTGGCCGCCTGCTGCTCGGGCGCACAGGCCGGCCGGAAGAGGCGGCTCGACCGGGCCCGCGCCTCGGTGGACTAGCCGGTCATCGACCTTCGGGCTGCTCGGTCGACCATGCGGCTCGCTTCGCGATCTCGGCCAGCTCGGCCGGGTCGGCGACCGCGTCCGCGGGGTCGTCGGGCCAGTGCTGGACCTGGTCGTCGGCCCACGCAGCCCAGCGGGCGACCATGGCGTAGAGCTCGGTGAAGAAGGCCCCGGCGAGCATGCCCTGCGCCGCCCGGTGCTGGAACGGGCCCTCGCCCGCGGCGTAGGCGCGTGCCGCGGCGAGGTTCTCCTCGTTGCGGTCCACCGCCCAGCTCCGGGCGGCGGCGATGGTGCGCAGCGCGTCGTCGCGGGTCCCGTGCTCGGCGAAGCTGAGCTTGACGAGCTGTTCGAACTCGATGACCGGTCCCTCGCCGGGCTCGTGCAGCCAGTCCGCCAGGGCGGTACGGCCGGCCGCGGTGATCGAGTAGACCGTGCGCGGCCGCTTCCCCACGCTCTCGACCTCGGCGGTGGCGAGCCCGAGCGTCACGAGCTTCTTGGGCTCCTCGTAGAGCTTGCTCTGGGCACGGGGCCAGATGCGACCCAACGTGCGCTCCATCTGCTGGGTGAGCTCGTAGGTGCTCCACGGCTGCACGGCCAGCAGGCCCAGCACGGCGTAGGTGGTGCCGGTCATCCGCGGACTTGACACTTACTCTCCTTGGGACGATCCTGGTTACTCCCAATGAGAGTATCGCACAGGAAGAGCAACCACGATGACCACCTCCATCGCACCGTCCAACCGGGACCAGGCCCTCGCCTGGGACGGTGACGAAGGGTCCTACTGGGCGGCGAACCACGAGATCTTCGAGAGCTGTCTGGCGGACTACGAGCCGGCCTTCTTCGCCGCGGCCGCGATCCGGGCAGGCGACCGGGTGCTCGACGTGGGCTGCGGGACCGGGGGCACGGCCCGTACGGCGGCGCGGGCCGCCTCGAGAGGCAGCGTCCTGGGCGTCGACCTGTCTGCCGAGATGATCGGCGTCGCCGAGACCCTGGCCCGCCGATCGGGCTTGGCCAACGTGTCGTTCCTGCACGCGGACGCGCAGGTGCACCCCTTCGGCGAGCGGGCCTTCGACGTCGTGATCAGCCAGACGGGGGCGATGTTCTTCGGCGATCCCGACGCTGCGTTCGCCAACCTGTTCGGCAGCCTGCGTCCCGGCGGGCGGATGGCCCTCCTCACCTGGCGGTCCGCCGAGCTCCAGGACTGGTTCCGGGCCTTCGTCATGGCCCTCACCGGTCGAGTGCCTCCGACGCCGCCGGTGGGTGCGCCCGGCCCGTTCTCGCTCGCCGAGGAGGACCACGTTCGGCGGCTGCTCGAGGGCGCTGGCTTCGGCGAGGTCGATCTGACGCCAGTGGATGAGCCCACGACGTACGGGCGGACCGTCGACGAGGCGCACGACTTCCTCCTGGGCCTGCTCGGCTGGATGCTGCGCGACCAGGAGCCGGACCAGCGGGCGGCGTCCGCAGCCGCGTTGCGACACACGTTGGCCGACCATCTCGACGACCAGGGCGTCCGCTTCCGGTCCGCGGCGTGGCTGGTCACGGCCCTGCGACCGTGGTCCTCCAGCTCGTTCAGTACGACGATGAGGACGCCATGACCGACACCTCGCCAGCCACGGCCTGGACCACGACCATCCCCGCCACCGAGGACGTCGCCGCGACGGTCGCGTCGTGGTCGACCTCGGCCGCCGAGGCGGCCGCCTGGGTCTCGAGCCCGGTGCCCGTCACCGCCGACGTCGTCCTCGGGTGGTGGGGCCGGGCCGATGTCACCGCCCGGCTCCTTCGCGATCCCCTCGGCGTGCCGGTCGCCTACGGCGAGGTCTGGGACGACGAGGAGGAGGACGAGGTCGAGCTGGCCCGCCTGATCGTCGACCCCTCGCGACGCCGCGAGGGGGTCGGCCGGCGCCTGGTCGAGGTCCTGCTCGACCTCGCCCGCCAGCACGGGCGCAGCGACTGCTTCCTGCGGGTCGTACCTGACAACACCGCCGCCCGCGCGCGCTCTACCGCTCCACCGGGTTCGTCGAGGTCGACGAGGCCTCGATGGCCGAGTGGAACGCCGGTCAGCCCACCAGCTACGTGTGGATGCAGCACCCGGCGTTCTAGTCGCCGACCGCCGTCGAAGCACGCGGCGAAGGACAACGCCAGGCCGGCGCCCAGTGCTGTCAGGACTCTCATCCCCGTATGACGGCCCGTCGGCCCCGTGGCCGGCGCGCCGTGATGGAGGCGGCACGTCGAATGGTGTGAGCCAAGGGTTGACACCTTATCGTATACCTGTTCTAATAATTGCATTGCGCTCCTTCCCGAACTGGCGGGTCGTAGGCGCGGTGATCTCCGGGCGAGATGCGACCGGGGCACGTCAGGGACGCACCGGGCCAGCAGAAGTCCTGAGACAAGGCCACCTCAGGCGGTACCTCTGATCGGGAGAGCCCGCCATGAGCCAGCAGTCCGTCACCCCGCCGGGAGCCCACCCGGTGCTGGCGGCGCTCGAGGTCATGGAGGAGGCGCTCGGGGACGTCGCCCTGGTGGACCCGAGGTTCATGTCGACCAACGACAAGCGGACCGCGTTGGTGCGGCAGGCGCGGGTCGAGGCCCGGCTCAAGGAGCTGGGGTTGCGCGTCCAGGCGTCCAGCGAGGACGTCGCCGCCGACGAGGGAGCCCGAGACGTCGCGGAGTGGGTGGACCACCACAACCGTCTGGACCGACGTCAGGCTCGACGTGAACAGCGGCTGGCCGAGGGCCTGGACCGGCGGTGGCACCGGGTCGCCGCCGGGATGCGCGAAGGTGTGGTCAACCCCGAGCAGGCGCACGTGATCACCCGGGCCCTGGACCACCTGCCTGACGGCCTGGACCCGCAGATCGTCAGCATGGCGGAGGAGCGGCTGGTCGCCGAGGCCGAGCAGTTCGGTCCCCGCGAGCTGACGGTGATGGGCCGCCGGATCCTCGACGTGATCGCCCCCGAGCTCGCCGAGGAGCAGGAACGCAAGGCCCTGGAGGCCGAGGAACGCCAGGCGGCCAAGAAGACCTACCTGACCGGCCGACGCCGCGGCGACGGCAGGACCGCCGTCACCGGCGACCTCCCCGACGCCACCTGGGACCGGCTGGTCACCTACCTCGAGGCCTACACCTCACCCAGGCAACCAGGAAGTGCCCCGGAGAACCCCGACGACCGGCGGCCCTACGAGATGCGGCTGGGGTCGGCGTTCGTGTCCTTCCTCGAGCACATCGACCCCCAACGCCTCCCGATCCACGGCGGGGACGCGACCACCGTGATGGTCACCATCGACCTCGCCACCCTGGCCGACCAGGTCGCCAGCACCGGGGTCGCGACCATCGACGACCAGCCCCTGTCCGCGGCCGCGGTCCGCCGCCTGGCCTGCACCGCCAACGTCATCCCCGCCGTCCTGGGCGGCACCAGCGAGGTCCTCGACCTCGGCCGGTCGCGCAGGCTGTTCTCCCGGGCCCAACGCAAGGCCCTACGCCTCAAGCACAAACGCTGCCGAGCCAAAGGCTGCCTGGTCAAAGCCACCTGGACCGAAGCCCACCACCTACGACAACCCTGGTCCCAGGGCGGCAGCACCGACCTCGACGACGGCACCCTCCTGTGCTGCTACCACCACCACATCGCCCACGACCCCCGCTACGAGACCCGGGTCCACCCCGACGGCGACATCACCTTCCATCGACGAACCTAGGCCGGCGCAAGGGCCGGCGTGGCGGGCTACAAGCAGCGCATCCACACCGCCCGGCCTGGCCTCGACCCGCCCACCACCACCCCCGTTGTTGGCGGCGATCCGGATGGTGCGAACGGCCTCGTCACCCACTCAGGCCAGGGGAGATCCGGTGACGGGATCGAGCAGCAGGTCCTCGACACCGAGGATGTCGCTGACGTCGAAGCCCTCCATGTCCGCGGCCAGCTCGGGGCTCGCCACGTAGGCGGTGAGGAACTCCGCGGGGTCGACGCCCTCCCCGAACGAGAGCAGGGCGACCAGGCGGTGTGCGCCGGCCTGGGTGTCGGTCCAGAAGCCGTGCACGGTGACGCCGAACAGGGGCATGCTGGCGAGATGCCGGGGCCAGTGCACGGCGGCGTACCTCTGGAGCGACTCCGCTGTTCGCAGGGTGTAGGTCTTGATCTGATACATGACCGAGAGCTACGCCGTCGCGGCGGCAGTCTCCGCGGCCTCGATCGCCGACGCGAAGTCGGGCTCGGCCCCGAGCTGAGCCAGCCACACGTTCGCTGCGTTGTAGCACTTGAAGGCTTCGATCTTTCCCTCGCGCAGGTACCACAGGTCAGCCGTCGGCACGTCGATGCGGTTGCCGGTGGGAGGGATCTCGCCGAGGGGAGTCGGGAAGGCGCCGAGATGGGTTCCCTGGATCTTCAGCTCGACAGCGACGACGTCACCGACCGCATGGACGGCGAGCAGCTCCCGGTGGATGTCGGGAAACGCGCTGGCGAGGCCGGCCAACGCCGGAGGGATCTGGTCGCCGTGGAAGGTGAGCGAGTTCGGCATGTCGTTGAACGTGCCGTCCTCGGTGAACAAGGCGCGGAAGCCAGGTCCGTCGAGGACGTCTCCTTCGGCCAGCCGGTATGCCTCGCGCACGACCTCTTCATTCGTCTTCACTGCTGCTCCTTCTCTTTGTGGACTGATCCGTCCATAACCATAGAGAGTTATGGACCGAATCGTCAACAACGACTAGTCTGGACGCGTGGCCAGGCCGAGGAAGTTCGATGAGAAGGCGGTGCTCGACGTCGCCCAGGAGCAGTTCTGGAGCAAGGGCTACGCCGGGACGAGCATGGACGCGATCGCGGAAGCGACCGGCCTGGGCAAGGGCAGCCTGTACGGCGCCTTCGGCGGCAAGCGGCAGCTGTTCCTGCGGATCTTCGACAGCTACTGCGCACGCACCGTAGACGCGGTGGCTACCGGGCTGGGCGGGCCGGACGACGAGGCCTACGCGCGGCTGTGCGCCCACATCCGCGCGGCGGCGGCCGGGATCGCTGCCGACACAGCCCATCGCGGCTGCCTCCTTGCGAAGGGGGCGGCCGAGCTCTCCGAGCACGACCCGGACGTCACCGCCCGATCACGACGGACGCTGGAGCATCTGGCAACTGCACTGGCCGAGGACATCCGTGCCGCGCAGCGTCACGGTGACCTCGACCCGGCGGCCGATGCCGACCAGCTCGCCACCCTCGTCCTGGCTGTCCTTCGGGGCATCGAGGCCCTCGGCAAAGCCGGGATCGACGCCGAACGGCTGGAGAGCACGGCCGAGGCCGCCATCGGCAGCCTGCCGCGGACCGTCAAGGCGAGCAGGACGACTTCATCACCTCGGTGACGTCGCCGAGATCGGCGTGAACACCTGACCACGCCGAAATGGCCCGGGCCGGCCATGGCCCTGGGGCACACGAGCCCCCAGACTGGTCCGGTCAGCCCACCCCCGGGCCGTCTCGACCGAGCAACTCAGAGGGTGGGCTTTAGTGCGCAACAACGCCGGTGCAGTGCTGGTCGCCGCGGTCGTCATGAGCGTGGCCTCACCGGCCGTGGCGATGCCGACGCCCGAACGGGTCGAGGCGCGCGTCGCCGTCGCACCGAAGGACAAGTGCACCGTCAAGGGCACTCGGAGCGACGACGTCCTCAAGGGCACCTCGGGCAAGGACGTCCTGTGCGGCAAGGGTGGCGACGACGTCCTCAAGGGCAAGGGCGGCGACGACGTGCTCATCGGCGGCCCGGGTGACGACGTCCTCAAGGGCGGTGGCGGCAACGACCGCCTGGTCGCGAACGGCGACCCGACCTTCCGCGACGTTCTGGTCTGCGGCGGGGGCAAGGACACGGCCGCGGCCGACGCCGTCGACCAGGTCAAGGCAGGGTGCGAGACGCTCGACCAGCCGATCCCGCCGACGCCGCCCGTCCCGCCGACTCCGCCCGTCCCGCCGACGCCGCCCACGGCCAACCAGGCCCCGTCGGGCGCCGACCGGACCCTGGTGGTCCTCGAGGACGGCTCGCACACCTTCGCCGCGG
>JAEMSV010000064.1:0-6997 GCA_016462625.1 Solirubrobacteraceae bacterium | reverse complement strand
GGCGCCGACCGGACCCTGGTGGTCCTCGAGGACGGCTCGCACACCTTCGCCGCGGTCGACTTCGGGTTCAGCGACCCCGACTCGGACCAGCTGCTCTCGGTGCTGGTGACCTCGGTGCCCGGGGCCGGGTCGCTGACCCTCGGCGGTGTGCCGGTGACGGCCGGCCAGTCCGTCCCCGCGGCCGGCATCCCCACCCTGGTCTTCACGCCCGCGAGCAACGCCAGCGGGTCGCCGTACGCGTCGTTCGGCTTCCGGGTCCGCGACGACGGCGGCACCGCCGACGGAGGCGTCGACACCGACCCGAGCGCCAACACCGTCACCGTCAACGTGACCTCGGTCAACGACGCCCCGGCGGGCGCCGACAAGAGCCTGGTGGTCCTCGAGGACGGCTCGCACACCTTCGCCGCGGCCGACTTCGGGTTCAGCGACCCCGACTCGAACCAGCTGCTCTCGGTGCTGGTGACCTCGGTGCCCGGCGCCGGGTCGCTGACCCTCGACGGTGTGCCGGTCACCGCGGGGCAGTCGGTCTCCGTCGGGAGCATCCCCACCCTGGTCTTCACGCCGGCGAGCAACGGCAACGGGTCGCCCTACGCGTCGTTCGGCTTCCGGGTGCGTGACAACGGTGGCACCGCCGGCGGGGGAGTCGACACGGACCCGAGCGCCAACACCGCGACCGTCAACGTGACGCCGGTCAACGACGCCCCCACCTTCGTCAAGGGCCCCGACCAGCTCGGGCTCCTCAACGCCGGTGCCGGCAACGCGCCGCAGGCGTACTCCGTCGACCCCTGGGCCACGTCGATCTCGGCCGGCCCCGGCGAGGGAGGGCAGACGTCGACGTTCCAGGTCACCAACAACAACAACGTCCTGTTCGACGTCCAGCCGTCGGTCTCACCGGCCGGCGTCCTGGCGTTCACCACGGACCCCGACCAGGTCGGCACCGCCACCGTGACCGTGCGCCTGGCGGACAACGGCGGGACGGCGAACGGCGGCGACGACACCTCGGCCGACCAGACCTTCACGATCTCGACCGTCGAGCCGGGACCGGCGATCACCTCGGTCAGCCCGTCACCGCTGGTGCCGGGCGGGTCCGCGACGCTGACCGGGCGCGAGTTCAGCACCACCGCCGCCAACAACACGGTCACCATCGGTGGGACCCCGGCGCCGGTCACCGCCGCGACGGCCACGACGCTGACCGTCACCGTGCCGTGCGTGTCGTCCGGCACCCTGCCGGTGCAGGCGACCGTGAGCGGCACACCGACCAACGTCGTCAACCACCCGCTGCTGGTCAACCAGCGCGACCTGGACGTCGGCGAGGCGGTGGTCGTCGACCAGTTCGCGCAGGTGGGCTGCAACGAGCTCACCGCTGCCGGCGGGCCCGCGCGCTACGTGATCGCGGCGTACAACACCAACACCTCCCCGTCGGCCAACGCGCCGATCCAGCTCTCCGCCGACCCCACCGGTGAGGAGGCACCCACGCCCGACGGGCCGGGCTCGGACGCAGCGCCCGCCGAGCTCGTGCCCACTGACCTCGGCGACGCGGGAGTCGAGCCGCACGAGGACGGCGACGCCCACCTGGAGCTGCTCGAGCAGAACCGGCGGCAGTACGAGATCCTTCGCAAGGAGTTCGGCACCGAGGGCGTCCAGCACCCGCAGATCGCCGCCGATGCCGACGCGACCGACCTGCCGACGACGCGCACCTTCCGGGTGCTGAACCTCAACGCGAACTCCTGCAACAGCTACTACGTCGGCAGCGCGACGCGCGTCTACGCCGAGGGCAAGCTCGTCATCTACGAGGACGACGCGACGCCCGCGGCGCTCAAGGCCGCGAACAACGCGACGATGGCCGGCTACTACGACAAGATCGGCGACCAGTTCAACACCGACATGGAGCCGATCATCCGCGACAACTTCGGCGACATCCTGCTCCGCGACGCCGTCACCGACAACAACGGCGTGATGATCGCGATCTCCACCCCCCGGCTCAACAACTCGTTCCCCGGTGTCGCCGGGTTCGTCGTCTCGTGCGACCAGTTCCCCAACGACGACGCGAGCTCGCCGGCCGTGGGAGGCCCCTACACCGGGACAGGTGTCAACGGCTCCAGCAACTTCGGGGAGTACTTCTACCTGTACCAGCCGACCGACGCGACCCCCGGCTACGACGTCAACGGCAAGGCCGACAACTGGTACCGCACGGTGCGCGCGACCTTCATCCACGAGAGCAAGCACGTCGCGTCCCAGGCGGCCCGCACCGCCAAGGGAGCGCCGTACGAGTCGTCCTGGCTCGAGGAGGGGACCGCGCGGCACGCCGAGGAGCTCTGGGCCCGGCAGTCCATCTACAACGTGGCCTGGAAGGGCAACACCGGCTACGGGAGCTCGGCCGCGCCGAACAGCATCTACTGCGACCTGAAACCGACCGACGCGGCCTGCACGGCCACCAACCCGCGGCGCCCGTCGCTGAACATGTTCCGACACTTCAGCTCGATGTACACCTACCTGGCCGCCTCGAACTCGGCCCTGCTCTCGCCGTTCGGCGCGACCTCCTCCGACACCGGGTCGTACTGGTACGCGACGAGCTGGTCGCTCGTCCGCTACGCGATCGACCGCTACGGCTCCTCGGACACCGCCTTCCTGAAGGCCCTGACGGACTCCGACACCACTGGTGTGACCAACCTGGCGGCACGCACCGGCGTCACCACGGAGCAGCTGCTCGGCAGGTGGGCCCTGGCGCTCTCCGTCGACGACTACCCCGGCATGTCGGGAGCCACCCCGGACATCCAGATGCCCACCTGGAACTTCCGGGACATCTACGCCGGTCTCTTCGCTGAGGGCGTGGCTCCGACGGTCTACCCGAGCGCGCCCGACAACTACGCCTTCGGCACCTTCACGACCCCCAACGTGACCACCCTGCGCGGCGGCGGCGTGAAGCTGTTCCAGATCTCCGGGACCCAGACGCAGCCGCAGCTCCTGCGCCTCGCCGGGTCTGGCGGCGGCGCGCTCCCGAGCACCGTCCGGCTCTCGATCGTGCGGGTCCAGTAGGCGACGCCGTTCGCGGGGGACCCGGTCTACGCTCGGCGGGTGCACCGGATCTTCACCACCAGCGTCGCCTCGGTCTACCCGCACTACGTCGCGAAGGTCGAGCGGAAGGGCCGGACCCAGGCCGAGCTCGACGAGGTCATCGAGTGGCTCACCGGGTTCGGCGACGCCGAGCTGCGTCGACACCTCGACGAGGGGACGACCTTCGAGGAGTTCTTCGCCGCCGCCCGGCTCAACCCGCTGGCCTCCTCGATCACCGGCAGCGTGTGCGGCATCCGGGTCGAGGAGGTCGAGGACCCGCTGATGCAGAAGATCCGCTACCTCGACAAGCTCGTCGACGAGCTGGCGAAGGGCAAGGCGATGGCGAAGGTCCTGCGGTCCTGACGGCCGGACGGGTCAGCTCTCGATGGCCCGGGTCGACTGCCGCAGGATCAGGTGGGTCGGGAGCGGGGTGTCCTCGGTCAGCGGTGCGGACTCCTCGATCGCGATCAGCACCTTCTGCATGATCACCTCGCCGAACACGTCGAACTCCTGGCGCACGGTGGTCAGCGGCGGGAAGAGGTAGCCCGCCTCGGGGATGTCGTCGAAGCCGATCACGCTGACGTCCTCGGGCACCCGGAGGCCGCGCTCACGGAGCGCGGAGAAGAGGCCGATCGACATCTGGTCGTTGGCCACGAACACGGCCATGTCCGGCCGGACGTCCAGGTCGGAGCCGAGCCGGTGCCCGCTGGCCGCGGACCAGTCGCCGTACACCGGCGGCACGATCTCGAGCCGCTGCGCCGCGAGCTCGTCGCGCCAGCCGCGCACCCGCTCGATCGCGTCGGCGGCGTTCCTGGGGCCGGCGATGTGCAGGATCCGGGTGTGGCCGAGCTCGGCGAGGTGGCGCACCGCCGAGCGGGCGCCGCGGTACTGGTCGATCGAGACGATCAGCGGGCTGCGGCGGGAGGTGGAGGCGGCGACGACGACGGGGATTGTGAGGTCGAGGCTGCGCACCATCTCGAGCACCTCGACGTCGGTGACGACCAGCATGATCGCGTCCACCCGCTGGCGCAGCAGCCCGTCGACGACCGCGCGGATCGCCTTGGTGTCGTCGGGCGGGGCGCTCACCGTCTCGACGTTGTAGCGCGCCGCCCGCGCGGCGACGTTGAACGCCATCGCGATCGAGGTGGGCCCGTAGTCGGAGATGGCGGGGCTCACCAGGCCGATGGTCCGGGTACGCCGGGTGACGAGCGCGCGCGCCGCGGGGGACGGGCTGTACTGCAGCTGGGCGATCGCCTGCTCGACCCGCGCCCGGGTCGAGGGCCGCACGTTGGGCATGTCGTTGATGACCCGGGACACCGTCTGGTGGGAGACGCCCGCGAGGCGCGCGACGTCGAAGATGTTCGCGGCCCGGCCGCGTGCGGGTTCCGTCGTCACGTCGAGCTCGCTCGGGCCGCGCTGTCGGGACGGGCCACCATCGCGGTGAGCGAGTCGACGGTGAGCTCCTCCGACGGCACCGTGTCGACGATCCGGCCGTCCTGCACGACCAGGACCCGGTTGCCGACCCGCAGGACCTCCTCGAGCTCGGCGGAGATGAACATGACCGAGAGGCCGTTGTCGGCCAGCTCGCCGATCAGGTTCTGCACCTCGACCTTGGCGCCCACGTCGATGCCCCGGGTCGGCTCGTCCAGGACGAGCGCCCGCGGCGACAGCGCCAGCAGCCGGGCGAGCAGCACCTTCTGCTGGTTGCCGCCGGACAGCGTGCCCGCCGGCCGGTCCACGTCGGCCGGCCGGATGTCGAGGGCGTCGACCCAGCTCAGCGCGAGCTCGCGCTGCCGGGCCGGCCGGATCCGGCGCCAGATGCCGCGCTCGGCCTGGAGCGCGAGGGTGATGTTCTCCTGCACGCTCAGCTCGCTGATGATCCCCTCGGCGCGCCGGTTCTCCGAGGAGTAGACGATGCCGAGCGAGATGGCCGACCGCGGCCCGGCGATGCTCTCGTCGCTGCCCTGGATCCGGATGATGCCGGCGTCCAGCTTGTCGATGCCCGAGATCGCCCGGGCCAGCTCGGTGCGCCCCGACCCCAGCAGCCCGGCAACCCCGAGCACCTCGCCCTCGTTGAGGTCGACGTCCGCCCCGCTGATGCCGGTCCCGACGCTCAGCGACCGGGCGCTGAGGTAGGGCTCCTTGCGGCCGTCGGCGACGTGCAGCAGGGTCCGCGTGCGCAGCGAGTCGGCGCTGCGGCCCAGCATCGCGTGCACCAGGTCGATGCGCAGGAACTCCTGGGTGAGGTACTCACCGACCAGCTTGCCGTCGCGCAGCACCGTCACCCGGTCGCAGATCTCGTAGACCTGGTCGAGGAAGTGGGAGACGAAGAGGATCGCGACCCCGCGGTCCCGCAGGTCGCGGATCACCCGGAACAGCTCGGCGCACTCGTCCTGGTCCAGGCTCGACGTCGGCTCATCCAGCACCAGCACCCGGACGTCGGTGAAGATCGCGCGGGCGATCGCCACCAGCTGCTGCACGGCCAGCGAGTGCCGGCCCAGGATCGAGGCCGGGTCGATCTCGAGACCGAGGTCGACGAGGACGGCGTGCGCGTCCTCGCGCATCCGGGCCCAGTCGATCACCCCCCACCGGCGCGGCTCGCAGCCGAGCGCGATGTTCTCCGCGACCGAGATGTTGGGGACCAGGTCGATCTCCTGGTAGACCGCGCGGATCCCGAGCTCCTGGGCGTCGTGCGGCGACCCGAGGTGCACCACCTCGCCGTCGAGCCGGAGCTCGCCGTCGGTGAGGGGGAGTGCCCCGGTGATCGCCTTGATCAGCGTGGACTTGCCGGCGCCGTTCTCGCCCATGAGGGAGTGCACCTCGCCGGGGAACAGCCGGAAGTCGACCGTGTCGAGCGCGGCGTCGGCGCCGAAGTAGACGGTCCCACCCGCGAGCTCGAGCAGCGGGCGGGCGTCCATCCGGCCATTATCGCCGCCTGGCACGCGACTATCTTCGGCGCTCCGAGCGGAAGACGATGAACCGCTGCACACCGATGAAGACCAGGAGCATCAGCCCGACGATGATCCGGGTCCAGGACTGCTCGGCGCCCTGGAACGAGATGACCGTCTTGATGGTGCCGTAGACGAACACGCCGATCACCGAGCCCAGCACGTAGCCGGTGCCGCCGGTCAGCAGCGTGCCGCCGATGACGACCGCCGCGATCACGTCCAGCTCGGTCCCGATGCCGTTGCGCGGGTAGCCGGCGCCGGAGTACGCCGTCAGCACCAAACCGGCGAGGCCGGCGCAGACACCGCTGATGACGTAGACGAGCACCTTGGTGCGGGCGACGTTGAGCCCCATCAGCCGGGCCGACTGCTCGTTGCCACCGACCGCATAGATGGTGCGGCCGAAGCGCGTGTACTGCATGACGAAGGCGCCGATCGCCGCCACGGAGAGCGCCATGATCCCGGTCGGCGTGATGTACCACTCGCCCAGCCGGAACCGGGTCGTCTGCAGCCAGAGCACGGCCTCGCTCTCGACCCGGACCGACGACAGGCTCACGACGTAGGCCAGTCCCCGGGCGAGGAAGAGCCCCGCCAGGGAGGCGATGAACGGCTGGACGTCGAAGTACTGCACCAGCACGCCGATGAGCAGGCCGATCGCCGCGCCACCGAGGATGATCACCGGGATGACGACCTGGGCCGAGTGCCCGGCCTCCAGCAGGTAGGCGCACAGGATGCCGGTGAACGCCATCACCGAGCCGACGGAGAGGTCGATGCCGCCGGTGACGATGACGAACGTCATCCCCACCGCGAGGATCAGCAGGTAGGCGTTGTCCAGCAGCAGGGCCGACATGTTGAGCGGCGTCACGAAGTTGCCGAAGTGGATCTGCGCGCCCACCAGCAGGACCACGAAGATGACGAACGCGGCGAAGGTCGGCATCAGGGACGCGTGCCGGTCGAGGAACGTCCGGGCGTAGCGGCCGGCGGCGGCGCTCCGCGAC
>JAEMSV010000063.1 GCA_016462625.1 Solirubrobacteraceae bacterium | reverse complement strand
GTGGGGCCGTTCGCGAACGCCGGTAGCTGGACGAGGCCGGGGACCAGGGCTGCGGTCAGCAGGCCGAGTCCGGCGGCGGCGACGCGGGCGCGGGTGAGCGCCCGAGGGGAGGGAGAGGTCATGCCTGCCCCAACGGCGGCGGACGCCCGGCGTTATGCGAGACCCGGATCGGACCGGGTCCCGGATCGTTGTGGACCATGTCTTGGATCGTTCAAAGAATCGCGCTAGCGTGCGCCGGTGCGTGCTATCGGTCGATTCACCGTCCGTCCCGTCCTGCCCCCGGCGCTGGCCCCGCTCGGTGAGCTGGCCCAGAACCTGCGCTGGTCCTGGCACCCGGACACCCAGGGCGTCTTCCGGGACGTCGACCCCGACCTGTGGGAGTCCACCGGTCGTGACCCGGTCAAGCTGCTGGGCGCGGTGAGCCGCGCCCGGTTCGACGAGCTCGCGGGCGACGACGGTTTCCTGGACCGGTTGGCGTCGGCCCGCGCCGACCTGGCGGCGTACCTCTCCGGAGACCGCTGGTACCAGCGGCGGGTGTCGGGGGAGGCCGACAGGGCGGGCGGCCCGGCCGCGATCGCGTACTTCTCGCCGGAGTTCGGGATCACCGCGGTGCTGCCCCAGTACTCCGGCGGCCTGGGCATCCTGGCCGGGGACCACCTCAAGGCCGCCAGCGACCTGGGCGTGCCGATCGTCGGCGTCGGCCTGCTCTACCGGCACGGCTACTTCAAGCAGTCGCTGTCCCGGGAGGGCTGGCAGCAGGAGACCTACCCGGTCCTCGACCCCGACGGCCTGCCGATCTCGCTGCTCCGTGAGCCCGACGGCTCGCGCGCGACGATCTCGATCGACCTGCCGGGCGGGCCGCCGCTGGTGGCGCGGATCTGGGTCGCGAGCGTGGGCCGGGTGCCGCTGCTGATGCTCGACACCGACGTCGAGGGCAACCCCGACCACTACGTGGACGTCACCGACCGGCTGTACGGCGGCAACAGCGAGCACCGGCTCCGGCAGGAGCTGCTGCTGGGCGTCGGCGGCGTCCGCGCGCTGCGCGTCCACAGCCGGATCACCGGGGCGCCGGCGCCCGAGGTCTTCCACACCAACGAGGGCCACGCCGGCTTCCTCGGCCTCGAGCGGATCCGTGAGCTCACCGTCGCCGACGGCGGCCCGCAGGTCGACTTCGACACCGCGCTGGAGCTGGGCCGCGCGTCGACGGTCTTCACGACGCACACGCCGGTGCCGGCCGGCATCGACCGGTTCCCCCGCTCCCTGGTGGAGCAGTACTTCAGCGACACCGGCGCGACCCCCGGTGTCCCGGTCGAGCGGATCCTCGCCCTCGGCACCGAGGACTACGAGGGCGGCGACGCCTCGGTCTTCAACATGGCGGTGATGGGCTTCCGGCTGGCCCAGCGCGCCAACGGCGTCTCGCAGCTGCACGGCGAGGTCAGCCGCGGGATGTTCAACGGCCTCTGGCCCGCCTTCGACGAGGCCGAGGTGCCGATCGGGTCCATCACCAACGGCGTGCACGCACCCACCTGGGTCGCCCCCGAGGTCATCCGGCTCGCGGCCGACCAGGGCGCGGACCCGGAGGGCGACGACGTCGAGGCGTTCTGGAGCGCCGTCGACAAGGTGCCGAGCCAGGACATCTGGGCGGTCAAGCGGCTGCTCCGCGAGCGCCTGGTCGTCGACGCCCGGCGCCGGCTGCGGCGCTCGTGGCAGGACCGCGGGGCGGCCAGCGCCGAGCTCGGCTGGATCGACGCCGCCCTCGACCCGGACGTGCTCACCATCGGGTTCGCCCGCCGGGTGCCGTCGTACAAGCGCCTCACCCTGATGCTGCGCGACCCCGCGCGGCTCAAGAGCCTGCTCCTGCACCCCGAGCGGCCGGTGCAGCTCATCATCGCGGGCAAGTCGCACCCCGCGGACGACGGCGGCAAGAAGCTGATCCAGGAGCTCGTCCGGTTCGCCGACGACCCCGAGGTCCGGCACCGCATCGTGTTCCTGCCCAACTACGACATCGCGATGGCGCAGCCGCTCTACCCCGGCTGCGACGTGTGGCTCAACAACCCGCTTCGGCCCTACGAGGCCTGCGGCACCTCCGGCATGAAGGCAGCCCTCAACGGCGGCCTCAACCTGTCGATCCTCGACGGCTGGTGGGACGAGTGGTTCGACGGCGACAACGGCTGGGCGATCCCGTCGGCCGACGGGGTCGGTGACCAGGACAAGCGCGACGACCTCGAGGCCGAGTCCCTCTACGACCTCATCGAGAACGAGGTGGCGCCGCGCTTCTACGACGTGGACGACGACGGCGTACCCACCCGGTGGCTCGAGATGGTCCGGCACACGCTGAAGTCGCTCGGTCCCAAGGTGCTCGCCACCCGGATGGTCCGCGACTACGTCCGGCAGCTCTACGTCCCCGCGGCCGGCAACGCCCGGGAGCTCAACTCCGACTACACCGGTGCCGCCGAGCTCGCCGCGTGGAAGAAGAAGGTGCGCGCCGCCTGGCCGAACGTCCGCGTCGAGCACGTCGAGAGCAGCGGCGTCGGTGACGCCCCCGAGGTCGGCGCGACCCTGTCGGTCCGCTCGTTCGTCTCCCTCGGCGGGCTCACGCCCGACGACGTCCACGTCCAGGTCGTGCACGGGAAGATCGACAGCTCGGACCAGCTGGTCGACACCACCGTCGAGGACCTCGCGCTCGCGGAGTCCTACGACGGCGGCCGGTTCCGGTTCGACGGTGACGTCGTGCTGGACCGCTCCGGCGCCTTCGGCTACACGGTGCGGGTCATCCCGCGCAACGCGCTGCTGACGAGCGTCGCGGAGCTGGGCGTCGTCGCTGTTGCTTGATGCCCCCGCGAGCTTCGGCCCCGGGACGCTGACGACGTTCGCTGCGCTCGCCCGCTTCGGTTCAGTGAGGGTGGTCAGGTCTCTCTGAGGACGACCACCGACTGGCGCCGCAGCGTCAGCCGGTCGCCGGCCTTGACCGGCGTCCCCATCGTCAGCTTGGGATCGGTGGAGAGGACGACCTCGCCGGTCTCGACCCAGTCGTTCTCGGGCAGGGTGATGGCGACGTGCTCGCGGCCGGCGTTGAACCACATGACGAACGACCTGTCGAACTGCTGCTCGCCGCGCGGGCCGGGGGAGCGCAGCGGGTTGCCGGAGACGAACATCCCGAACGTGGTGAGCGCGGGGTCGTGCCAGTCGTCGCCGGTCATCTCCCGGCCCTGGGGGTGCAGCCAGGCCAGGTCCTTGGGCCCGCCGCGGATGGTGGGCCGGCCCTCGAACCAGTGCCGCTGGCGCAGCGCCGGGTGGTCGCGCCGGAGCCGCAGCGCGGCCTTGGTGATCTCGTAGACGTCGAGCCACGCGTCGTCCGGCCGCCAGTCGACCCATGAGGTCTCGTCGTCCAGGCAGTAGGGGTTGTTGTTGCCGCGCTGGGTGCGACCGCGCTCGTCGCCGGCGGTGATCATCGGCACCCCGTTGGACAGGCACAGGGTCGCCATCAGGTTGGCCGCGCTGCGGCGCCGCAGCCGGATGATCTCCTCGTCGTCGGTCTCGCCCTCGACGCCGTGGTTCCACGACCGGTTGTTGTCGGTGCCGTCGCGGTTGTGCTCCCCGTTGGCGTCGTTGTGCTTGTGGTCGTAGCTCACCAGGTCGCGCACGGTGAAGCCGTCGTGCGCGGTGACGAAGTTGACCGACGCGTACGGCGAGCGGCCGTCGTCGGCGTACAGGTCCGACGACCCGGCCAGCCGGGTGGCGACGTTGCGGATGGCGGGGGTGCCGCGCAGCCAGAAGTCCCGGATCTCGTCGCGGAACTGGTCGTTCCACTCGATCCAGGGCGGCGGGAACTCGCCCACCCGGTAGCCGTCCATGGACGCGTCCCACGGCTCGGCGACCAGCTTGACGTGCCGGAGCACCGGGTCCTGGCCGATGGCGACGAGCAGGTGGGAGGCCATGTCGACCTCCTTGCCGGTGCGGGTCAGCGCCGACAGCAGGTCGAAGCGGAAGCCGTCGACGTGCATCTCGGTGACCCAGTAGCGCAGGGAGTCGAGGATCATCCGCAGGGCGAAGGGGTGCGCCGCGTCGAGGGTGTTGCCGCACCCGGTGACGTCCCAGTAGGTGTCGGGGAACGGCTCGCCGGCCTTGGCGGGGGAGACCCGGTGGTAGACCTTGTCGTCGAGCCCGCGGAAGGACAGCGTCGGTCCGTCCGTCCCTGCCTCGGCGGTGTGGTTGTAGACGACGTCGAGGATCACCTCGAGGCCGGCCTGGTGGAACGCCTTCACCATCTGCTTGAACTCCGTGACCTGCTCACCCCGGTCACCGGCGGACGAGTACGCGGCGTGCGGGGCGAAGAACCCGATGGAGTTGTAGCCCCAGTAGTTCACCAGCCCGCGCCGGGCCACGGCCGGCTCGGTGCAGAACTGGTGCACCGGGAGCAGCTCGACCGCCGTGACCCCGAGATCGCGGAGGTAGTCGATGACAGCAGGGGTGGCGAGCCCGGCGTACGTGCCCCGGAGGTGCTCCGGCACCCGGTCGTGCAGCTGGGTCATGCCCTTCACGTGCAGCTCGTAGACCACCGAGTCGCGCCACCGGCGCTGGACGGGCGCGTCGTCGCCCCAGTCGAAGCGGTCGTCGACGACGACGCTCTTGGGGACGTACGGCGCCGAGTCGGCGTCGTCGCGCGCCGCGGGCGCGTCCCGGTCGTACCCGAACACCGCGGGCACGTGCTGGAGCTCCCCGCTGACGGCCCGCGCGTACGGGTCGAGCAGCAGCTTCGCGGGGTTGAACCGCAGGCCGTGCTCCGGCGCCCAGGGGCCCGCGACCCGGTAGCCGTAGCGAGTGCCCACCGCGACTCCGGGGACGGCGCCGTGCCAGATGCCCAGCGAGCGCTCGGTGAGCCGGTGCCGGGTCTCCACGCCGTCCTCGTCGAACAGGCAGACCCAGGCTGCCGTCCCTTCCGGCGCCCAGACCGCGAAGTTGGTCGCCTCGGCCGACCACGTCGACCCCAGCGGGAAGTGTCGTCCCGGCCAGATCGGCGCGGTCTCACCACGGGCGCGCCAGAGTCCGGGGGTCACCTGCCAGATTCAACTACACGGGGGGTGGCACCATGCGGCCATGACCGAAACCGCCGCAGAGTTCGTCCACCTCGAGGTCGCCGACGGGGTCGCCACCCTCCGGCTCGACCGGCCGAAGATGAACGCCATCAGCCTCCAGGTCCAGGCCGAGCTGCGCGCGGCCGCGGCCGAGGCGACCGAGCGGGACGACGTCAAGGCGGTCGTGCTCTACGGCGGCGATCGGGTCTTCGCGGCCGGCAACGACGTCAAGGAGATGGCCGAGCTCGGCTACGCCGACATGGTCAAGCTGGGTGGCTCCGTGCAGTCGGCCGTCACCGCCGTGGCCAGGATCCCCAAGCCGGTGGTCGCCGCCATCACCGGCTACGCGCTCGGCGGGGGCTGCGAGCTGGCACTGGCGGCCGACGTCCGGTTCGCGCACGAGAAGGCGGTGCTCGGCCAGCCGGAGATCCTGCTCGGGATCATCCCCGGCGCCGGCGGCACCCAGCGCCTGAGCCGCCTGGTCGGGCCGAGCAAGGCCAAGGACCTGATCTTCACCGGCCGGTTCGTGGCCGCGGACGAGGCGCTCGCGATGGGGCTGGTCGACCGGGTGGTGCCCGGCGAGTCGCCGGCCGCCGTCTACGAGGAGGCCGTGGCCTGGGCGCAGCAGTTCGCCGGCGCTGCGACGTATGCCCTGCGGGCCGCGAAGGAGAGCGTCGACCGCGGGCTCGAGGTCGACCTGGAGTCCGGGCTCGAGATCGAGCGTGCGCAGTTCGCCGCGCTTTTCGCAACCGCCGACCGGGCCACCGGTATGCAATCCTTCATCGAGTCGGGACCCGGCAAGGCCCGGTTCGAGGGCAAGTAGCAGGCGAGTAGCAGGCGAGTCGCAGACAGTGGAACGGGTGGGGCGGGGAGATGGCGTCTGAGGGGTCCGCGAAGGACACGAAGGCCGTAGCGGCGACGGGCACCTCCGGCACGCCGGGCCGAGCCAGCGCGAGCGTCGCCAAGGCCCGGGCGGTCATCGCCCAGGTGATCTGGCTGCTGTTCGTCGTCGCGGCGCTGTTCCTGGCGGTCGGTGCGCTCCTGGTCGCCCTGGACGCCAACGAGGACAACAACCTGGTGCAGTTCGTCCTCGACGGGGCGGACGCCGTCGACCTCGGGGTCTTCTCCATCGACAACGGGATCATGAAGTTCACCGGCGAGAACGCCGAGACCAAGAACGCCCTGTTCAACTGGGGGATCGGCGCGGTCGTCTGGCTGGTCGTGGGCCGGATCCTGGACCGACTGGTCCGACCCTGACAGCGATGGTGTGAGGAAGCCCTCGCTCCCGCTGGTGTTTCTGGTCGGTGACCCGACGGTAGCCTCCGAGACACCATGAACATCATCGTCTGTGTGAAGCATGTCCCTGACGCCACCGCCGACCGTCACTTCGAGTCCGACAAGACCGTGGACCGGGTCGGCGTCGACGGTCTCCTCTCCGAGCTCGACGAGTACGCCGTCGAGCAGGCCCTCCAGCTGAAGGAGAAGGCCGGGGAGGGCGAGGTCACCGTCACCGCACTGAGCGTGGGTCCCGAGAAGGCGGTCGACGCGGTGCGCAAGGCGCTCCAGATGGGTGCCGACCAGGGCATCCACGTCGTCGACGACGCGATCGCGGGCTCCGACTACGCCGCCACCTCGCTGGTGCTGGCCAAGGCGATCGAGAAGGCCGGCGCCGAGAGCAAGGTCGACCTCGTCGTGTGCGGCATGGCCAGCACCGACGGCGCCGGCATGGTCGTCCCGGCGATGCTCGCCGAGCGCCTCGACCTTCCGCAGGTCACGATGGCCTCGGTCATCGAGAGCCAGGGCGACCAGGTCCGGGTCAAGCGCGACGGCGACACCGCGACCGAGGTCATCGGCGCGACGATGCCCCTGGTCCTGTCGGTGACCGACCAGTCGGGCGAGGCCCGCTACCCGTCGTTCAAGGGGATCATGGCGGCCAAGAAGAAGCCGCTGGAGACGTGGTCGCTCAGCGACATCGGCGTCGAGGCCGGTGACGTCGGGCTCGACTCCGCCTGGACGGCTGTCGAGGACACGACCGAGCGCCCGCCGCGCACCGCGGGCGAGATCGTCAAGGACGAGGACGGGTCGGGCGCCACCGCGCTGACCGAGTTCCTCGCCTCCAAGAAGTTCATCTGAGCCCCGGAAGGGATCACCACGTCATGTCTGAAGTCCTCGTCCTCATCGACCACGTCGACGGCGCCGTCCGCAAGCCCACCTACGAGCTGCTGACCATCGCCAAGCGGCTCGGCGAGCCGTCGGCGGTGTTCATCGGCGGCAGCGACAAGGCGTCCGAGGTGGCCGACAAGGTCAAGAAGTACGGCGCCGAGAAGGTCTACGTCGTCGACGACGCCGAGATCAAGGGCTACCTGGTGGCCCCCAAGGCCGAGGCGCTGCAGCAGCTCGCCGAGAAGAGCTCGGCGGCGGCGATCCTCATCCCGTCCACCGTCGAGGGCAAGGAGATCGGCGGCCGCCTGGCCATCAAGCTCGGGTCCGGGCTGATCACCGACGCGGTCGACGTGCAGGCGGGACCCGTGACCACCCAGAGCGTGTTCGCCGGCAACTACACCGTCACCGCCAAGGTCACCCAGGGCACCCCGATCATCACCGTCAAGCCCAACTCCGCCGCACCGGAGGAGTCCGAGGGCGCGGGCACCGTCGAGGAGTTCGCCGCGACGATCTCCGACTCGGCCAAGAAGGCGCAGATCGTGGCCTCGCAGCCGCGGCAGGCCTCCGGTCGTCCCGAGCTCACCGAGGCCGCGATCGTGGTCTCCGGTGGCCGGGGCACCGGCGGTGACTTCACACCCGTCGAGCAGCTCGCCGACTCCCTCGGTGCCGCCGTGGGAGCCTCGCGCGCCGCGGTCGACTCCGGCTGGATCGGGCACGCGTTCCAGATCGGCCAGACCGGCAAGACCGTCTCGCCGCAGCTCTACATCGCCACCGGCATCTCCGGCGCCATCCAGCACCGGGCCGGGATGCAGACCTCCAAGACCATCGTCGCGGTCAACAAGGACGAGGAGGCGCCGATCTTCGAGCTCGTCGACTTCGGCGTCGTGGGCGACCTCACCAAGGTCCTGCCGGCCGCGGCCGAGGAGATCACCAAGCGCAAGGGGTGAGATCCTCCACGGTGGTTGAGGAGGGCGGCTAGGCCCGTCTCGAAACCCCGCAGGCTGTTGCTGGGACCCAACCCCGAGGTTGGGTCCCAGCGTCGTCTGACGTGGTTTCGTGGCTCGTCGCAGGAGCTCCTCGCACCTCAACCAGCAAGATCGACGAGCGTCAGGCCCGTGATCACCGACCGGTGGTCGTCCAGCACCGCGTCCGCGTCGGCGTACTCGTCGTCGATCTTGACCAGGATCCAGTTGCGCTCGTTGCCGCCCATCCTGGTGCGGGTGAGCGCGAACCCGCCGCGGATCTTCTCCCCGAGCACCACGAACCGCAGGTGGCCGCGCGCGATCGCGGGTCCCGGGTCCTCGGCGGGCTGGTACGGGCCGGTGTCCCACACGACCTTGTGCTCGTCCTCGAAGTCGAGGTGCTCGAGGCCGTGGTCGTCGACCTGCACCGCGAGCCGCTTGGCGCCGGGATCCATCGAGGGGCCCTTGGGCACCGCCCAGGACGCGAGGATGCCGTCGTGCTCGAGCCGGAGGTCGAAGTGCAGCGTGGTCGCCTGGTGGTGGTTGACCACGAACCGGAGCGGGTCGGTCACGGACCTATCCTGACCCTGTGACCACCGAGCAGGACGTCCTCGACGCGGCGCGGCGGGCGCGGGCCGCCTCCCACGGACTGGCCCTGGCCACCCGAGCGAGCAAGGACCGGGCACTGCAGGCGATGGCCGACGCCCTGCTGGCCCGCGAGGCCGAGGTGCTGGAGGCCAACGCCGAGGACGTCGCGCGCGCTGAGGCAGGCGGGACCCCTCCCAACGTGATCGACCGGCTCCGGCTCACGCCCGACCGGCTGGCGGGCATGGCCCAGGGGCTGCGCGACGTGGCCGCGCTGCCCGACCCGGTCGGCGAGGTGGTGCGCGGCGGCACCCTGGCCAACGGGCTGGAGCTGCGTCAGGTGCGGGTGCCGTTCGGCGTCGTGGGGATGGTCTACGAGGCCCGCCCCAACGTCACTGCGGACGCGGCGGGGATCTGCCTCAAGTCGGGCAACGCCGTGCTGCTGCGCGGCAGCTCCAGCGCGTCGGCCAGCAACCGGGCGATCGTCGCCGTGCTGCGGGACGCGGCCGAGCAGGCGGGCCTCGACGCCGACGTCGTCCAGCTGGTGCCGGGTGACTCCCACGACTCCGTCAAGGCGCTGATGCGGGCCCGCGGCTTCGTCGACGTGCTCATCCCGCGGGGCGGGGCCGGGCTGATCCGCAGCGTCGTCGAGGAGTCGACGGTGCCGGTGATCGAGACCGGCGTCGGCAACTGCCACGTCTACGTCGACCGTGCGGCCGACCTGGACAAGGCCCTCGCCATCGTGCTCAACGCCAAGACCCAGCGGACCAGCGTCTGCAACGCCGCCGAGTCCCTGCTGGTGCACGCCGACGTCGCCGACGAGTTCCTGCCCCGGGTCGTGGCCGCCCTCCAGGAGGCCGGTGTGACGATCCACGGGGACGGCGGGTTCGCGGCGTACGACGGCGTCGTCGAGGCCACCGACGAGGACTACGGGACCGAGTACCTCTCCCTGGACATCTCGGCGGCCGTCGTCCCCGACCTCGAGGCCGCGATCGGCCACATCCGGCGGTTCTCCAGCGGCCACAGCGATGCGATCGTGACCGAGGACCAGGGCGCGGCCCGGCACTTCACCGCGGCGGTCGACTCGGCCACGGTGCTGGTCAACGCCTCGACCAGGTTCACCGACGGCGGCGAGTTCGGCTTCGGCGCGGAGATCGGCATCAGCACCCAGAAGCTGCACGCCCGCGGTCCGATGGGGCTGCCGGAGATGACCTCGACCAAGTACGTCGTGGTGGGCGACGGCCACGTGCGATGACGGCCCCGGCGGCCCGGTAGGGTTTGCGCCATGTCGCTCGCTGCTCTCACACTGCTCGCCGCCGAAGAGGGCGGGGAGCACGAGGTCGACCAGGCCCTCAGCTGGGGCATCGGTGGACTGGCCCTGGCCATCCTGTTCGGGCTGATGTTCGCCCTCATCGCCTTCGGCGGCGGCCGCGAGCACTCCTGAGCCGGCGACCATGAGCCGCCCCAGGCGCGTCGGCGTCATGGGCGGCACCTTCGACCCGATCCACCACGGCCACCTGGTCGCGGCGTCCGAGGTCCAGTCGTGGTTCGACCTCGACGAGGTCGTCTTCGTGCCGACGGGAGACCCGTGGCAGAAGTCGGACCGGACGGTGTCCCCGGCCGAGCACCGCTACCTGATGACCGTGATCGCGACGGCGTCCAACCCGCGGTTCACGGTCTCGCGGGTCGACATCGACCGGGACGGGCCGACGTACACGATCGACACCCTGCGGGACCTGCACGCCCAGCGTCCCGACGACGACCTCTACTTCATCACCGGCGCGGACGCCCTCGCCGACATCTTCACCTGGCGGGCGGCCGACGACCTGTTCGCGCTGGCCCAGTTCGTCGGCTGCACCCGTCCCGGCTACGAGATGGACGACCAGACCCTGGCGGCGATCCCGGCCGACCGGGTGACCATGGTCGAGATCCCGGCTCTGGCGATCTCGTCCACCGACTGCCGTGAGCGCACCCGCCGCGGCGAGCCCGTCTGGTACCTGGTGCCCGACGGTGTGGTGCAGTACATCGTGAAGCACCACCTCTACGAGAAGGACGCCTCTTGACCGCCACCGACCACGCCGTCGAGCTCGTCACCGCCGCCGCCCGCGCGGCCTCGGACAAGCTGGCCACCGACATCATCGCCTTCGACGTCAGCGAGCAGCTGGCGATCACCGACGCGTTCGTCATCGCCTCCGGCAGCAACGACCGGCAGGTCAAGGCGATCGTCGACGAGGTCGAGGACAAGCTGCGCGAGATCGGCGCCAAGCCGGTCCGTCGCGAGGGCGAGCGGGACGGCCGCTGGGTGCTCATCGACTACGGCGAGATCGTGGTGCACATCCAGCACGAGGAGGAACGCCAGTTCTACGCCCTCGAGCGGCTGTGGCGCGACTGCCCGACGATCCCGCTGCCTGCCGACGTCACCTCCGGGCGTGGCTGAGCTCATCCTGCTCCGGCACGGCCGCACCGCGTGGAACCGCGAGCGGCGCGTGCAGGGGCAGCTCGACGCCGAGCTCGACGACACCGGCCGGGAGCAGGCGGCGCGGGTGGCCGATGTGCTCAAGCTGCTCCAGCCGAGCCTGCTGTGGAGCTCCGACCTGATCCGCGCGCGGGACACCGCGGCGTACGTCGCCGGCGCGACCGGCCTCGAGCCGACGTACGACGCCCGGCTGCGCGAGTTCGACCTCGGTGAGCGGCAGGGGCTGACCCACGACGAGTACGCCGCGATCGCCCCCGAGGAGTTCGAGCTGTTCCGGCAGGGCTACTACGACGACGCGCCGGGCGCGGAGTCCGTGCCCGACGTCCGGGCCCGGATGGTCGCGGCCCTGACCGAGATGCTGGACGCGCTCGGTCCTCACGAGACCGGGATCGCGGTCACCCACGGTGCCGCCGCCCGGGTCGCGGTCGCCGCGATGCTCGGCTGGCCGGACGACGCGTTCCACTCGCTGCGGGCGCTGGCCAACTGCGGGTGGGTCGTCCTCGGCCACCATCCGGACACCGGCCACCTGCGGCTGGGGGCTTACAACCGGGTGGCCGGACCCTGAACCGGGGTGCGGATTAGTACGGCGCGACGGCGTTGGCTAAGATTCCGCGAGTTGTCTGCGGGGCTTCCACCTTCAGGCAACACCTGGGGCTGTGGCGCAGCTGGTAGCGCATCTGCATGGCATGCAGAGGGTCAGGGGTTCGAGTCCCCTCAGCTCCACTCGAGGCCGCTGTCGGTCTGTGCCGAGAGGCGCAGCTGGTAGCGGCTCTGTCATTTCTGGGCATGGCATGCAGAGGGTCAGGGGTTCGAGTCCGCTCAGCTCCGGGCGCAGTCACCGGAGATCCGGGGACTCTTTCGCTTCTGCACCGAGATCTGGGTGCAGAAGCGTCAAGGTCGGTACATATCCGGGGACTCCGCGATCTGCGGGCCGCGAACGAGGACAACGGGTTCGAGGGTTCGCGCAGTGAGGTGCTGCGTGCAGCCTCCCAGGCCAGCGGGTCCGGCAAGGCGGCGAGCATCTTCTGGAACGTCGACGGCCTGGTGATCTTCTCCTGTGCGCGGCGCGGCCAGCTGCTCGGGAGCCTCGAGCTTCTCGACGTCGACGCGGGCGAGCTGGAGGACATCCCGAAGTCGCTCCACCGTCCGGCGCTACGTGCCAACGACGACGGGTCCGATCCGGTAGCCGTCGGCGCCGCCATGGTGGAGACGTTCACCGGGACGGCGTTCGGCCCGGACGTGCTCGAGAGCGGCGAGGCGTACGGCCTGACCCCTCCACCCGACGAGCTCAAGGACTTCCACCCCAGCCAGATGTGGCTCTACGAAGACAACCACCCTGACCTGATCGAGGCGGTCCTCGCCGCCACAGCCGAGAGGCAGCGCGCCGTCGCGATCTTCGCCGCCCGGGCTGCGGCGCGGGAGGCGTCGCTCGAGGACGAGACGGGGGTTCGCGAGCTGCTTCACGACCTCGAGGCCGGGACGCCGCGGATCCCGTCCGCTGTGACCGCCCTCGCCGCCGCAGCACGGCGACGTTCGACCACTGCGGAGTTCCAGGCCATGGAGGATCAGGCCTACGGTCGGGACTCGCGCGCGCTGGAGCGCGTCTACCTCAATCAGAGGGCCGGCGCGCTCGAGGTCCTCCGGCAGGCGACCCATGCCGAGCCCGTGTCGGCCGCCGTCACCTCCCTCGACGGGCTGCTGGGTGTGGTGCGCGCCAGCGTCGACCGCTACGCGGCCGTGTACCGCCAGGACGAGAGCGGACGCCGGCTCGAACGGGTTGACGACCTGGCCTCCGACCGAGCTAGTGCTGTGGCGGCCGTGGTCGGGGACCTTCTCGCGACCAACCTGGACGTGACGGCCGCGGTGAACGCGCTCCTCCCTCCCATGACAGCCGGGGAGCGAGAGGCGGCTCTGCGCGACCACGTCGCCCGCTACGAGCGCGGTGACTTCGACGAGTACCAGATCTCTCGGCCCTCAGTGCCGGGGTCCGACGGCGCTACCCCGGACTGGTAGGAGGACTCGCCGTAGCTCGTGTGGCGCTGGCCGTCACGAGCAGGCTCGGATCCAGCGGAGCAGGTGGCCTGCGCGACGCCGCACCGCTCAGACCGCAGGGAGTACGGGACGTCCCGGTCCCTCCCTCAGCTGACGGATCGCCGGCGCTCCGGAGCCCACGCCGGCCGGATGCGCGGAAGGTAGAAGCGCACCGTGCACCCATGTGGTGAGGACGGCTCGATGGTGCACCAGCCGCCCACGACGGCGGCTCGGTCCTGCATGGTCGCCAGTCCGCGGTGCCCGGGGGCCGAGACGAAGATGTCCGGGTCCTCTGCTGGACCGTTGTCGGCGACGGTGACCTCCACGCCCTCGTCGTCTCCGCGGATGGTGACGACCACCTCGGTGGCTTCCGAATGCGCGTGGGCGTTGCGAAGCGCCTCCTTGGTGATCCGCAGCGCCTGGCTGCGCTCCGCCTCGGGGAGCTCCTCGCCGCCGTCGACGTCGTCCACGGACCAGCGGATCGAGGACTCGAAGAAGATGTGGGCGGCCTGGCTCCGGATGCTCTCGGCGAGCGACTTCGTCGGGTCGGCGGGCTCGAGGTCGAACAGGAGGGACCGCAACCTGGTCGCCGCGTCGCGCACCTGCTCGTGCGCCGCGTCCAACAGTGAGCTGATCTCCGCCGTGGTCGGTCCCAGCTTCCTGCGCAGGATCTCCAGCCGCAGGCTCACCACCACCAGGGCCTGGACCGAGTCGTCGTGCACATCGGCGGCGATCTGGGCCCGCTCCCGGTCCTGGGCCTCGACCAGCCGGTCCAGGTAGGCCCGACGCTCCTCCATGAGGGTCCGCAGATAGGTGATGTCCTGGAACACGACGGTGATCCCCTCGGGGGAGGGGTAGATCCTGACGAAGAACCAGGCGTCGACCTGCTCGTAGTACTGCTCGAACTGGATGCTCTCCTGGGTCTCCCACGCCTTCAGGTAGTTGGTGTAGACCGGGGTGTCGAGGTTGTTGGGGAACTCCTCCCACAGGTTCTTGCCGATCAGCTGGGCGGCCTCGCGCCGCATCACCCTCTCCGCCGTGGCGTTCACGAACCGGATCCGCCAGTCGCGATCGAGCGCGAGGAACCCGTCGCCCACGCGGTCGAGCGCTGCGACCAGGTCGACCCCCGACACAGGTTCTGGGGGGTCGTGCTTCGGATCTCCACCACTCACACCAGACCCCCGTTCCCCGTCCCACGCCAGTCGCCCCGTGGAGACGCTCCCGTGGTCATCTGCATGGGGGTACCCGATCACCCGGAGCCCCCTCAGGCGGCTCCGCCGCTACCAGCGGGAGTGCACGGACTCCCGGATCCGGCCGTCATAGATCCGGAGTACGCCGTCGAGGACCTCGGTGGGCAGGGGAGCCACCGCGCCTGCGGCGGCGTTGGCCCGCGCCTGGTCGGCGTTGCGGGCGCCGGGGATCACCGTGCTGACGCCCGGCTGCTGGGCCACCCAGGCCAGGGCCGCCTGGGCGGTCGTGACGTCCTCGGCAAGATGCTCGCGCACCAACGCGGCGAACTCGGTGGCAGCGGCCAGGCCGGTCTCGTAGTCGACACCGGAGAACGTCTCGCCCACGTCGAACGCGCTGCCGTCGCGGTTGTAGCTGCGGTGGTCGTCGGGGGCGAACGTCGTGGCGGCGTCGTACTTGCCGGAGAGCAGGCCGGACGCCAGCGGCACCCGCGCGATGATGCCCACGCCGGCCTCGCTCGCCGCCGGCAGCACCTGCTCGAGCGGTTTGAGCCGGAACGCGTTGAGGATGATCTGCACGGACGCGACGTGGGGGCGCGCGATCGCGCTGAGCGCCTGGTCGACGGTCTCGACGCTGACGCCGTAGGCAGCGATCGAGCCGTCCTCGACGAGGGCGTCCAGGGCGTCGTACGTCGCGTCGTCGTCGATCACCTCCGAGGGCGGGCAGTGCAGCTGCACCAGGTGGAGGCTGTCCATGCCGAGGTTGCGCCGGGACCGGTCGACCCACTCCCGGAAGTGGTCCGCGCTGTAGTTCTCGGGCAGCTGCTCCATCCGCCGGCCCATCTTGGTGGCGACGGTGAAGCCGGCGTCGGCGTGGTCGGCGAGGAACCTGCCGACGATCCGCTCGCTGCGGCCGTCGCCGTAGACGTCGGCGGTGTCGTAGAAGGTGACCCCCGCCGCGGCCGAGGCCTCGAGCACCTCCCGCGCCGCCTCCTCGGTGACGTCGCCCCAGTCTGCACCGAGCTGCCACGTGCCGAGGCCGATCACGGAGACCGGTCGTCCGGTCCGTCCGAGGGTTCGCTGCTCCAACTCGATCAGGGTCCTTCCATCGTGGATGTCTCCACGCAGTCTCGCAGCCCGGGGGTCGGTCCCTGCACGGGCCAGGCGACCAGGGTCCGCCACAGGGATAGGGTGCGGTCATGGACCAGGCGTGAACCGACCTCTCAGGCTGGCCATCGTCGACGACTACGCCTTGGTGGTCGCCGGGGTCGCCTCGTTCCTGGCCGACGAGAACATCGACGTGGTCGAGACCGGTGCGTCGAAGCCCGTCGTCAGCGACGTCGACATCGTGCTCTTCGACACCTTCGGCCAGATCGAGGGCCAGGGCATCGACCTCCGGGACTTCGTCCGCGACAGCGGGGCCCAGGTGGTGATCTACAGCTGGAACCTGCAGCCGCAGCTGATCCGAGAGGCGCTGACCCAAGGCGCCCGCGGGTATCTGTCCAAGGTGCTCACCGGGCCACAGGTCGTCCGCGCCCTCGAACGGGTGATGAAGGGCGAGATCGTCGTGGTCTCGGGGGACCAGGAGACCAGTGTCGGTGGAGAGGGCGACTGGCCGGGCCGGGACGCCGGGCTGTCCTCCCGCGAGGCCGAGATCATCGCTCTCATCACTCAGGGCCTGAGCAACCAGGAGATCGCCGACCGCGCGTACCTCAGCATCAACTCCGTGAAGACCTACATCCGGTCGGCCTACCGCAAGATGCAGGTCACGACCCGGTCGCAGGCGGTGCTGTGGGGGGTGGACAACGGCTTCAAGCCCGACACCCTCCGCACGGTCGACCGCTCCCTGCTCGTGCGGCCGCCGTCCGGCACACCCCTGCCGCCGCGGGCCTAGGCAGCTCCCCACGACCCGGCCCGTCCGGTCTGTGCAGCCCTCAGTTGACGGTCGGGAGCCGCACCCGGAACGTGCTGCCCTCTCCGGCCGCGGACCGCACCTCGAGGGTCCCCCCGTGCCTCTCCACGATGTTGTGGGCGATCGAGAGCCCCAGGCCGCTCCCGGGGATGGCCGACTGCTGGGCCAGCGAGGACCGGAAGAACCGGTCGAAGAGCCGCTGCTGCTCGTGCGCGGGGACGCCGATGCCCGTGTCGGCCACCTCGATCACCGCGGTGCCGTCGTGCGAGGTCAGGGCGACGTCGACGTGCCCGCCGTCGGGGGTGAACTTCAAGGCGTTGTCGGTGAGGTTGATGACCACGCGCTCGAGCATGTCCCGGTCGCCCGACACCTGGACCGCCGCCGAGGGGAGGTCGACGGTCAGCTCGACGTCGCGACGCGCCACGGTGGGGGAGAGCACGGCGACGCCGGCGGTGACCACCTGGGTGAGGTCGACGAGCTCGTGCTTCTCCTCAAGTCCCCTGGCCTGCAGCTTCGACAGCGTCAGGAGCTCGGAGATGAGGGACAGGAGCCGGCTGGAGTTCGTGCCGATGCGGCGTACGGCGTCGAGCTGCCTGGGCGTCAGCTCGCCGAGCTCGCCTTCGGCGAGGAGCTCGGTGTAGCCGCGGATCGACGTGATCGGCGTCCGCAGCTCGTGGCTGACGCTGGAGACGAAGGCGTCCTTGACCCGGTCGACCTCGCGCAGCTGCTCGACGGCCTGCCGCTCCGTCTCCAGTGCCTCGACCAGCCTGGCCTCGGCCTGGAGCCGCTCCGTGATGTCCTCCGACGTGCTGACGTAGCCGATGACCTGGCCGCGGTCGTCGGTGACCTTGTTGAGCGACATCCGGTGCTGTCGCTCCTCGCCGTCGTCGCGGACGAACCCCATGTCCACCGGCCCTCGGCCGATCAGCGCCTGGGCGACCAGAGCGAAGTCCGCGGGCAGGCCGAGCTCGTCGGCCTTCTCCGCGACGACCCGGTCGGAGTGGAGCATCCGGGTCGACCGGCCCATCATGTCGTCGGCCTGGTAGCCGAGCAGGCGCTGCGCGCCGGGATTGAAGAGGTTGACCCGGCCCTCCAGGTCGGCGCCGATGATGGCCACGCCCGTGATGCCGTCCACGACGTTGCGCATCCGGTCGCGCTCGGCGGCCACCTGGTGGGCGTACTCGTACTGCTCGCCCACCGTCAGGCGCAGCGTCAGGACCACCATCGCGCACACGGTGCCGAAGCTCGCGAGGAGGACGCCCTGCATGTCGACGGGTACGTCGAAGTGCTGGTCGGGCCGCGCGAACGGGCCGTGACCGGCGGTGGTCAACGGGAGGGCGACCGCGAAGGCCACGGCCATCTGGGCGAGCGACTCGTAGGAGTTGTTGCGCAGCGCGCCCCACGCCAGCACGGGCAGGATCAACAGCACCAGGGACGGGAGGTCCGTCGGCACGAAGACCGCCACGGTGACCGCCAGCAGCAGCGACCACTGCGCGGCGCGCTCGACCGGCCCGGCCACGGCCGAGTGGTTGCGGAACACGCAGAAGAACGGCAGCAGCGTCACCTGGGCGGCCAGGCTCGCGCTGCCGGTGCTCAGGGCGACCAGCCACGGTGAGCCCCAGCCGGCCAGGAGACTGGTCGGGACGGCCGCCGCCACCATCACCAGGGCCCCCGCCGTCACGGCGAGGAGGAACCGGGACAGGTCGGTCATCGTCAGCAGGGGCGCGTGCTCGCGCCGGCCGCGGCAGAGGATCCACCAGGTCACCCACATCTCGGCCGCCAGCCCGGCACCGAGCCCGACCGACACCGCTGCCGGCAGCCCCCCGAGCGACATCGAGGCGACGGCGAGGACGGCCAGGACGGGGACCAGCAGCCAGGCGGGCGGTCGGCGCGACACCATGAACGTCGCCGTGCCGAGCGCCACCGGCCAGATGCCGATCCCGTGGCCCCCGTCGGGGACCGCGTGGACGGCGGTGACGCCGAAGCCGGTCATCAGGACGAGCAGTCCGAGAACGACAACCGCGCGCGGTTGCGTGGTCACCAGAACCCCTTTGCCAGCGCCCTCCGCGCCCTAGCCCCTTGGCAATCTCCCCTGGCGACGACGATAGGTCACCGTTGCTGGAGTGGCAGGAGATTCCCGACCTGTTACCGCCTTGTGGGTGAGCCGCTCCCGACGCCGGCGGCGCCGGCAGGATCGGCGCTGGCTGGGGCTGGTCGGGGCTAGCGTGACCGGGTGGCCGAGACCAGCCCGACCTCGCGGGCGCTGACAGCCCTGGAGGCGATCCAGGCCAACCCCGGCATCACCGCCGAGGGGCTGGGCAACCGGCTCGGGGTCAGTGAGCGCGCCGCCCGCCGCTACGTCGCGATCCTGCGCGAGGCGGAGATCCCGATCGAGTCGGAGCGCGGTCCCCACGGCGGCTACCGGCCGGGACGAGGGTTGCGGCTGCCGCCGCTGATGCTCACCAGCGCGGAGGCCATGGGCCTCGTGATGGCGGTGCTCGAGGCGCACGGCAGCGCCGCGGGTGACGACCCGGTGGGAACGGCGATCGGCAAGCTGACCCGGGTGCTCCCGGTCAGCGTGGCGCGTCCGCTGGAGGTGCTCCGCGAGGTCGCCGCGCGGCGTACGGACCCGGAGCCCCCGGACCCGGGGACGACCGCGACCCTGGTCGGCGCGTCCGTCGACCGACGCCGCTGCCGGGTCGAGTACACCTCAGGCGCAGGGCGGGTGCGCTCGCTCGAGGTGGACCCGTGGGCGGTCGTCGTGCGGTTCGGGCGCTGGTACGTGCTCGGGTGGTCGCACGCTGCCGGTGACCGGCGGATCTACCGCATCGACCGGGTCGTCGCCGTCCAGGTCCTCGACGAGGAGTTCGACGCACCGGTCGACCTGGACCCGTTCGCCGCCCTGGAGGAGCAGATGTCGCAGGGCTGGGAGCACCAGGTGGACGTGGTCATCGACGAGACTCCCGGGGAGGTGGCGCGGTGGCTGCCACGGAGCCTCGGGCACACCGCGCCGACGGGGGATGGGCGCACCCGGCTGACCGGGTCCACCCGCAACCTCGCCTGGTACGCGAGCGAGCTCGCCGAGGTGCCCGTGCCCTTCGTCGTCGAGGGCGGCCCCGAGCTGCGGGAGGCGGTGCGCGACCTGGGGGAGCGGTTGGTCAGAGCCGCGACAGGAACTCCCGGACCCGCGCGGTGAGCAGGGTCGCCGCCTTCTCGTCGTACGACGGCAGGGACCGGTCGGCGAACAGGTGCTGGTCGCCGGCGTAGAGGAAGAGCTCGGCGTCGCCGGCCAGGGACACCAGCTCGCGGGCCGCGTCGAGGTCGCCGCCCTCCTCGGCGAAGTAGGGGTCGTGGTCCATGCCGTGCACCTGGACCGGGACACCGTCCGGCCACGGGCCGAACGCCCACTCGCCGGTCACCGGGTAGCAGGAGTCGAAGAGCAGCGCGGCGCGGGCACCGGGACGCAGCTGGGCCAGCCGCTGCGCCTGCCCGGCACCGAAGGAGAAGCCGGCGTGGACCAGCCCCGTCGGCAGCGCAGCAGCGACCTCGTCGGCCAGCGCGTCGTAGTCGGGCGCGCCCTCGCGTCGCACGTACGCCATCCCCTCCGGGATCGTGGCGAAGGTCTGGCCCTCGAACAGGTCCGGCGTGTGGACGGTGTGCCCGTCGGCGCGCAGGTCGTCGGCGAAGGCGAGCACACCGGAGGTGAGGCCCTGGACATGGTGGAAGAGGAGGATTTCAGCCATGGGCCCACGCTAGGACGCATTCCGGACGATCCACGTCCGCTGGCTCTACGGAGCCGGCTGGAGCTCCGACCAGTCGACCTCGCTCAGCCGGGACTGGTACTCCGCCACCAGGCCGGGCCAGTTGGTGGTGATCCGTCCGCCGTCGGTGTACCAGTTGTCGCACCTGGACCACACGCTGTCGCCGAGCCGCGCCTGCATCTCCCGGTCGTAGGCGCGGAACACGTCCGGCCGCACCTCGAACGCCGGCGTCGGGCCGTCGGCGATCCGGCGGACCACCTGGGCGATCCAGCCGGCCTGCGCCTCGAGCATGCCGATGATGGAGCTGCCGCCCAGGTTGGTGTTGGGCCCGTAGACGCAGAACAGGTTGGGGAAGCCCGGCACGGTGATCCCGAGGTGGGCGTGCGCGCCCTCCGCCCAGACCTCGCCGAGGTCGGTGCCGTCGCGGCCGGTGACCTCGATCGACCCGAGGAAGTCGGTGGCGGCGAAGCCGGTGCCCCAGATGACCACGTCCGCCTCGTGCAGGGTGCCGTCGGCCGCCCTGACCCCACCGGGCTCGACGGCGGTGACCTGCTCGGTGACGACCTGGACGTGCTCGCGGTCCAGGGCCGGGTACCAGTCGTTGGAGAACAGGATCCGCTTGCAGCCGATCGGGTGGTCCGGCCGCAGCTTCTCGCGCAGGACCGCGTCCCGCACCTGGCGGCGGAGGTGGACCCGCCAGGCCGCCTCGAGACCCTTGAGCACCGGCCGCGCGGTCCACGAGTCGCCCTCCAGCGCCCGGTTGAGGACCTCCGTGAGCCGGAACACCGAGCCGCGCTCGGTCCGCAGCAGCCCCGGGAAGCGGCGGACCAGCCGGTGGTGCCGGCTCGGGTACTCCACGTCCGGCTTCGGGACGACGTACGGCGCCGAGCGCTGGAACACCGTCATCGAGCCGACCCGGTCCACGATCCCGGGGACGAACTGGATGGCGCTGGCACCCGTCCCGACGACGGCGACCCGGGCGCCGTCGAGGTCGACGTCGTGTCGCCACCGCGCCGAGTGGAAGGCCGGCCCGGCGAACGTGTCCCGGCCGGGCAGGTCCGGCACGACCGGGTCGGAGAGCTGACCGAGTGCGCTGATCACGACGTCCGCCTCGTACGTCGTACCAGCGGCGGTCGAGACCGTCCAGCTCCGGTCCTCGTCGCCCCACCGGAGCCCGGTGACCTCCTGACCGGTGTGCACGAGGTCGAGCAGCCCCGCCTCGGCGGCCGACTTCTGGAGGTAGTCGAGGATGTCCGCCTGTCCCGAGTAGGTGCGCGGCCAGCTGGGGTTGAGCGACCACGACCAGCTGTAGAGCGCGGACGGGACGTCGCACGCGGCGCCCGGGTAGGTGTTGTCCCGCCACACCCCGCCGGCCTGGCCGGCCCGCTCGAGGATGGTCAGGTCGTCGATGCCTCGGTCGCGCAGCGCCTTCGCGGCGCTCAGTCCACCGAAGCCGGCCCCGATGATCACGACGCGCGGTGAGCTCACGAGCCGAGATACTAGGGCGTCCAGGTATCCACGGGTTGTGCGACGGGTTGTGTGACGGGTCAGGTGATCGTCATCCCGCCGTCGACCGGGAGCGTCTGGCCGGTGATGTAGCCGGCCGCGTCCGAGGCGAGGAACACGACCGTGGCGGCGAGCTCCTGGGGGTCGCCCTTGCGCCCGCTGGGGATCCGGCCCTGCTGGGACTCGAGGTAGCCGGGCGGGTACTGCTCGGTCATCTCGGAGGCGAAGAAGCCGGGGGCGATGGCGTTGACCCGGATGCCCTTGCGGCCGGTCCACTGCTGGGCCAGGTCGCGGGTCAGGCCGATGAGCCCCGCCTTCGAGGCGGCGTACGCCGCCTGGGGGAGGCCGGCGGTGGTGATGCCGAGCACCGAGGAGATGTTGATGATGCTCGACCCGGGCTGCATGACCCGGCCACAGGCCTGGGCCATCCAGTAGCAGCCGTTGAGGTTGACGTCGATGACCGCGCGGAACTGCTCGGGGGTCTCGCGGGTCGCCGGCATCGCGGTCCCGATGCCGGCGTTGTTGACCAGGATGTCGACCCGGCCGAACTCCTCCATGGCCAGGGCCACGAGGTCGGTGCACGACTGCGGGTCGGCGACGTCGGTGGCGACGGTGAGGGCCCGGCGGCCGGCGGCCTCGACGAGGGCGGCGGTGTCGGCGAGCCGGTCCACCCGGCGCGCGCCCAGCGCCACGTCGGCGCCCGCCTCGGCGAGGCCTTGCGCGAAGGCGACCCCCAGACCGCTCGAGGCCCCGGTCACCACCGCGACCTTGCCATCGAGACGGAACAGGTCGGGGACGACTCGGTCGCTCATGCGCGTCAATCTAACGA
>JAEMSV010000062.1 GCA_016462625.1 Solirubrobacteraceae bacterium | reverse complement strand
GTGACGGCGCCGGCATGTCCGCCGCCAGCGTCGCGAAGCGCCGCACCCCGGATCTCGAGATCGTCGCGTTCGAGCGCGGCGCCCACACGTCGTACGGGGCGTGCGGGATCCCGTACTACGTCGGGGGCACCATCGAGAGCGCCGACGACCTGGTCGCCCGCACGCCCGAAGCACACCGGCGCAACGGCATCGACGCGCGGATCCGCACCGAGGTCGTCGCGATCGACCTGGCGGCCCGGCGGCTGACGGTCCGCGACACAATCACGCGCGAGGAGACGACCGAGCCCTTCGACCAGCTCGTGATCGCGACCGGCGCCGTCGCCACGCCGCCGCCGATCCCGGGCGCCGAAGCCGCGGAGCCGGCCCGCACGATCGAGACCGCCGAGCGCCTGCGCAGCGACCTGCAGACCCGCGGCGGCGATCGCGCGGTGGTCATCGGCGCCGGCTACATCGGGCTCGAGATGGCGGAGAACCTCGTCCACCGCGGTCTGCGCGACGTCACGCTGATCGACCACTCGCCACAGGTGATGAACACCCTCGACGCCGACATGGCGCTGCACGTCCAGGAGGCCGCCGAAGGCGAGGGGATCCGGGTCCTGCTGAACGTGGACATCGAGGAGGTCACCGTCGAAGGCGGCCGCGCCAACGGCGTGCGCACGAGCGAGGGTCTGCTCGAGGCCGACCACGTCCTCATCGGGACCGGCGCGAAGCCGGACGTCGACGTCGCGCGCGCGGCGGGCGTCCGGATCGGCGAGGACACCGGCGCGATCGTCGTCGACGACCACATGCGCGTGCCCGACCACGACGGCGTCTACGCGGCGGGCGACTGCGTCGAGTCGCACCACCGCATCCTGAACCGCCCCGCGAACATCCAGCTCGGCACCCACGCCAACCAGCAGGGCCGGATCGCGGGGATCAACGCGACCGGCGGCGACCTCGCGTTCCCCGGCGTGCTCGGCACCGCGATCAGCCGGATCTGCCGCTACGAGATCAGCCGCACGGGCATCAGCGAGCGCGAGGCGCAGGACGCCGGCATCGACTACGTCACGAGGACGATCGAGCACCGCACCCGGGCCGGCTACTACCCCGGCGGCGGCCCGGTCTGGGTCAAGCTGCTCGCCGAACCCGGGACGGGCAAGCTGCTCGGCGGCCAGATCGTCGGCGCCCAGGGGGCGGGCAAGCGGATCGACACGGTCGCCACCGCGCTGTGGTCCGGCATGACGGTCGCGGCGTTGCAGTTCGCCGACCTCGCGTACGCCCCGCCGATGAGTCCCACGCTGGACCCGGTCATCGTTGCGGCCAGAGCGCTGGCCGGCGCGATATAGTTCGGCCCGAACTGTCCTGGGGAGGACGTAGATGCTTCGCAGTCTGGGGATCGCCGTTGCCGCACTGATGCTCTTCGCATCGTCGGCCGCCGCGAAGACGATCACGAAGACCTTCAAGTACGGCCCGATCAACGTCGCCGGCTACGAGGTCAAGCAGACCGAGGTCGACTTCGACGCACCGGAACCCGAGATGGACGGCTTCGTCACGCGCATGGAGACCGACGTCGTGGACAAGAAGGGCCGGCCGGTCCCGATCGACCGGCTGATGCTCCACCACATCGTCTTCCACAACTTCGGCCCGACCGTCGGCGCCAAGCGCGACAACACGTGCTCGCGCTTCACGATGCTGAACTCGACGACCGTCATCCCCGCGGTCTCCGAGCGGTTCTACGGCGCGGGCGAGGAGCGCCAGAAGCTGGTCCTGCCTCCGGGCTACGGCTACAAGACGTCGAAGAAGGACGACTGGATGGCCACCTGGATGCTGATGAACCACCGCAAGCAGAACGACTCGGCGTACATCCAGTACAAGGTCACGATCACCGACGACCCCGCGACGGTCCCGGTCACGCCCTACTGGATGGACGTGGAGAACTGCTTCACCGACCCGCAGTACTCGATCCCCGGCGGGGGCGCACCCGGCTCGCAGGACGTCAAGACGATGAACTGGACGGCGCCGAAGGACATGCGGATCATCGCCGCGGGCGGGCACGTCCACGGCGGCGCAGCTGACGTCACGCTGCGCCAGCCGCAGTGCGAGAACCGCACCCTGTTCACGTCCATCCCCGCGTGGGGGACGGCGAAGCACCCCTTCTACACCGTCAAGCCCGTGCTCCACGAGCCCGGCCCGATCTTCATGACCAGGACGCTGACCCAGTCCGGCTATCCGGTCGCGAAGGGCGAGCAGATCCAGCTGAGGTCGACCTACGACGGCGAGCTCCCCCACACCCGAGCGATGGGGATCGTGGTCATGTACGCGGCCGACGCGTCAGCGGCCCCGCCGCAGCCGTGCTCGCCGCTGCCGACCGACGTCGTCACGGAGCGCACGTCCGAGCCGCACCGCACGAGCGCGCCCCGCTTCACCGTCCCGCTGACCGGCATCAACAAGGACGGGCACGCGATCAAGATCTCCGCACCGCCCGGTAAGCGCATCAAGGCGGCCGACGGGGCGATGGTCCGCATCAAGGACTTCGCGTTCTCGCGCAAGAACCTCTCGCTGCCGGTGGGCGCGAAGCTCAGCTGGCGCTTCGACGACTTCCAGCTGCACGACGTCACGCTGGCGAGCGGACCGCGCGGGTTCGCCTCGACCCACCTCAACAACCGCAAGACCTTCACGCAGGAGTTCGACACGCCGGGCACCTACAAGATCTTCTGCTCGCTGCACCCGGTGCGGATGACGCAGACGGTGAAGGTCGGCTAACGCGGCTGCAGGACGTCGCCGACGCGGACGGTTCCGCCCTCGACGATGTCCGCGCGCAGCCCGCCGCGGTGCACCAGCGGGCGCAGGATGCCGCCCGCGTTGGCCCGGTCGAGGTGCGCGCACGGCTCACACAGCCGCCGCCCCTGGCAGACCACCTCGCCGAGCGAGAACGTCTTGCCCACCAGCGCGTTCAGGTCCGTGCCCCGCACGACGACGTTGCGGCGGTGATCGACCGGCCTGCCGCGCTCGGCGGCGAGCTCGTCGAGGACCGCGGCGTCGACGAGGGTCAGCGCGCTGCCCGGCCGGCCTGAGGCGAACGTGCCGCGTCCCTCCGCGTAGCGGTCGCCCTCCAGGCCCACGCCCGCGAAGGCGACGGCCGTCTCGACGGAGATCACGGCGGCCTCGGCATCGGGGGCGAGCACGAGCGCCTCGACGGTTCCCGCGGTCAGCTCACCGGCGGGCGGAGGCCAGACGGCGATGTCGAGCGGCGCGACGACCACGCCGCTGAGGACCTCGTCGGTCGTCTCTGCCGGATCCCAGATCGGCCCCGACGGGACGCCGAACATGACGACCGCGCGCGGCTCGCCGGCGTCGCGGGACGGGCGGTGCGCGATCCACGGGCCCGCCCAGGAGAAGGTGGCCGCGTCGGCGACGGGGACCAGCCCGAGGCCGCGCTCGCCCAGCCAGGCCCGCAGCTCATCCGCGTCGCGCGGGACGTCCTCGGCCGCGGCGCCGACGATCGTCGCAACGCACGCCGCGAAGATCGATCGCTCGGACGGGCCGCTCATCCCCCTCAGGGTAAGAGTTCGCGCCCCCGCTGGCGCAATTCTAGACTTCTATGCTAGACAATTGGTGATGTCCGTGAGCACCGCCATCGATTCCGCCGCCCTCCGCCACGCGCTGGGCCACTTCGCCACCGGCGTCACGGTCGTGACGTCCCTCGACGGCGACGGGGCCCCCGTGGGCACGACCGCCAACGCCGTCTCGTCGGTGTCGCTGGATCCGCCGCTGATTCTCGTCTGCTTCGCCAAGGACAGCCTGACCCTCGGGCACGTCGCCGAGCACGGCGCCTTCGCGGTCAACGTGCTGGGCCACCACCACGAGGAGGCGTCCTCCGCGTTTGCGCGCCGCGGCGCGGCCGACGCGTGGGAGAAGGTCACCCACCGCTCCGGCCACACCGGCGTCCCGCGCGTGGACGATGCGATCGCCGTCTTCGACTGCACCGTCGAGCACCGCATCCCGGGCGGCGACCACGAGATCGTCATCGGGCGCGTCGTCGACGTCGAGGCCGCCGGCGGCACCCCGCTTCTCTTCTACCGCGGCGCGTACGCCCGCCTGGAGTCCGCATGAGCACGACCGTCCTGTCCGTCATCGGCAACCCGCGGGCGGAGTCGCGCACGCACGGGATCGCGCGCACGCTGTCGGCCGAGATCGCGCGCGTCCTCGACGCCGAGACCGGCGAGGTCGACCTCGCGCCCTACGGCTCGCGGGTCCTCGACTTCGACGACCACGCCGTCGCGGCAGAGGTCGATCGGGTGCTCGCCGCGGACGTCCTCGTCGTCGCCAGCCCGACGTACAAGGCGACCTACTCGGGGCTGCTGAAGGCGTTCCTCGACCGGGTCGGGACGGGCGCGCTGACCGGCAGCGCCGTGCCCGTCCTGCTGGGCGGCGCGCCGAACCACACGCTCGCGGTCGACACGCACTTCACGCCGCTCCTGCAGGAGCTCGGCGCGGCGACCCCCACCCGCGGCCTGTTCGTGCTCGAGTCCGAGCTCAGCGGGTTCGACGACGCCGCCGCGGCGTGGGCGGACCGGTGGGGTCCGTGGCTCCTGCGATCGGGGGCGCCGGTGCCCGCTCGCTGAGTAGGGTCTCGGCATGATCCGCTCCTCCGCCGCCGCCCTCGCCGCCATCGCCTGTGCTCTTGGATTCTCCGCGTGCGGAGATGACGATGACGGTGGAGGGAACGAGAGCGCCGCGACGCCGACTACGGCGATGCAGACCACGGCGGCCGCGGAGTGCCGGACCGACCAGCTGAAGACGCTGGAGGACGGCGTCCTGACGATCGGCACCGACAAGCCCGCCTACCCGCCGTACTTCGAGGACGACGACCCGACGAACGGCCGCGGCTTCGAGAGCGAGGTCGCCTACGCGGTCGCGGAGGAGCTCGGCTTCCCGAAGCAGAAGGTCGAGTGGACGACGGTGCCGTTCAACTCCTCCTACGCGCCGGGCGAGAAGAAGTTCGACTTCGACATCAACCAGATCTCGATCACGCCCGCCCGCCAGAAGCGCGTGGATTTCTCGACGCCGTACTTCACCGCGCCGCAGGCGGTCGTCGCGCTCGAGGGGACGTCGGCCGCCAAGGCGCAGGACCTCTCCGGGCTGAAGGACGCCAAGCTGGGCGTCCAGGTGGGCACCACGAGCCTCGACGCGGTCAACGACGTGATCAAGCCGAGCACGCAGCCGAAGGTCTTCAACGACTCCAACGACACGGTCGCCGCGCTGAAGAACAAGAGCGTCGATGCGATCGTCGTGGACCTCCCGACCGCGCTGTACATCAACGCCGCGGAGATCGACGACAGCACCGTCGTCGGCCAGTTCGCCGCGCCGGGCGGCGACGAGTGGGGCCTGCTGCTCGAGAAGGAATCGCCGCTGACGCCGTGCGTCGACGCGGCGCTCGAGCGCCTGCGCTCCGACGGCGAGCTCGACCGCATCCGCGACGCCTGGCTGGGCGAGGACGCGGCCCCGCAGCTCGACTGAGTCCGACGGGACGACGGACGGGACACGACACGTGAGCGACCGGCGCACGGCCCGCGATGCGGCCCGGCGCCGGCGTGCGCGCCGTGACCAGACGATCGCAACCGCGTCGACGGTCGCCGTCCTCGCGCTGCTCGTCACGCTGATCGTCACGAGCAAGGGCTGGCCGACGGTCAAGGAGACGTTCTTTGACTGGGACGTCTTCGTCGACTCGTTCCCGGGCGTGCTCGACGGGTTCTGGCTCGACGTCCGGCTCTTCGTGATCGTCGAGGCGATCGTGCTCGTCGTCGGCCTGCTGATCGCGCTGGCCCGCGTCTCGCACCTGCCGGCCGTCGCGCCTGCGCGGCTGCTCTCCGCGGTCTACGTGGACCTCCTACGCGGCGTGCCGGTGATCCTCGTCGTCTATCTGATCGGGTTCGGCGTGCCCGCGCTGGAGCTGTCGGGCGTGCCCAGCGACCCCGTCATCCTCGGGGGATTCGCCCTGGCGCTCTGCTACTCCGCGTACGTCGCCGAGGTCTATCGCGCGGGCATCAAGACCGTGCATCCCACCCAGCATTCGGCGGGCCTCGCCCTCGGCTTGACCGAGCGCCAGACGCTCCGCCACGTCGTGCTCCCCCAGGCGGTGCGCCGGGTCAGCGCGCCACTGCTCAACGACTTCATCTCGCTGCAGAAGGACGTCGCCCTCGTGTCGATCCTCGGCCCGCTGGAGGCGTTCCGCGTGGCGCAGATCGACGCGTCGTCGGACTTCAACTACACGCCGCTGCTCGCCGCGGCGTTCCTGTACCTGTGCGTCACCGTGCCGCTCGCGCGGATCGTCGACCGGATGGACCGCAGGCGCGAGGAGACGGCGTGAGCGCGCCGGTCATCGACATCCAGGGCGTGACCAAGGCCTACGGCGACCATCAGGTCCTGCGCGGGATCGACCTGACGCTGCACGAGCACCGGGCAGTGGCGCTGATCGGCGCGTCGGGCTCGGGGAAGTCGACGCTGCTGCGCTGCGTCGACCTGCTCGAGGACATCGACGACGGCGACATCTTCCTCGACGGCGAGGTGATCACGGACCCGTCCGTGCGCACGGTCGAGGTGCGGCGGCGGCTCGGTCTGGTCTTCCAGGCCTTCAACCTCTTCCCGCATCTGTCCGTGCTGGAGAACGTGGTGCTCGCGCCCGTCAAGGCGGGCGGCGTGTCGAAGGCCGAGGCGACCGAGCGCGCCCGCGAGCTGCTCGCGCGGTTCGGTCTGGGCGACCGCGAGAACCAGCGCCCTGACCGGCTGTCCGGCGGCCAGCAGCAGCGCGTGGCGATCGTCCGCGCGCTGGCGACCCAGCCGCGCGCGCTGCTGCTCGACGAGATCACGAGCGCGCTCGATCCCGAGCTCGTCGAGGACGTCCTGTCCGTGGTCCGCGAGCTGAAGGCCGACGGCATGACGATGCTCATCACGACCCACTCGATGAGCTTTGCCCGCGACGTCGCCGACGAGGTCTGCTTCCTGCACGAGGGGCTGATCGTCGAGCGCGGGGCCCCGGCCGACCTGCTCACCGCGCCGCAGCATCCGGCGACGCAGCGGTTCCTGCGGCGGCTGCTGGCGGCCTGATCCGGCTCGTGATGTGGATCGGGTCGATTGGGAGTCGCTATGCGACTTCTATTCGACCCGATGCGTTAGGTCGTCGGCGCGGTGCGGATGTCCGCGCAGCGCTCGCAGACCTCGGCGGGGATGACCCCCGCGCGCATCAGCAGCGCGAAGGCCTTGCAGCCCAGGCACAGTCCGACGAACGCCTCCAGCGACGCGGCAACGGTGAGCGCGGCGAGGACCACGTAGGCCGCTGTGACCTGGTCGAACCCGAGTGCGAGCACCGCCGCGGTCACGCTGAACGCGACCCCCACCCCCTGCGCGAACCGCTTCGGCGGACCCGGCACGTACTTCGCCTCGAACGGCAGCGCCGGCGTGAGGACACGCGTGACGAGCTGGCCGAGGGGACTCAGCGTCGGCCCGGTCAGCACCCGCGCGATGAAGCCGTAGGCGATGACGGCCGTCAACCACGGCAGGTCGAGCGCGATCGTCGTCACGCTCATCAGCACGACGCCGGTCGCGACCAGGCGGGCCGAGACCTCGTTGACCGGGTCGGGAAAGCGGAAGAGCTCGCGGATGTCCACGGGTCCGAGGTTAGGCGGCCGCCACGGCGTCCGACCCCGAGAGCGTGCTCGTGTCCGCGCCGAGCTCATTGAGCCGCTCGCGCAGGCGGCGATCGGCCAGCTCCGTGTTGTCGCCCAGAGCGATCGTGGTCGCCGGGACGCCGCCCAGTGCGCACACGGGGATACCGTCGAGGAAGTCGAGCAGGAGCGCGGTCGGCCAGTCGTCCTCGACCGGAGTCGCGACGACGATCGCCTCGGCCTGCGTGAGCACACGGCGCAGGTCCTCGACGCTGGCGCTGACGTTCGCGAGGTCGATCTCCACGACCGTCGGGTTCGCGGCGATGCTGCGCGCGAGCTCCGCCGCGGCACGGCGGGCCCGGCGGGCCGTCGTCGAGCCGATCCGCGGATCGCCGCTGAGCGCGACAACGGTCGGCCAATCCGTCACGGGAGCCATCAGCTTGCGGCGGCAGGCTGACGCGCCTCGCCGCTGGTCGGGATGGGGAGGAACGGCGAGATGACCTCGTCGGTCGCAAGCTCGTACGGCGGGGTCCAGAGGCCGCGCTGGCGCAGGATCGGCAGGACGCCCTCACCGAACCAGTAGGCCTCCTCGAGGTGCGGGTGGCCCGAGAGGATGAACTCGTCGATCCCGAGGCCGTGGTACTCGGCGATGCGGTCGGCGACCTCCGTGTGGCTGCCGACGAGCGCCGTGCCCGCGCCGCCCCGCACGAGGCCGACACCGGCCCAGAGGTTCGGGTAGATCTCGAGGTCGTTCGTCTGCCCGCCGTGCAGCGCGAGCATCCGCTTCTGGCCGACCGACTCGCTGCGGGCCAGGCCCGCCTGCGTCTCGGCGATGAGCTTCGGATCGAGCCCGTCGAGGAGGCGCTGCGCCTCGGCCCAGGCCTGCTCGGAGGTGTCGCGCGGGATGACGTGCAGCCGGATGCCGAAGCGCAGCGTGCGGCCTTCGGCGGCGGCAGCGCGCTTGACGGCCGCGAGCTTCTCGGCGACCTGTGCGGGCGGCTCGCCCCAGGTGAGGTACGTGTCGACGTGCTTGGCGGCGACGTCGAGCGCCGCCGGCGACGAACCCCCGAAGTAGATCGGCGGCACCGGGTCGGGCAGGCGGTTCAGCCGCGCGCCCTCGACCCGCAGGTGCTCACCCTCGTGGGTGACGGTCTCGCCTGCCCAGAGCTTCCGATTGATGTCGAGGAACTCGTCGGCGCGGGCGTAGCGCGCGTCCTTGCTCAGGAAGTCCCCGTACGCCCGCTGCTCGGCGGCCTCACCGCCGGCGACCACGTTCAGCAGCAGCCGCCCCTCGGAGTGGCGCTGGAACGTCGCGGCCTGCTGCGCGGCCAGCGTCGGCGAGATGTCGCCGGGCCGGAACGCGACGAGGAACTTCAGCCGCTCCGTGGACTCCACCAGCATCGCCGTCGTCAGCCACGCGTCCTCGCACCACGCGCCCGTGGGCGTCAGCGCGCCGACGAACCCGAGCTGCTCGGCGCTGCGCGCGATCTGCCCGAGGTAGTCGAGCGACGCCGGCCGCACCCCACCCGCAGCGGTGCCGGCGCGCAGGCCGTGGCCGCCGCCGACGATGTCGCGGCTGTCGCCGTAGGTGGGGAGGAACCAGTGGAAGTTGAGGGACACGATCGAGATTCTACAGCAAGTCGATAGACATTTACGTCAATGCGGGTTGCGTGCGAAACGCGCCGCGATAGCACGCCGCGGGGTGCCGGTCGGGCAGACGGTCGTGGCCGAAGAGCTTGCGCCGCAGCGTCCCCTCTTCGTATGCCGCGCGCGCGAGGCCGCGCTCACGCAGCACCGGCAGCACGTGCTCGATGAACTCGTCGTAGGAGCCCGGGATCGTCTGGTTGATGACGTTGATCCCGTCGACGCCGGCGTCGCTCCACTCGCCGAGGCGGTCGGCGATCTGCTCGGGCGTGCCGATCACGCGGGTCCCTCGCGCGCGCAGGCGCACGAGATCCCCGAGCGTCGGCGTCCGCCCGTCCACGCTCTCGCGCAGCCACACCAGGCCGCTCTGCCCGCCCTCGGTGTGGATCAGATCGATCGGCGTGTCCTCCTCGTAGGAGCCCAGATCGATCCCGAGGCTGCCGCCGAAGTGGGCGATCATCCCGTCGATGTCGATCTGCTCCTCGAGCTCGTCGGCCTTGCGGTTCGCCTCCTCCTCGGTCGAGCCGATCACGAACGACAGGCCCTGCCAGAACGTGAGGTCGTCGCGGTGGCGCCCGGCCTCCTCGACGATGCGGCGTGTGTCGTCGACCAGCCCGCGCGCCTTCTCGGCGTTCGGCGCCACGATGAACTGCGCCTCCGCGTGCTTGGCCGCGAACCGGCGGCCGACCGGCGACGAGCCCGCCTGGAACAGCAGCGGTGTGCGCTGCGGCGACGGCGCGACGAGGAACGGGCCCTCCACGCGGAAGTGCTCGCTGACGTGGTGGATCTTGTGGATCTTCGACGGGTCGGCGAACACGCCGGACGCGCGGTCAGCGCGCAGTGCGTCGTCCTCCCACGAGCCCTCCCACAGCTTGTACAGGACGTCGAGGTACTCGTCGGCGAACGCGTAGCGCTCGTCGTGGTCGAGCAGCCCGTCGTGGCCGAAGTTCTTCCAGCCGTTGTCGAGGACGCCCGTGACGATGTTCCACGCCAGCCGGCCGTTCGAGGCGTGGTCGAGCGTCGCCAGCCGCCGCGCGAAGTTGAACGGCGGCTCCTGGATCGGCCCCGCGGTGAACGCGAGCCCGAGGTGCTCCGTGTGCGACGCGAGCGCGCTCAGGATCACCAGCGGGTCGTTGCTCGGGATCTGTAGCCCGAGCTCGGCGTGGTGCTCCCAGCCGCCGCGGTAGTCGCCGTAGACCCCGACGACGTCGGCGAAGAAGATCACGTCGAACCCGCCGGCCTCCAGCCGCTTCGCGAGATCGACCCAGAGGTCGAGCTCGTTGAAGCGGATCTGGTCGCCCTCGGGCTGGCGCCACAGCCCGTGCGTGATGTGCGACGCCGTGTTCATCACGAACGCCGAGAAGTGCAGCGGCTTGCTCATGCCGGCACCTCCTGGCGCTTCTCGGCCTCGTCGGGCTCCTGCTCGAGCCGCGGCAGCGCCGCGATCAGCGCCCGCGTGTACGGCTTCTTCGGCGCGAAGAACACCTCGTCAGCGGTCCCCGTCTCGACCACCTTGCCCTCGTTGAGGACGAGCACGTAGTCGCTCATGTGGTGGATCACGCCGAGGTCGTGGCTGATGAACAGGTAGCTGATGCCCAGCTGCTCCTGGAGATCCGTGAGCAGGTCGAGCACCTGCGCCTGGATCGACACGTCAAGAGCCGAGACGGGTTCGTCGCAGACGATCACGCTCGGCTCAGGCGCCAGGGCCCGGGCGATCGCCACCCGCTGCCGCTGTCCACCGGACAGCTGCAGGGGGCGGCGCGCCCGGTGCTCGTCCTCGAGTCCCACGAGGGCGAGCAGCTCGCCGACCCGCTTCCGCGGGTCGTGCGCTCCTGGCGGCAAAGCATCGGAAAGGATCCGCTCAACGCTCCAGCGCGGGTCGAACGAACTGAGCGGGTCCTGGTAGATCACGCTGATCTCGCGGCGGCGAGCGCGGCGCTGCTTCTCCTTCAGCCCGCTCCACGGCTGGCCGTTGAGCAGCACCTGGCCGCCGTCGAGCTCGGTCAGCGCGAGCGCGAGGCGCGCGGTCGTCGTCTTACCCGATCCGGACTCGCCGACGACGCCGAGGGTCTCCCCTGCGTTCAGCGTGAACGAGACGTTGTCGACCACGACGCGCCGCCGGCCGTCCGGCCCGGCGAAGGTCTTGATGAGGTCGGTCGCCTCGAGGACGGGGACGCCGTCGCGTGACGCCCGCCGCTCCGTCGCCGGGACCGCCGCGATGTGCGGCGTCCCCGGCGACAGGCGGGTCCCCTTCGAGTGCGTCGAAGGGATGGCGTCGAGCAACGCGCGTGTGTACTCGTGCTGGGGTTCCGTCAGCACCGCGCGTGCGTCCCCTCGCTCGACGATCTCGCCGTACCGCATCACCGCGACCTCGTCGGCCATCCGCGCCACGACCGCGAGGTCGTGGCTGATGAGGATCAGCGCGCTCCCCTCGTCGCGGATGCGCTCGAGCAGGTGCAGGATGCGCGCCTGCACGGTCACGTCGAGGGCCGTCGTCGGCTCGTCGGCGATGATGAGCTTTGGGTCGAGCGCGATCGCCGACGCGATGAGCGCCCGCTGCCGCTGCCCGCCCGAGAGCTCATCCGGGCGCTGCCGGATCCGCACGAGCGGCTCCGGGATCCCGACCTCGTCGAGCAGGTGCAGCACCCGCTCGCGACGCTCGGCGCGCGACCCGAAGTCGTGCAGCCGCAGCGCCTCGTCGATCTCCTTGCCGATCGGGCGCAGCTGGTCGAGTGAGACCAGCGCGTCCTGCAGCACGAAGCCGATGTCCTTGCCGCGCACGTCGCGCCACTGGCGGTCCTTCAGCCCGATCAGGCTGCGGCCGTCGAAGTCCAGCACGTCGGCGCTCACCTCATGCTTCCCGCCGGTCAGCCCGACGAGCGTGCGCGCGGTGACGCTCTTCCCCGAACCGGACTCGCCGACGATCGCGAGGCACTTGCCCGCCTCGAGTGAGAACGAGACACCCTTCACGACCTCCGTGCCGTTGAAGCCGACACGGAGGTTCTCGACACGGAGCAGATCCGTCATCGCTTGAGCCCTCCTTCGAGGCGTTGCTGGATGTAGCGGCCGATGGTGGTGACGGCGAGCGCGAACAGCACGATCGCCAAGCCGGGAATGACCTCGAGCCACCAGGCCTGCGTGACGTAGTTCTTGCCGGCGTCGAGCAGCGCGCCCCACTCCGGGGACGGCGGCGGGACGCCGAGGCCGAGGAACGCGAGGCTCGACGCCCACACGATCGACTGGCCGAGCCCGAGCGTGAAGACGACCACGAGCGGCCGCATCGCGTTCGGGAAGATGTGCTTCCAGATCACGCGTGGGTACGAGTGCCCGAGCGCGCCCGCGGCCTCCACGTATCCCGAGCCGCGCACCGACTTGACCTGCCCGCGGACCATCCGCGCGTAGCCCGGCGCGGTACCGATGCCGACGGCGAAGATCTGCGTCCACGCGCTCGCCCCGAAGACGGTGACGAACAGCAGCGCGAGCAGCAGCGGCGGGAAGGCGAAGACGACCTCCAGCCCGCGGTTGATGCCGCCGTCGACGACCTTGTTCGACAGCGCGGCGGTGAAGCCGAAGATGAGCGCGATGCTCATGCTCAGCCCCGTCGCGCCGAGGCCGATCAGCAGCGACTCACGCGTGCCGTACACCACGCGCGTGTACAGATCGCGACCGGCCTGATCGGTGCCGAAGATGTGCTCGAGCGACGGCGGCTCGAGCGTGTTGCGGATGTCGATGTCCGTCGGCGAGCCGCTCGTGAGCAGCGCTGGCGCAATCGCCGCGATGACGAGGAACCCGATGTACGCGCTCGCCAGGACGAGCCCGATCGACGGCAGCTCCCGCGTCTTGGGAAGAGGGACGGCGACGGCGCTCATTGGGTCTTCAGCCTTGGGTCGACGATGTTGTAGGCGAGGTCGACGAGCAGGTTCGCGATCACGTAGATGAGCGCGACGAGCATCACGACCCCGGCGACGAGCGGGATGTCCCGCGCGCTCGCGGCGGTGACGAGGATCTGGCCGATCCCCTGCCGCGCGAAGACGAGCTCCACGACAACCGCGCCGCTGAACAGCGCGCCGAGCGCCCAGCCGCTCAGCGTGATGGCGGGAAGCACGGCGTGGCGCAGCGCGTGGCGGGTGCGCACGTTGAAGTCGCCCATCCCCCGCGCCCGGGCGCTCGTGATGAACGGCTCGTCGAGGACCTTCTCGAACTCGTCGCGCGTCACCGATCCCAGGAAGCCCGCGAGCGGGATCGCCAGCGTCAGCGCGGGCAGCACGAGCCCGATGAAGCCCGTCCCGCCCTCGACCGGGAACCAGCCGAGGTTGATCGCGAAGACCACGAGCAGGATCACGCCGAGCCAGTAGTGCGGGATGCCCGCGGCGATGACCTCCGTGGTCGAGCCGATCGCCGATGTGCGTTTCCCGCGTCTCGCCGTTCCGATGGTCAGCGCGAGCGCGAGGATCCACGCGAGCACGAGCGCGGTGACCGTCAGCAGGAGCGTCGGCCCGACCTGCTCGGCGATCAGGTCGGTCACGGGCTGCTTCTGCTGGAAGCTCGTCCCGAGGTCGCCCTGCGCCAGGCCGCCGATGTAGTCGAAGTACTGCACGACGATCGGGTTGTCGAAGCCGAACCGCTCGTTGACCGGCGCGGTCTCCTCCGCGCTGCGCTCGCGCGCCTCACCCGTCTCCAGGTTGAGGATCAGCGTCGCCCGGTCACCGGGCAGCAGCGTCTGCACGAAGAACGTGAAGGTCGCTGCTGCCCAGAGCACGAAGAGCGCCGCGACGATGCGCGTCAGGATCCGCCGGACCCCGCGAAGGTGGGGGCCGGCGGCCTGGAGCTGGATGTTCGCGACGCCCGAGCTCACTTCACGAGGTACGCGTCGGAGAACACGGGCTCACCCTGCGACTGCTCCTGCCAGACGTCCCGGAGCTTGTCGCGGTCGATCGCGAGCGACGAGGTCCGGGTGTACAGGCCGATCGCCGCGGAGTTATCGGAGATGATCCGCTGGGCCTTCGCGTACAGCTGGCGCTGCTCGGTCGGATCCAGCGTGGAGTTCGCCGCCGCGATCGTCTTCACGAGCTGCGGGTTGTTGTAGTAGGCGTTGTTGGACGGGTTGGGGTGCTTCTTGGTGTTCTCCCGCCACGTGATGTAGAGGACGCCGGCGGTCGGGCTCGTCCAGTAGCCCGGGGTCGCGTTGTACTTGTCCGGCGCGGAGTACTCGCCGCCGAAGAGCTGCGTCAGGGTCAGCGGCTTGAGCTCCCAGTCGAAGCCCGACTCCTTGGCCTGCTGCTGCAGGGTCTGCAGGAGCGTCGCGCCGTCGGAGTTGATGATCGAGCCGGCGCCGTACGTGACGACGATCTTCAGCGGCTTGCCGTCCTTCTGGCGGATCCCGTTCGGGCCTTCCTTCCAGCCGGCCTCGTCGAGGAGCTGCGCCGCCTTCGCGGGGTCGTACTTGTACGCGTTGGCCGCGACGGCGTCGTGGTTCGGGGTGGACTGGCTCAGCGAGCCGTTGCCGTTGTACTCCGCGGCCTCACCGAACGCGCTCTTGACCGACTCCTCGCGATCGAGGGCGTAGGCCAGCGCCTGGCGGACCTTGACGTCATCGAACGGCGCCGTGGAGGTGTTGAGCGTCAGCGTCTGCGGACGGCCCGGAGTCAGGTAGCGAAGGACCTGGTAGTTCTCCTTCGCATCCTTCCACTCGACCGACGGGATGTCGTAGATGACCTGCGACTGGCCGCTCTTCAGCGAGCCGTACCGGACGGCCGGCTCCTTCAGGAACTTCCAGATCAGCTTGTCCGCGTACGCGGGGCCCTGGTGCTTCGCGTTGGCCGGCGCCGAGTTGTAGTTCGGGTTCTTCGAGAACGTGACCTGCTTGCCGCGCTCCCAGCTGTCGACCTTGTACGCGCCGGTGCCGACGATCTTCTCGCAGTTGGCCTCGACGCCCTTCGCCAGCTGCTTGGGCGAGTGGATGCCGAAGTAGCCCTGCGCGAGGACCTCGAGCAGCGGGGAGTACGGCTTGGCCAGCTTGAGCTGGAAGGTCAGGTCATCGACCGCCTTGCTCGACTGGTAGTACTCGCCGATGTAGACGAAGACGGTGCTGTTCAGCGACTTCGGGTTCAGCCACGTCTCGAAGTTCGTCTTGATGGCCTCCGCGTTGAGCGGGGTGCCGTCGGTGAACTTCACACCGGGCTTGAGCTTGAAGGTCCAGGTCTTCTGGTCGTCGGAGACCTTCCAGGACTGGGCGAGCCACGGGACGATCTTCTTGTTCGCGTCCTGCGAGACGAGGGAGTCGAGGGTCTGGCGCGAGATGTACGCCTGCTCGACCCAGCCGCCGGAGAGGCACGGCGGCTCCTGCTGATGGCCGTAGGAGATGGTGCCCCCGTTGGTGGGCTTGGCGGGCTTCTCGTCGGCGGTGCTCGGTTGCGAATCGCTGCCGCAGGCCGCGAGCGAGATCGCGGCGGCTGCGAGCAGGGGCAGGGTGTGGGTGAGGCGCATGTTCTTTGTGTCTCGGTGGTTGTGGGTCGGGGAGATCAGGCGGGCTGCGGGACGCTTCTGCGATGGCCGGCAGCCGGATGGCGGTCGTTCAGGCGGGCACCTGAGGCGCCGTTGGTGAGCTTCTGGCGGAGCGTTCCGGGCTCGTACTCGCGCTGGGCGAGGCCGCGTTCCTGCAGCACTGGGGTGACGCCCTCGATGAAGTCCTCGAAGGACCCGGGCGTGCGGTGGTACATGACGTTGATGCCGTCGACGCCGGCGTCGGCCCACTGCTGGAGCTCGTCGGCGATCTGCTCGGGCGTGCCGACGATCTGCGTGTCGGTGGCCCAGCGGATGAGCTCGCCGAAGGTCCAGGTCTTGTCGGGCGCGGCCTCGACGAGGCCCTTGACGATGCCCTGGACGGAGTTTGTCTGCAGCTCGCCGACCGGCTCGTTCAGGTCGATGGCGGCGATGTCGACGCCGATGCCGCCGGCGAAGTGGGCGGCGTAGCCGCGCTGGGAGGCGTACTCGTCGACCTCGGCTTGTTTGCGCTTCGCCTCTTCCTCGGTGCCTCCGACGATGAAGGAGAGCCCCTGGTAGAAGAGGATGTCGTCGGGGTTTCGGCCGAACTGCTGGGCCTGCTCCTTGACGTCTTCGACGTGCGCTTTCGCGCCTTGCGGATTGCGGCCGGCGATGAAGATCGCCTCGGCGTTCTTGGCGGCGAAGGCGCGGCCTCGCTCGGACGCGCCGGCCTGGAAGATGACGGGCGTGCGCTGGAGGCTCGGCTCGGAGAGGTGCGGCCCGACGACGTCCCAGTACTTCCCGACGTGGTCGATGTCGTGGATCTTGGTGGGATCGGCGTAGACGCCTGTGGCCGTGTCCTTGATGACGGCGTCGTCGTCCCAGCTGCCCTCGAGCAGCTTGTACGTGACCTCGAGGTACTCCTCGGCGCGCTCGTAGCGCTCGTCGTGCGGCGGGAGCCCGCCGTAGCCGAGGTTGCGGCCGGCGTTCTCGAGGTAGCTCGTGACGACGTTCCAGGCGACCCGGCCATCGGTGAGGTGGTCGAGCGTGGAGAGCCTGCGCGCGAAGTTGAAGGGGTGGTCCTGGAGGACGGACGCGGTGAAGGCGAAGCCGAGATCGTTGGTCGCGGCCGCGAGCGCGGGGATGAGCAGGCTCGGATCGTTGACCGGGATCTGGAGCCCCTCCTCGACGGCGGCGTCGCGGTTGCCGCCGTAGGAGTCGTAGGTGCCGACGACGTCGGCGAGGAAGATCGCGTCGAACTTGCCGCGCTCGAGCAGCTTCGCGAGCTCGATCCAGGCGTTCAGATCGGTGTAGTCGAGCTGACGGGTGTCACCGCGCCGCCACTGGCCGTGGTGGATATGGGAAACGCAGTTCATTGTGAACGCGTTGAAGCGCAGGCGGCGCGACATCTGATTGCTCCGGGGCGGTCGAGATCGGGGGAGGGTTCGGCTGCCATGGGCGAGCCGAAGGAGCAATGTATGGATTGTCTACAGACTTAGTCTGGTTTATGCGTGAGTGTACCCGGGTGGGTAGGGCAGGGCGACGTCCGGCATCATCTTCAGACAGATCAGGACTTACGAACTTGATCCAACCCACTCGATTGTGCGACCACCTCAGCGAGGTCGCACACTCACACGGCCACCAACCTCGACTGCGAGAGACCTGTGGGCGACTCAGAGAAGCCGTCAATCCCGAAAAAGCTGAACGGACGCCAATGGACGGCTGCCTGCGTAGTCGCAATCCCAGCCGTGACGCTCCTCATCACACGACTCGCCAGCTACGAGCCGATCTGTACGGATGTTGTTGTTCAAGTCGGCAAGGAGCCTGTCGTCGAATCGTGCGAGTCACTGGGCTTAGCGGACCTTCTCCCATTTTGGATCATCGCCGTTGCGCTCCTTCTACCCGACCTAACTGAGCTGGCGCTCCCGGGCCTTGGCACCCTTAGGTTCAGGGTCGACGAACAAGAGAAGGGACAGCAGGCGATCGAAGCCAAACTCGTGGACGTCCAGAACTCGATCGCCGTCGGCGCAAGTCAAGCCACCAACGTTCTGGTGAACGTCGGCAGGCTAGAAGAGAACCTGGGTGAAAAGGAAGCAAGCTTTCGGGAGGCGACCCGGCCCACCGAGTCCGCCAGCAACCAGCCCAGCCCAGCGCCTACTCCAGTGGGTGACGAAGATGCCATTGCGCGCGAGTCAGTGACGCTCCTGAACCTCTGGGACCGACGCCTCTGGCCATGGACCGAGGTTGCACGCTACGCCCGGGGGAAGAAGTGGGGTGGGCTTGTTCGCGGCTATGCCGCGGGGACCTTGGAAAATGAGGTGGAGAAGACCCACCGAGACACGCTTCAACGCGTCCTTCCCGACGGCATGACCTTGCTTGACATTGAGCGGATCGTGCGCTGGTCGGAAGTGTTTGCGGACGAGATAGCGGCCGTTCGAGCAGGGCGGAACGCCGTTGCGCATCCGGGCTCGGCTCCGAGACTCACTCAGGAAGACCTCCATGAACTCGTGGCCATCGGCGAGCGCATCGCGGGGGTGCTCGAAGAGGACCTGGACTTCATGTCGGGCAGTGCCCACCGAGCTAGACCAGTCCGAGCAGCTGAGCCCCCGACCAGCACTCGCCACAGTTAGTCGCCGAGTCGAAACCAATCGGCCACGGTCAGTCGAAGGCGAACAATCTCATCCTCCGCCAGAGGGCTGCAATGCGCGATTGGACCCCTCAATGTGTTCAGATTAGCCATCACCTTCTCGACTGCCCGTGCGCTCGAGAAGACTGCTCCAAAGACATCCCAGTTTGACTTGATGACGTCGCTCAACTGGCCGAACGTCAGGAAGTCCATTGGATCATCGGATCGCCTCGTAAAGCCCGTGTCGGCATCCCGCCGCTGAAGGCGCTCCGCGTCCTTTCGGATCTGCTCCGGGATCCGCACCTCCCACCATGCATCGTCCGCCGCCTGAAGCTGTTCACGAACCAAGCGCCGGATGGTCGTTTCAAGCGAATAGAAGACCTCGTAGTGAGGCGCCATCTCGGCCGCCTCCGCTCGGATCGCCCCTTCAATCTGGGGGTAGTAGGCCTCGTCGACTTCAGCCACAGACCGGTGCCCTCGCCGCAAGTCCACAGCATGCTCCGCCTCGATCTGATCCAAGTCGTGCTCGATCAGACTGTTGGTCATACCGAACAACTTGATGGCATCGGCAATCGAGGCGTCAGTCATCGGAGCAGGTGCTCCCGCAAGCTCTTGAAGATCGCGCTAAAAACCGCCACATCGGAAGTTGCTGGCAGGTGCAGATTGATGGTGTACCCAAGGCTTAGACCGAGCGCCGATGCGTCCGCGCTCGTCCCTACGTCACCACCGTTTGCGTCGTTATGGAGTTCCGGCTCTGCGTCATGGCCGGCGGCGGAGAAATCTGCGTAGGCGCGCAGTGCCTTGAACGATCCCACTGTGGGAGCGAGTGAGGTGGAATCCTCACTGAGCCCAGTGACCTGCAAGATCACACCGCGCAGGTCCGGGTCCTTCGCATCGTGGATGTACTCGTTCACCGCATACAGCGGCTTGTAACCGATACGTAAGGCCTCTGCGGCTGCAGCGCCTCGCTGCGCATTGTTCCTGAAGCGCCGGTACAGCTCGGTGGGCACGCCATCCGAACCCAAGAAGCCGGTCCGCTTCAGGAACGGGATCACGGGTTTCGCCGACCCGCCAGGCATATCCAGCGTTGTGGCGAGGTAGTCCTGCGTGAACCGGGGCGGGGTCTCCGCACTGGTGACTTTGTCTAGGACCTTCTTGATATTGCCGTGGGCGGTCACGTAGGGCAGTACGCTCGATGCCATCTCTCGCTCCTGATCACTTTGCTCTTGCTGAGTTTACGCTCGGCGAGCTTCCGGCGCTCAGGCTCTTCGCACGACGGACATTAGTTCCCCTCCGCTAGGTCTAACGTATGCGCATGGCTCGTCGCGTATTCATCTCCTACAGCGGTCCGGATGAGCACGTCGCTCGCTCGATCAAGAAGGCCCTCCTTCAGACCGGCGCCGAGGCCTGGCTTGCGGCAGATGAACTGCGCCCAGGCCAAGCCGTCGCTCCTGCCATTCAAGACGCACTAGAGGCGGCCAACCTCGTGGTTCTCATCATCGGTCAGAACCCCCCGAGCGTATGGGCGCGACACGAATGGAGCCAAGCCCTGCAGATGGCAGCCGATCCGCATCAGCCGAAGCCCATCGTTCCGATACTCGTGGACGATGCGGTGGCGCCACCGTTTCTCGGAGACCAGCGAATCATCCGATTCGACTCGCATTCTCCGCCCCAGGAGAGAGGAAGCACCCCCTCTCTAGAGGACTGGAAGACAAACTGGAACAGTTGGTCATGGACGACACCGGACGACTCGAAGACAGTCCTCGCTGACCGCCTGCGCGAGATCAGCGACCTAGCGCACGAGTTGGATGACTCCGAAGAATGACCGCGCCTTCGTGGGCGCTCCAGGCGGAGCGCAATGTCTTCGTCAACTGCCCCTTCGACGCCGACTACGCCGAACAACGGGAGGCGATCGTGTTCACGTGCGTTCACGCAGGGTTCGTCCCCTGGCTTGCCGGGAGCACCGGCGACGTCGCAGTGCCCAGGATGTCGCGGATCCTTGAGGCCTTCAGCCATTGCCGGTACAGCATCCACGACTTGTCCCGTTTCAAGGGCGAAGGCGTCGAGAACCTCGCTCGATTCAACATGCCGCTGGAACTCGGCATGGCAATGGCGCTTCGGGGGAGCGCAGCTGGCGACGACGCACATGACTGGCTCGTATTGGCTCCCGAAGGCCATCTCTATGCGCAGTTTGTCTCAGACCTAGCTGGCTTCGACCCGTCTCAGCACGATGGTTCACCCGAACGCGTGGCCATCGCGGTTCTGGCATGGCTTGTTACCCGGCCGACGATCGGCGTGAGCGTTGGACCTGACGCACTCATCCCCAAGCTCCGCCCGTATCTGAATGCGAGGAGGAGTCTCGACGAAGAGTGGGGTGGCACCGCTCCCTGGCCCCGCGTCCTCGACCTTGCAGTCAGTGTTGCCGCCGCCGACGCCTGAGTCCGACTCGAGGCCCCTGCCATGCTCAGCTAGAAGAACCCATTCTGCGGCGGCGCCTCCCCACTCACAAACCACCGCCCCAACGCCGTCGCCTTCAGATGCGTCGGGTTATGCGTCGAGATAGTCCGCACATTCCGCCAGTGCCGGTCCAACGCATACCGCGACTGGGTCGCCGAAGCCCCACCCGCATCGAACAGCCGCGCCGCGACCGCGTAGGAGAACCGGTCGATCGCCACCTTCGCCGACGCTGACGCGATCTGCGCCGCGTGCGCCGCCGCCGGGTCGGGGAACCCGTCGACCACCGTCGCCGAAGCCCGGTCAATCGCGTCGGCCGCCGAAAGCACGATCGCCTCCGCCGCGAACGCGTCGGCCGCGATCTCCCCCACCACCTGCAGCACCTGGGGATCCTCGATCGGCGATTCGGTCAGCGCGTGGCCGAACGAGCGCCGGCGCCGGTTCACGAGCGAAGCCGCGTCCCGGCGCACCGCGCGCAGCACGCCCGCCGTCACGCCCTGGAGGTAGAGCTGCAGGAACGCGCCGTTGTAGGTCGCCGGCAGCGGGTCGCCGATCGTGCCCCACTCCGTGTACTCCTCCTCGGCGACGTAGACGTCCGAGAAGCGCGTCGTGCCCGTGCCGGTCAGGGTCTGGCCGAAGCCGTCCCAGTCGTCGACGAGCTCGACACCCTCGCGGTCCACGCCGACCAGCGCGGCCGCGATCTTGTTGTCGGGCGTCCGGGCGATCGCCTGAATCCAGTCCGAGTACAGCGAGCCCGTGGAGTAGTACTTCACGCCGCTCAGGCGGTAGCCGGTGCCGCTCGGGTCGGGCGTGATCGTCGTCTCCAGGCCGTCGCCGCCGACCGCCCCGCCGTTCTGCTCGCTCTGGGCGTTGCCGACGATCGCGCCGCTGTTCAGCAGCGCGATCCACCGTGCGCGGTTCTCGAGGTCCGGGTTGTTCAGCTGCTGCTCGACGAACGAGAAGTGCACGCGCAGGATGTGCGCCGCGTTGGAGTCCGCCTCGGCGAGCGCGATCAGCGCGGCGAAGAACTCTCGGACCGACAGCCCGAGGCCGCCCTCCTCGACCGGAATCCGCAGCCGGCCGAAGCCCGCCTCCTTCAGCCAGCCGATGACCTCGTACGGGCCGCGCTTTTCGCGCTCGCGCTCCTCGGTACCGGCGGCGATGCGCTCCAGGAGGGATGCGAACTCGGGCGAGCTTGGGTGAAGAGGTGCGGTGATCGTGTCGGTGGCGGCCATCCGCCGACCGTATGGCGAGCGTCGTGGAACCACGCGATCGCGCGGCCAGAACTACCCGACCGGGGTAGCCGCCAGCTACGCCCCGACTGGCGGATCGGGTCGAGTTGAAGTCGCTGTGCGACTTCGGATCGACCCGACCTTCCCGCTGGGTACATCACACCCAGATCGGTAGCTTGCAGCCATGCGCGAGATCCATGTTCGCAACGTCCCCGACGACGTCCACCGCGCACTTCAAGCCCGCGCCGCCGCGGCGGGCGTCTCGCTCTCGGACTACGCGCTCGCCGAACTCGAGCGGGTCGCGCGGCGGCCCACGGTCGCAGAGGCCCTGATGCGAGCGAACGCCCGAGCAGGAACGGTCGAGGCCTCCACGATCGTCGACGCCGTCCGTGTGGGCCGCAACCGCACCTGATCAGCGGTCAGACCCCCGCCGGCGCC
>JAEMSV010000061.1 GCA_016462625.1 Solirubrobacteraceae bacterium | reverse complement strand
TGCGCTTATGCCGAAGGACGTCATCCTCACCCGCGAAGGCCTGGAGAAGCTCAAGGAAGAGCTGGACTTCCTCCAGAACGACAAGCGCCGTGAGGTGGCCCAGCGCATCAAGGAAGCCCGGGAGTTCGGGGACATCTCCGAGAACTCCGAGTACGACGACGCGAAGAACGAGCAGGCCATGCTCGAGACGCGCATCGCCAACGTCGAGGAGAAGCTCCGCTCGGCCACGGTCATCGAGGCCGGCGACGTCTCCACGGATCACGTGCAGGTCGGCTCCATCGTCCACGTGAAGGACGAGGGCAGCGGCAAGTCGCAGAAGTTCACGATCGTCGGGTCGTCCGAGGCGAGCGTCGCCGATGGCAAGCTGTCGAACGAGTCGCCGGTCGGGCGCGCGCTCGTGGGGCACAAGAAGAACGACGTCGTCGACGTCTCGCTGCCCAACGGCAAGACCCGGCAGTTCAAGATCACCAAGATCGACGTCGGGCTCTAGGCACCGCCATGGAGGACGAGCTCCTCGCGCAGCGGCGGGAGAAGCTCGACCGCCTGCGCGCCGACGGGATCGACCCGTTCCCGCACGCGTACCCGGGGGTCGAGACGATCGCCAGCGTCCGCGCGGCGCACGAGGGCCTCGCCGACGGCGAGGAGACCGAGGTCTCCCACCGCGTCGCCGGCCGCTTGGCCGCGCGCCGTGGACAGGGCAAGATGGCGTTCCTCGACCTCGTCGACCGCTCCGGCCGCCTGCAGCTGCAGGCCCGCTTGGACGTGCTCGGCGAAGAGGCACACGAGCGCCTGCTCGGCCTCGACCTCGGCGACCTGATCGGCGTCGATGGCACCGCGTTCATGAGCCGCCGCGGCGAGCTCTCGCTGCGGATCGACGGCTTCGACGTGCTCGCGAAGTCGCTGCGACCGCCGCCGGACAAGCACCACGGCCTCGCGGACGTCGAGACCCGCTACCGCCAGCGTGAGCTCGACCTGATCGCCAACGAGGAGACGCGCGACGTGTTCGTCGCCCGGGCGAAGATCACCTCGGCGATCCGGCGCACGCTGGACGACGACGACTTCGTCGAGGTCGAGACGCCCACGCTCGTCTCGCTATACGGCGGAGCGCTCGCCAAGCCGTTCCGGACCCACTTCAACGCGCTGCACCAGGACATGTACCTGCGCATCGCGACCGAGCTGTACCTCAAGCGCCTGATCGTCGGCGGGCTCGAGCGGGTGTACGAGGTCGGCAAGAACTTCCGCAACGAAGGGCTGTCGCCCCGGCACAACCCCGAGTTCACGATGATCGAGTGGTACGAGGCGTATGCCGACTATCTCGACGAGGCCGACCGCGTCGAGCAGGTCGTCCGAGCCGCCGCGACGGCGATCGACTACGACGGGGAGCTGAAGATCCACGAGCCGTGGGCGCGCATCACGCTCCGGGACGCGATCATCCAGCACGCCGGGATCGACGTCATGGCCCACCGCGACCGCGACGCGCTCGCGGCCGAGATCGGCGACCGGCTCCCGACGAAGGACCGGACCTGGCCGCAGCTCGTCGACGACCTCCTCGGGGAGTACGTCGAGCCCCAGCTGCAGCAGCCGACCTTCCTGCTCGACTACCCGATCGAGCTCTCGCCGTTCGCGAAGCGCCATCGCACCGAAGAGGGGCTCACCGAGCGATTCGAGGCCTACATCAAGGGCATCGAAATCGCCAACGCGTTCACCGAGCTGAACGATCCGGACGACCAGCGCGCCCGCTTCGAGGCCCAGGTCCGCTACGCCGAGCAGGGCGACGATGAGGCCCAGCCGTTCGACGAGAGCTACGTGCGCGCACTCGAGCACGGCATGCCGCCGACAGGCGGTGTCGGGGTCGGGATCGACCGCCTCGTCATGATCCTCACGGGCAAGGACACGATCCGTGAAGTCATCCTCTTCCCCGCATTGCGGGATTAACTCCTCGTTGACCTTCCCCCACCGGGCCCGGACCCACCAGAACCCGGGGAGGCGGTTGGTAGGATGAGCTATGCCCGGTGACCGCCTCCGCACTACTCATCCTCTGGCCGCGTTGGCCGATAGAGGTGGTAGGTCGGAGACGTTTGCGACCCAGAACCCTGACCGTCCGGACCACGCCCGTACCTTGAGCTCGCGGCACCGCCCCAGCTAGGAAGGACACGCAGCACCATGTTCGAGCGATTCACTGAACGAGCCCGCCAGGTCGTCGTTCTCGCCCAGGAAGAGGCGCGGACGCTCAAGCACAACTACATCGGCACGGAGCACATCCTTCTCGGACTCCTGCGTGAGGAAGAAGGCCTCGCTGCACGTGTCCTGGAGAGCCTCGACATCACCGTCGAGCGTGTGCGCGCCCAGGTTGTGCGGATCGTCGGCTCCGGCGAAGAGGTCACCTCCGGTCAGATTCCCTTCACGCCCCGGGCGAAGAAGGTCCTTGAGCTGGCCCTGCGCGAGGCCCTGAGCCTCGGGCACAACTACATCGGCACCGAGCACATCCTGCTCGGTCTCGTGCGCGAGAACGAGGGCGTCGCGGCACGCATCCTCCTCGACTTCGACGCCGACAGCGAGAAGATCCGCAACGAGGTCATCCGCATGCTGTCCGGGCCCGGCGGCCGCCGCCAGGGTCAGGGCTCGGGTTCCGGCGCTGGGGCAGGCGCGGGTGCCGGCGCGGGTGCCCAGGGCGAGGGCAAGAAGTCCTCGAAGCTCCTGGACCAGTTCGGCCGCAACCTCACCAAGCTCGCGAGCGAGGGCAAGCTGGATCCGGTCGTCGGTCGCGAGACCGAGATCGAGCGGATCATGCAGATCCTCTCGCGCCGCACGAAGAACAACCCCGTGCTGATCGGCGAGCCGGGCGTCGGCAAGACGGCCGTCGTCGAGGGCCTCGCCCAGCGCATCACGAACGCCGACGTGCCGGAGCTGCTGAAGAACAAGCAGATCTACACGCTCGACCTGGCGGCACTGGTCGCCGGCTCGAAGTACCGCGGCGAGTTCGAGGAGCGCCTCAAGAAGGTGATGAAGGAGATCACCCAGCGCGGCGACATCATCCTGTTCATCGACGAGCTCCACAATCTGGTCGGTGCCGGCGCGGCCGAGGGCGCGATCGACGCGGCCTCGATCCTCAAGCCGGCCCTGGCGCGTGGCGAGCTGCAGACGATCGGTGCCACGACGCTCGACGAGTACCGCAAGTACCTCGAGCGGGATTCGGCGCTCGAGCGTCGCTTCCAGCAGATCCGCGTCGACGAGCCGTCGATCGAGGAGACCGTGCAGATCCTCAAGGGCCTGCGCGACCGCTACGAGGCGCACCACAAGGTCCAGATCACCGACGAGGCCCTCGAGGCCGCAGCGGAGCTGGCCGACCGCTACATCTCCGACCGCTTCCTGCCCGACAAGGCCATCGACCTCATCGACGAGGCCGCGTCGCGCATGCGCATCAAGTCGATGACCTCCCCGCCGGTCTACCGCGAGCTCGAGGACGAGATCGAGGAGACGCGGCGCGCGAAGGAGGCGTCGATCGAGGCGCAGGAGTTCGAGAAGGCCGCGAACCTGCGCGATCAGGAGCGTCGCCTCACGAACAAGAAGCGCGAGCTGGAAGAGCAGTGGGAGGCCGGCGAGGGTGAGGGCGAGCGCCCCGCCATCGGCGAGGAGGAGATCGCCGACATCGTCTCGATGTGGACCGGCATCCCCGTCTTCAAGCTCACCGAGGCCGAGACGCAGAAGCTGATGCGCATGGAGGAAGAGCTCCACAAGCGCGTCATCGGGCAGACCCCTGCGGTCGACGTCATCTCAAAGGCCATCCGGCGCTCCCGTGCCGGCCTGAAGGACCCGAAGCGGCCTACCGGCTCCTTTGTGTTCCTCGGTCCGTCGGGTGTCGGCAAGACGGAGCTCGCGCGCACGCTCGCCGAGTTCCTCTTCGGCGACGAGGACTCGATGATCCGCATCGATATGTCGGAGTACATGGAGAAGCACGCCGTGTCCCGGCTCGTCGGCTCGCCTCCCGGCTACATCGGGTACGACGAGGGCGGCCAGCTCACCGAGGCCGTGCGGCGCAAGCCGTACTGCGTGCTCCTGCTCGACGAGATCGAGAAGGCTCACCCGGACGTCTTCAACATCCTGCTCCAGATCCTGGAGGACGGTCGCCTGACCGACTCCCAGGGCCGCACGGTGGACTTCCGCCATGCGATCGTGATCATGACCTCGAACATCGGGGCCTCGGAGATCGCGCGGAACACACCGCTCGGCTTCTCGATCAACGAGGACGAGACCGGCGTGTCGTACGACGACATGAAGGGCCGGATCATGGGCGAGCTGAAGAAGGTGTTCCGCCCCGAGTTCCTTAACCGCATCGACGACGTCATCGTGTTCCACAAGCTGCAGAAGGACGAGATCAAGCAGATCGTCGACCTCCTGCTCCTGCGGATCCGCCAGTCGCTCGCCGAGCGCGAGCTGCAGATGGAGCTCAGCGAGGACGCGAAGGACTTCCTCGTCGACAAGGGATGGGACCCGGCGATGGGCGCCCGGCCACTGCGCCGTGCGATCCAGCGCTACATCGAGGACCCGCTCGCCGACTTCGTCCTGCGGGCCGAGTTGGTGCCCGGCGGCACGGTCATGGTCGAGCGCAACGAGGACACGGAGTCCGACGAGGAGCTCAAGCTCTCCGTCGTCAAGCCCAAGAAGGCGCGCAAGCCGGTCGGCGTGGGCGCCGAGGGTGAGAGCGTCGAGGGCGAAGGCACTCCGAAGGCCGAGGGCGAAGACGCCTCACCGGCCGACGGCGACGCGTCGTAGCGCCAGCGCGACAGATTCAGATTGGCCCGGGGCCCGCCATCTGGCGGGTCCCGGTCGTTCTGGAGACCGGCCCTATGCGGTGACGGCCGACAGGCGCTCCCGCAGCTCGCGGCTGTGCGCGTTCAGCCCGGTGACCTCGACCGTGGTCCCGTGGCGGCGGTAGTGCTCGGCGATGGTGTCGAGTGCCGTGACCGCCGAGACGTCCCAGATATGCGCGTGGGACAGGTCGATGACGACGTGCGGCGGATCGCTGGCGTAGTCGAACTGCTCGATCAGCTCGGTCTCCGAGGCGAAGAACAGCTGGCCGGAGACGGAGTAGATCCGGCTGGCGCCGTCGGGGTCGGTCACGGCCGTGACCTCGACGAGGTGCGCGACGCGCCGGGCGAACAGGACCAGAGCGACCAGTGAGCCGGCGCCCACTCCGATCGCGAGGTTGTGGGTGGCGACGGTCGCGACGACGGTCGTGGCCATCGTGACCGTCTCGCCGCGCGGCAGGCGGCGCAGCGTCGGGAGGCTCACGCTGTGCCAGTCGAAGGTCGAGGCCGAGACGAGAATCATCACCGCGACGAGGGCGGCCATCGGGATGACCGCGACGATCCCGTCGAGGGAGACCGTGAGGATCAGCAGGAAGATGCCGGCGGCGGCGGTGGAGATGCGGGTCCGGCCGCCGCTGGTCTTCACGTTGATGACCGTCTGCCCGATCATCGCGCAGCCCGGCATGCCGCCGAAGAAGCCGGTGACGATGTTCGACCAGCCTTGGCCGCGCGATTCGCGCGCCTTGTCCGAGGGGGTCTCGGTGACCTCGTCGACGATCTGGGCGGTGAGCAGCGACTCGAGCAGGCCGACGGCCGCGAGGGTGAACGCGTAGGGCAGGATGATCAGCAGGGTGTCCAGGGTCAGCGGCACGTCGGGGATGCCGAGGACCGGCAGCGTGTCCGGGAGCTCGCCCTCGTCGCCGATCGTCGGCACGTCGACGCCCACCACGACGGTGAACACGGTCAGCGCCGCGATCGCGACGAGCGGCGCCGGTACGGCCGTGGTCAGCCGCGGGAAGAGGTAGAGGATCAGCAGGCCGGCGCCCACGAGCGCGTAGACCGACGTCGGCACGTCGCGCAGGTAGGGGAGCTGAGCGAGGAAGATCAGGATCGCCAGGCCGTTGACGAAGCCCGTGAGGACGGAGCGCGGGACGAAGCGCATGGCGTGGGCGATGCCCAGGGCGCCCGCGGCCACCTGGATGACGCCCGCCAGCACGGTCGCGGCGATCAGGTACTCGACGCCGTGGTCGGCGACGAGGGAGACGACGACGAGGGCCATCGACCCGGCCGCCGCAGAGATCATCGCGGGGCGCCCGCCGGTGATCGCAATCGCGATGGACATCGTGAACGACGCCCAGAGACCGATCTTTGGATCCACTCCGGCGACGAGTGCGAAGGAGATGGTTTCGGGGATCAGCGCGAAAGCGGTGACGAGTCCGGCCAGCAGCTCAATGCGAAGGACGCGGGGCGAAAGAGCAAGCCGGGCGGTAATGGATCCAATAGTAGATCCAACGGCGCGGAGGCGTCGTCAGCGGTGCAGGTGCGTCCGCTCGCCGTGCGGCCCAAGGAGCGCGAGCAGCTCCACCGGGCCGTCGACGGCGCCGAACCAGTGCGGCGTCCAGGTGCTGAACTCGACGGCCTCGCCTGGCCCGATGGTGAGATCGCGGTCGCCGAGGATCAGCCGCATGCGGCCGGTCAGGACGTAGAGCCAGTCGTGGCCGTCGTGGACGGGGAGCGGGTCCGGCGGCACGTTGCGCTCGGCGTGGATGCGGATCTTGTACGCGTGCGGTCCGGCGCCGGGCCCGCCCTGGCGGAGCTGCCACATGGTGAGCCGGTCGCGTTCCAGCGGCTCGGCGTGGATTCGCGGGTCGGGGATGGCGGCGGCCCCGAGGAGATCGTCGGCGCTGACGCCGAGGGCGGCGGCGAGGCGCGGGAGATGGTCCAGCGCGAGCCGGCGCTTGCCGGACTCCAGGCGGCTCAGGGTCGAGACGTCGATGCTCGCGCGCTCGGCGACCTGTTGGAGCGTCATGGCGCGCTCGGTGCGCAGCTCGCGCAGCCGGCGGCGGACACGATCGTCGACGGTCTCGCTTGCCTCCATGGCAAATGAGCTTGGCATAATGCGGCCGGGGCGTCACCCTGGAGCGATGGATCACGACTGGGACTGCATCGTCGTCGGAGCCGGAGCGGCGGGGCTGAGCGCTGCGCTCGTCCTCGGCCGGGCGCGCCGGCGCACGCTCGTCCTCGATGCGGGTGAGCAGAGCAATCGCGCCGCCCACGGGATCGGCGGCATGCTCGGGCAGGACGGCCGCCCCGCGGACGACTTCTACGCCGACGGTCGCAAGGAGCTGGCCGCGTATCCGTCGGTGGAGGTGCGCGACGTCGATGTCGTCGGTGGTGAGCCGGCCGCCGGCGGATTCGCGCTGACGTGCGGCGACGGCCGCCGCGAGACCGCGCGGACCGTCCTGCTCGCGACGGGCATGGCGTACCGCTGGCCGGACCTGCCGGGCGCCGCCGAGCGGTGGGGCACGTCCGTCTTCCACTGCCCCTTCTGCCACGGGTGGGAGGTGCGGGAGCAGCCGCTCGCCGTGTTCGGCGACAGCAGCGTGCACCGCCCGTTGCTGCTGACCGCCTGGAGCGATGACGTGACGCTCCTGAGCGCCGAGGTCGGCGACGAGGACCGGGGGCGGCTCGAAGCGGCGGGCGTCACGGTCGATGCGCGTGAGGTCGTCGGTCTTCGCGGCGAGGGCGAGGCGCTCGAGGCGGTCGTCTTCGCGGACGGGACCGAGCGGTCTTGTGGTGGCCTGCTGGTCGCGGTGACGCTGCACCAGCGCTCTGATCTGGCGGCGCAGCTCGGCGCCGAGTACGCCGCGGCGACGCCGCTCACCGCGGAGGGCATCGCGACCGGCGGGATGGGGCCGGGGGCCACCACCGTCCCGGGGCTCTACGTCGCCGGCGACGCCAGTGGGCAGATGCCTTCGGTGGCCAACGCGATCGCCTCGGGCTCGAACACCGCTGGGTCGATCGTCGGGTGGCTCAGCGGGGCGCTGTGAGCGCGGGCTCGCTCCACGTGGGCGTGAGGCCCTCGCAGACGTCCTGCGCGGCCGCGACGAGCGCGCGGGCGGGCGCCGACAGCTCGTGGCCGGCGCGCCAGGACAGCCCGACGCGGCGGGCGGGCAGCAGGTCGTCGATCGGGATGACCGTCAGCCGAGCGTCGGGCGTGTAGGCCAGTCGGGGCAGCAGCGCGGCGCCGACGCCCGCGGCAGCGAGGCCCTGGATCAGCGCGTTGTCGTGCGCGTGCTGGGCGACGTACGGGCGCACGCCAAGGCCCTGCAGGTGCGAGATCGCGTGCTGGAAGCCGCGGCAGTTGAACGCGCCGACGATGGGCAGCTCGTCGAGGTCGGCCGGATCGAAGGACGCGCGGTCGGTGGCGGCGATCGGCGGGCACTCACGGCTCAGGAGCAGCGCCCACGGGTCGGCGACGAGGTCGATGCCCGCGAGCCCGGCGTTGCCCACCGGGACGACGGTGAAGCCGAGCTCCAGGTCGCCGTCGAGGACGTGCTGCTCGACGTCGGTGTCGGACATCTCCTCGACGATGTCGAGCTGGAGCCCGGGGAACTGCTGGCGGACCGTGTGGATCACCGCGGGGAGAAAGGTGGAGGTGACGCTCTGGTAGGCGCCCATGCGCAGCGTGCCGATCGCTCCGCCGCGCAGCGCGCTCAGGTCGTCGCGAGCGGCGTCGAGCGTGTTCATCAGCGCGTCGGTGTGCTGGAGCAGGATGCCCCCGACGGCGGTGGGCGTGACCCGGCCTCGGCCGTTGCCGCGGTCGATGACCTTCTCCCCGACGGCCTTCTCGAGTGCGGCGATCTGCTGGCTGACCGCTGACTGCGTGTAGCCGAGCTGGTCGGCGGCGCCGCCGAACGATCCGGCGCGCGCGACTGCCCGCAGCGCGATGAGGTGCCGGAGTTCGACGCCTGCGAGCGGATCAGCCATGAACTGACGGTAGCGAAGGAGACGGCCGCCGCCCAGCCGACAGAGGACGGGCGGCGGCCGCTGAGAACTAGCGCGTGTCGCTGATGCGCAGCGCGTAGCCGTAGACGAGGCAGCGCGCGTCGGCCGTGTTCCGGCCGTCCTGGCGCACGACGCCCTCGAAGACGTAGTTGATGCCCGACTTCTCCAGGTGGAGGCGGAACGTGTTCGAACCCCCGATGGTGAAGGCGCTCGTCGTGTTCGGCGGGACCGAGGTGATCAGCGCCGCCTGGCCGGGGACCTCGCGCGAGACGTTCACGCCGAGCGCGGCGGTGTTGCCGAAGGTCAGGGTGGTCGCCGGGTCCTCGACGCCGACGTTCTTGTTCTGGTCGAAGCAGCTGGCGCTCAGCGTGCCGAGACCCGGGATGGAGCCGATGGCGGTTGCGACGTCGTTGGCGTTGTCGTTGACGACGGCCGGGCGGGCGAACGAGTCGGCGCCGCCGCGCATCACGTCGTTGACGAACTTGCCCGGGATCGTGCCCTTGGTGTCGCCCTTCGACGCGGTCGCGACGACGTTGCCCGCCGCCTGCGCACGCGTGGCGCTGGATGCCACGGCGTCCTTGCCATCGACCTTGCCGGCGTTCGATGCGTAGTTGACCGCTGCGACGGCCGTGCCGGTGGTGGCCAGCACGAGCGCGAGCAGTGCGACGGCCATCGACGGTGTGGGGATGAGGCGCTGCACGGGTAAGGGACCTCCGTATGGTTGAACGGGTGGGTTCTGCCCATGACGACACGAATTCAGGCCCGACGATGCGGTCCGGCCGTCACGCGCCCGCCACGCGGGTGGTGCACGCGGGGCTCCCTGAACCCACCCAGGGCGCGCCGATGCTCCCAGGTCCGACGTTCGCGGGGCCGTACCACCTCCGCGGGGAGCCCGACAGCACCCCGTACGGATACGCGCGCTACGCGAATCCGACGTGGTCGGCGCTGGAGTCTGCCCTCGGAGAGCTCGAGGGTGGCCCGGCGCTCACGTTCGCGTCCGGGATGGCCGCGGCGAGCGCGGTGCTGCTGCCGTCGCTGTCCCGTGGTGACGTCCTCGTGCTGCCGGAGGAGTGCTACGGGGGGATCAAGGCCCTCGTGCGCGACCGGCTCGAGCCAGAGGGGGTCGTGGTCCGGCGGGCGGGCGCGGGCACGGCGGGGCTCATCGAGGCCGCCCCCGGGGCCCGGGCCGTCTGGGTGGAGACCCCGACGAACCCGGAGCTGGACGTCGTCGACATCGCGGCGGTGGCCGTCGCGGCACGGGATGCCGGCGCAGAGCTCATCGTCGACGGGACCCTGGCGACGCCGCTGCTGCAGCGCGCGCTGGCGCTGGGCGCGGACGTCGTCGTGTGCAGCGGCTCCAAGCACCTGAGCGGCCACAGCGACGTGATCCTCGGCTACGTCGCGGTGCGCGAGGCCGAGCGGCTCGACCCGGTGCGGGCGTGGCGGTCATCGGTGGGTGCGGTGCCCGGCCCGTTCGAGGCTTGGCTGACGCACCGGTCGCTGGCGACGCTCGACGTCCGGCTCGAGCGCCAGTGCGCGAACGCGCTGGCCTTGGCGGAGCTGCTGGCCACGCGCGACGACGTCACCGACGTGCGCTACCCGGGACTGCCCTCGCACCCGGAGCACGGGCTCGCGACGGTGCAGATGGCGGGCCGGTTCGGTGGGGTGCTCGGATTCGACGTCGGGACGGCGTCCCGAGCCCAGGCCTTTCTCGAGGCGCTGACGCTCGTCGCGGAGGCGACGAGCTTCGGGGGCGTCCACTCCATGGCCGAGCGGCGGGCCCGCTGGGGCATCGAGGACGTCGCCGAGGGCTTCATCCGGTTCAGCGCCGGCGTCGAGGACGCCGGCGACCTGCGGGCCGATGTGGCCGCGGCGCTCGACGCGACGCGGCCAGTCGGCTGACGGGCCTATCCGAACGACTGATGCAGGCGCTCGTCCAACTCGGTCGCCTGTTTGCGGATCTCGCGGCCGCGCCGCTCGTCCTCCGCGTCACGCGCTGAGGCCTCGAGGGACTCGGCGTGGTTCTGGAGCTCGCTCAGTGCGTCCTGCCGCACGAACTCCCCCAACTCCGGATAGATGATCCCGGTCTCCATATGGCTCCCTCCCCAGGGATTGCCTGATGGTTCGGTGACACCGTAGCGCGTCGGGCGCGCCTGTCCAGCCGCACCGCTGTAGAATTTCGCGGTCGTGACGGCCGTGGTGCATGACGCTCTCGCACCGCGTGAGCAGGAAGTCCGACTTGGTGACGATCGCTGTCCGGGCGCGCTGCGCCTGCACGAGGCGGCGGACGGGTTCCTGGCCCGGGTCCGCGTGCCCGGCGGGCGCCTCTCTGCGGGCCAGCTCTACGCGCTCGCGGACGTCGGCGCCGAGCTCGGCAGCGGGCTGGTGGACCTCACTTCGCGTGCGAATCTGCAGCTGCGCGGGCTGCGAGCGGAGAGCGGTGGGCCGCTGGCGATCGCGCTGGCCGATGCGGGGCTGCTCCCGTCCTCCGAGCACGAGCGGGTGCGGAACATCCTCGCCTCGCCGCTGGCTGGGCGGGAGGCGGGCGCGCAGATCGATGCCGCAGCGCTGACGGACGCGGTGGACGCCGCGCTCTGCGGGGATCCCGCGCTGGCCGGCCTTCCCGGGAAGTTCCAGTTCGGCATCGACGTGGTCGACGGGGTGGACGTGGCGCTGGTCGCTGTCGCCCCGGGTGTCGTCGAGCTGGTGCTGAACAGCTCACGGACGGGCCTGTACGCCGACGTGAGCGCGGGCGCCGAGCTGGCCATGGCCGCGGCGCGGGCGTTCCTGGCGGCGCGGACGACCGAGTGGCGGGTGTCGGAGCTCGGTGTCGACGCGGTCCTGCGGAGACTTCCGTGGGATCGGGTCGAGTTGACGCCGGACAGCGACTTCAAGTCGACCCGATCCGTGGGGCCCGGGCGGACGACACAGGCCGACGGGGCCGTGGCGCTGACCGCGCTCGTCCCGCTGGGCCGGCTCGACGCCGCGCAGCTGCGCGGGCTCGCCGCGCTCGGCTTCGAGGCGCGGGTCTCGCAGACGCGCTCGCTGACGCTCGTCGATGTCCCCGCCACCGAGGCTGAGCGAGTCGAGGCCGCGCTGCGCGCGCTCGAGCTGGTGCTGGATCCGGACTCCGGCTGGCGTGGCCTCACGGCCTGCGCCGGCACCGGCGGCTGCCCCCGGGCGCGCCTCGACGTCCGCGCCGCGGCCCGCACGCGCGCGGGCCGGCGCGGTCCGACCGACCTTCCCGAGCACTGGAGCGCCTGCGAGCGCCGCTGCGGCCAGCCCGCCAGCGGTGCGCTCGCCATCGCCCAGACGGACGCCGGCCTCGCCGTCGGCGACGAGGTGCTCGGCGACCTGACCACCGTGATGTCGTACCTGGAGGACCACCGCTCGTGACCGTCGAGCCTTACCTGCGCGATGGCGCGGAGATCTACCGGCGCTCGTTCGCCACCATCCGCGAGGAGGCCGACCTCGGGCGCTTCGACGACATCGTGGCGCGGACCGTCGTGCGCATGATCCACGCCTGCGGGATGGTCGATCTCGCCGAGGACGTCGAGGCCTCATCCGGCTTCGGCGCGGCCGCCCGGAGCGCGTTGCTCGCCGGTGCGCCGATCCTCTGCGACACGAACATGGTCGCCGCGGGCATCACCCGCGCCCGGCTGCCGAAGGACAACGACGTCGTCTGCACGCTGCGCGAGGGGCAGGTGCCCGAGCTGGCGAAGGAGCTGGAGACCACCCGCAGCGCCGCCGCGATGGAGCTGTGGGGCGACCGGCTCGAGGGCGCGCTCGTCGTGGTCGGCAATGCGCCGACAGCGCTGTTCCGGCTGCTGGAGAAGATCTCCGACGGCGCGCCGCAGCCCGCGGCGGTCGTCGGCATTCCTGTCGGGTTCGTGGGCGCGGCGGAGTCGAAGGTCGCGCTCGCGCAGAACACGCTGGGGCTGGAGTACCTCGTCGTCCACGGCCGGCGCGGCGGCAGCGCGATCTCGGCCTCCGCCGTCAACGCGCTGGCCCAGGACGAGGACATCGTGCTCGTCCCCGGAGGTGCGGCATGAGTGGCCGTCTCTCCGGTCGTCTCTATGGCGTCGGGGTGGGCCCGGGTGATCCCGAGCTCGTCACGGTCAAGGCGCAGCGGCTTATCTCCAGCGCGGACGTGATCGCGTACCCGACGGCACGCAACAAGCAGCCGATCGCCCGCGGCACGGTGGATCCGTATCTCCGCGGCGATCAGATCGAGCTGCCGATGGAGTATCCGGTCACGGTCGAGTCGACCGACCACCCCGAGGGCTACGCGGGGGCGCTGCGCGACTACTACGACGAGAGCGCCGTCGAGATCGCCGCGCACCTCGACGCGGGCCGCGACGTCGTGGTGCTCTGCGGCGGTGACCCGTTCCTCTACGGCTCCTACATGTATCTGCACGAGCGGCTGAGCGACCGCTACGAGACCGAGGTCGTCCCGGGCATCCCGGCGTTCGCCGCGGCGAGCGCCGCGGCGGGCCGGCCGCTGGCGCAGGGCAACGAGGTGCTGTCGATCATTCCCGGCACGCTGCCTCCGGCCGATCTGCGCGCGCGCCTGCACAGCGCGGACGTCGCGGTGGTCATGAAGCTCGGCCGGACCTTCGAGCGGGTCGTCGACGCGCTCGGTGAGGCCGGCCTCGCGGACGGCTCGGTGTACGTCGAACGGGCCAGCCACCCGGACGGGGAGAAGGTCCTGCCGCTCAACGAGGTCGAGGGCGGCGTGCCGTACATGTCGATCGTCCTCGCCCCGACGGGCGCCCGGGCTGCGCGGACCGGTGGCAGCGGTGTGGTGACGGTCGTCGGGCTCGGCCCCGCCGGGCCGGAGTGGCTCACGCCCGAGGCACGGGGCGCGCTTGCGGCCGCCGAGCACATCGTCGGCTACCAGACGTACGTCGACCGGGTTCCGGTTCGCGCGGGACAGGAGCGCCATTCGTCGGACAACCGGGTCGAGGCCGACCGGGCGCGCCACGCGCTCGAGCTCGCCGCCGGTGGTGCGCGGGTGGCGGTCGTCTCCTCGGGCGACCCGGGGATCTTCGCCATGGCGACCGCCGTGCTCGAGCAGCTCGAGGCCGGGAACGGCCAGTTCGCGGAGGTCGACGTCCGGGTGGTCCCGGGGCTCTCGGCGATGCAGGCCGCGGCGTCGCGCGTGGGCGCCCCGCTGGGCCACGACTTCGCGGTGATCTCGCTGTCGGACATCCGCAAGCCGTGGGACGTCGTGGAGAAGCGCCTCGACGCCGCGGCCGCCGCGGACCTCGCGATCGCGCTCTACAACCCGGCGTCGAAGACACGCCGCGAGCAGCTCACCGCGGCCCGCGAGGTGCTGCTGCGCCACCGCGCGCCCGAGACGCCGGTCGTCCTGGCCCGCGACGTGGGCGGCGACGGCGAGAACGTCGAGGTCACGACGCTGGGCGACCTCCCGCTCGAGCAGGTCGACATGCGCACGCTGCTGGTCATCGGGAGCTCGCAGACGCGGGTGCTCGACGGCGGGCAGGTGTACACCCCGCGCACGTATCCCGGGTAGAACCCCCGGCATGCGCGAGCTTGCCGAAGGGATCTGGGACTGGACGACCCTCCACGAGGGGATCGGTGAGGAGGTGCATTCGCACTACCTCGCCGATCCGGGAATCCTGCTCGACCCGCGCGTGCCGGAGGAGGGCCTGGACTGGTTCGCCGAGCACGGGCCGCCGACGCGGATCGTGCTGACGAACCGCCACCACCTGCGGCACTCCGAGCAGTTCGCCGAGCGCTTCGGCTGTCCGATCCTCGCGCACGAGGCCGGCCTGTACGACCTCCCCGACGAGGGCATCACGGCATTCGGATTCGGCGACGAGCTCGCGCCGGGCGTGGTCGCCCACGAGGTCGGGGTGCTCTGCCCGGAGGAGACGGCGATCCACGCGCCGGGCGTCCTCGCCCTGGCCGACTGCATCATCGGGGCCGACGGTGGGCTCGGGTTCGTCTCCGACGACCTCCTCGGCGACGATCCTGAAGCGATCAAGCGCGGGATCAAGACGCGCCTGGCCGCGTTGTGCGACGAGCTGGACTTCGACGTGCTGCTGCTCGCCCACGGCGAGCCGGTGGTCGGCGGGGCGCGCGAGGCGCTCCGCGCGTTCGCTCAGGGCTGACGACGCCGGAGCAGGTACGTGTCGAACATCCAGCCCTTGTCCTCGCGGGCCTGCGCGCGGATCCGGGCGATCTCGTCCTCGACCTCGCGGACCGGCCCGCTGATGAGGATCTCGTCCTCGGTCCCGAGGTACGCACCCCAGTAGACGTCGAAGTCGTCGGGCGCCTTGGCGTAAACGTTGCGGGTGTCGAGCATCACGACCGCATCGTCGACCCCGTCCGGGATCCCGTCGGCGTAGCGCCGGCCCGGGGTGATCTCGATCGCACCGCCGACGCGGTTCAGCGCGATGCCGTGGCCGGCGGCGAGCGCCTGCACGCTGGAGATCCCGGGGATGACCTCGATGGAGGTGTCGCCCAGCTCGATGTCGGCGAGGACGTCGAGGGTGCTGTCGTACAGCGCCGGGTCGCCCCAGACGAGGAACGCGCCGGTCTGGCCGTCTTTCAGGTGCTCATCGATCGCGGCGCCCCAGCGGCGGGTGCGCTCGTCGCGCCACTCCTGGACGGTCTGCTTGTAGTTGGCCGGGTCGCGGTCGCGATCGGGATCCTGGATGGGCACGAGCGTGTGCTCGCGCTGCATGTGGGTCTCGAGGATCGTGTGGCGGAGGTCGACGAGCTCCTGCTTGTCGGTCGTCTTCACCACGACGAAGACGACGTCGGCGCGGTTCATCGCCTTGATCGCCTGCAGCGTGAGGTAGTCGGGGTCGCCCGCGCCGATCCCGATGACGAGCATCGTGCGGCTCATGACAGCCAGGCCCTGGCGGCGTCGACGGTGGTGACGATCGGCATGTCCGGGCGGGCCGGGCGGTCGACGACGATCACCGGGATGCCGCGCTCGCGCGCGGCCTGGAGCTTCGGGGCGGTGTGGTCGCCCCCGCTGTCCTTCGTGACGAGGACCTCGATGCCGTGGCGCTCCATGAGCGCGCGCTCGCCCTCGAGGTCGTAGGGGCCGCGGTCGAGGAGCACCTGGTGCTTGGGGGGCAGCGGCGGCTCGGGCGGGTCGACGCAGCGGATGAGGAACCACGGCCGCGCGAGGCCGGCGAAGGCGGGCAGGCCCTGGCGGCCGGAGGTCAGGAAGACCCGGTCCTCGGTGATCGCGGCGGCGGCCTCGTCGAGGTCATTGACCCGGCGCCAGTCGTCGCCGGGCTGCGCGGTCCAGCCCGGGCGCTCGAGCCGGACGATCGGGATCTGCGCGGCCGGTGCGGCCTGGGCGGCGCTGGCCGAGATGCGCTCGGCGAAGGGGTGCGTGGCGTCGACGACGGCGGCGATGTCGTGCTCGCGCAGCCAGTCGGCGAGCTTGTCGGCCCCGCCGAAGCCGCCGATGCGGACGTCGCCCTCGGGGAGCCGCGGGCGCGCGACGCGGCCCGCGAGCGAGGAGATGACCGGCGTGCCGTCGTCGTGCAACTCGGCCGCGAGCGCGCGGGCCTCGGCCGTGCCGCCGAGGATGAGGACCTTCCCGCTCATGTCGCGGCGCGGTCGCGGTTCGGCGAGTAGAGATGGCTCTCGCAGAGGCCCTCGGGCGAATCCGTGCCCAGCGCGGGGCCGACGAGGATCGTCGCGGTGCGCTTCAGCTGCGCCTCGAGGACCTGTTGGACGATCGTGGCGAGCGTGCCGCGGAGGACCTGCTCGTCGGGCCAGCTCGCTCGCGCCACGACGGCGGCGGGGCAGTCCGCGCCGTAGTGGGGGATCAGCGTCTGCGCGATCTCCTCGATGGCCTGGGTGCCGAGGTGGATCGCGAGGGTCGTGCCATGGGCGGCGAGGCCGCCGAGCTCCTCGCCCGGCGGCAGGGCGGTGGCACGCTTGGAGTAGCGGGTGAGGATCAGGGACTGGGCGACGCCGGGAAGCGTCAGCTCCTTGCCCAGCGCGGCGGCGGCCGCGGCGAAGGCGGGGACGCCGGGAGTGACGTCGTAGGGGATGCCGAGCTCGTCGAGGCGGCGCATCTGCTCGGCGGTGGCGCTCCAGATGGAGAGGTCGCCGGAGTGGAGGCGGGCCACGTCCTCGCCGTTCGCGTGGGCGGTCTGCAGCTCGCCGATGATCTCGTCGAGCGTGAGGTCCTTCGTGTCGATGATCCGCGCGCCGGCGGGGCAGTGCGCAAGCACCTCCGGCGGGACGAGGGCGCCGGCGTAGAGGCAGACGGGCGACTGCGCGATGAGATCGCGTGCGCGGAGGGTGATGAGGTCGGGGGCGCCGGGGCCGGCGCCGATGAAGTGCACGGTCATGCGCGGGGACGCTCCAGGGTCCATTGCGTCAGAGGGAGATGGGGGCGCCAGGCGGTGAAGCCGCCGAGCGGTTCGGCGCGCTGGACGCTGATCTTGGTAAGGCGCCCGCCGTGGGTCTTCTGGGCCTCGATCAGGACCTGCTCGGTCTCGATGGTCACGGCGGTGGCGACGAGGCGGCCGCCGGGCTTCAGGCGCTCCAGGCAGGTCGCGAGGACGCCTTCGGTGGTCAGCCCTCCGCCGATGAAGATCGCGTCGGGTGCCTCTTGGTCATCGAGGGCGGCCGGGGCGCTGCCTTCGATCACGGTCAGGGTGGGGACGCCGAGCTGTGAGGCGTTCGCCCGGGCGCGCGCGGCTCGGTCGGGCTTCGGTTCGAAGGCGATGGCGCGGTTGGCGGGGTGGGCTCGCATCCATTCGATGCCGATCGATCCGCTGCCGGCGCCGATGTCCCAGAGCAGCTCGCCGGGCGTGGGCGCCAGGGCAGCGAGGGTGAGGGCGCGGGCCTCGCGCTTGGTGACCTGGCCGTCGTGGTCGAACGCGTCGTCGGGGAGGCCCGGGGTGCGGGGGAGGACTCGCGCCTCGGCCGCCGGCTCACAGTGCAGGGCCACCGTGTGGAGCTGGGCGACGGGCTCGTCCGGCAGCGCGTCGGCGGTCGTCGCTTCGATCCGCTCATCGTCTCCGCCGAGGTGCTCGAGGACGGTCAGCGTGCTGGGGCCGTAGCCGTGCTCGCGGGCGACCCGCGCGACCGCACGGGCACCGTCCTGGTCGGAGACGTAGATCACGAGCCTGCGTCCTGGCGCCAGCGCGGGGACGACCAGCTCGACGGGCTTGCCCACCACGCTGACGAGCTCGGTGTCGGCCTCCGGCCAGCCCAGGCGCGCGCAGGCCAGCGCGAAGGCGGAAGGGGCGGGGAGGATGGTCAGCTTCGTCGGGTCCATGCGCTTGGCGAGCGACGAACCGACGCCGTGGAGCATCGGGTCGCCGCTGGCGAGGATGACGATGTCGCCGTTCTCCGGCGCACTCGCGAGGGTGTCGAGGAACGGGCCCATCGGCGAAGGCCAGGGCTGGCGCTCTGCGGTGGTGGCGTCGGCAGGGATCAGCTCGAGGTGGCGGTCGCCGCCGATGAGGCGCTCGGCGCCGGTGATCGCGGCCCGGGCGGGCTCGGCCAGGCCGGGCCAGCCCTCGGCGCCGAGGCCGACGACCGTGATCATCGGACGGCTCCCTGGGCGAGGGTCTCGGCGACGCGGGCGTTCGCGGCCGCATCGCGCGCCGTGATGCGCAGGTGGTTGGCTCCGAGGCCCGGGAACGACGCCGCGGGCCGGACCGCGATCCCGGCGGCGTGCAGGCGGGCGAGCGCCTCAGGGCCGTCTTCGACTTCGACCAGGACGAAGTTCGCGGCGGCGGGCCAGCGGCGGATTCCGGCGTCGTCGAGGCGTCGTTCGAGGTCCTCGCGCTCTGCCTGGGCGCGATCGGCGATCGCGATGACCTCGGCCGGATACGTCGCGGCGGCGCGCAGCGCGGCGAGGGCCAGGGCGTTCGCGCTCCACGGCGGCCGGACCGCCCGGACGCGTTCGGCGAGCACGGGCGTGGCGAGGGCGTACCCGACCCGGAGCCCGGGGACGGCGAGGATCTTCGTGAGGCTGCGGACGACGATGACGTCCTCGGGTGCGTCGGCGGCGAGGCTCCCGGCCTCCCCGGGGACGAAGTCCATGAACGCCTCGTCGACGACGACCGTGCGGCCCGGGCGGCGCAGCGCGAGGATCGCGGCGGCGGGCGCCAGGGTGCCGCTCGGGGAGGCGGGGTTGCCGACGATCACGAGGTCGGCGTCGTCGGGGACCTTGGAGGGGTCGATCGCGAAGTCGGCGTCGGGGTCGCGGACGGCTCTCGTGACGCGGACGCCGTGGGCGCGCAGCGCGGCCTCGGATTCCGTGAAGCCCGGATGGAGGACGACGGCGTGGCGCGGGAGCAGCGCGGCGGGCATGAGCCACAGCGCCTCGGCGGCGCCGTTCGTGACGACGACCTCGTCGGTCGCGCGGCCGTGGCGTGCGGCGACGGCGGCGATCGCGGCGTCGTCCCGTGGGTAGGCGGCCGCCTGCTCGTCGAGGGCGGTGTGGAGCTGCTCTGCGAGCCAGGCGGGCGGTCCTCCGGCGACGACGTTCACGGCGTGGTCGGCGGCGCCGGGTGGAACCGCGCGGTCCCCGTGGAACCTCAAGTCCGACGTCTTCTCCGCTGAGCGCAAGAAACGTCCGGCGGAAAGCTCGATCGCGCGGCCGGCAACGATGTAGACCGCGCGCGAGGAGGCCGCCACCGCGAGCTGCGCCATCTCCCCGAGCGTGTCGACCCACGCACGGGTCTGAGGATCCGCGGAAACGACCGAACCGCCTACCTCCTCGATGACCAGGACCACCGGCACATCGAGGTCGACCGCCCGCGCGAGAAGGACCCGCACGGCATCCAGGGGCGAAGCCCAGCCCAGATGCAGCGCGGACGACAGCCATACGCCGAGGCCATCCACCAACGTGACCCGATCGGAAGACAGGGTCACGGCAAGGTCCGAACCCGCTTCCACCGTCTCCCACTCCGCAGGCCGCCGCGCGACATGCCGCGCGACCCGGTCCTCCATCCCGGCACCCTCGGGCGCCGTCGCGACGTATCGGACCGGTAGCCCGAACCCCTCGACGAGCTGCTCCGCCCACGCGCTCTTACCCGAACGGGTCGCCCCGATGACGACGGTGAGGCTCATACGGCCACGCGCGCCCGGGCGGCCGCGGCGAGGCGCAGGGGCACGTCCGGGAACGCGCCCCAGTGCAGGTGCAGGTAGGAGGCGCTCAGCGTCGGGGTCGTGAAGCCCTCCGGGCGCTCACGGCCGCGAGCCCGCAGGGTCCACGCCGGCGCCGGCCCGCAGGACGGATCGACGGTCGAGTAGTGGAACTCGTGGCCCCGCAGGACGTCGCCCTTTGCGGCGATCGGAGAGTCCGACTCCGCGACGGCCTCGCGGTAGCCGAGCGACAGCCGCCCCGCCATCCGCGCCTTCCCTGGAACCACGCCGCACATCGGATGCCCGTCGAGCTCCTCGCAGAGGTAGAGCAGGCCGCCACACTCGGCGACGGTCGGCAGCCCGCCGCGCACGGCGGCGGCGACCTGGCGACGCAGCGGCGTGTTGCCGGTGAGCGCCTCGGCGTAGACCTCCGGGAACCCGCCGGCGAGCATGAGGCCGTCGACCGCCTCGGGCAGCGCGGTGTCGTGGCTCGGGTCGAACGGAACCAGCTCAACGCCGACCGACTCGAGCGACTCGACGTTCTCGCGGTAGTGGAACGAGAACGCGTGCCCTGCGGCGACCGCGATGCGGACCTTCGGGCCTTCGGCCACCGGGGGCGCCCAGGGCTCCACGGGCAGCGGCGGCGCCGTCTTCGCCAGCCGGACGAGGGTGTCGAGCTCGACCTGCTCGGCGACGGCACCGGCGAGGGCGTCGAGCGCGCGCCGCGCCTCGGCCTCGCGCTCGGGGGCCGGGACCAGGCCGAGATGACGCTCGGGCGTCTCGAAGCGCTCGGATCGCCGGACCGCGCCGACGACCGGCACGCCGAGCGGCTCGATCGCGTCGCGCAGCAGCGCTTCGTGGTGCTCGGAGCCGACCCGGTTGAGGATCACGCCCGCGATCTGCACGTCGGGATCGAAGGACTTGAAGCCGAGGACGATCGCCGCGGCCGAGCGCGACATCGCGGTGGCGTCGACGACCAGGACCACCGGGCTCGCCGTGAGCTTGGCGATGTGGGCGGTGGAGGCGAGCTCGCCGCGCCCGGAGGCGCCGTCGAACATCCCCATGACGCCCTCGATGATCGTGATGTCCGCGCCGGCGCTTCCGTGGAGCAGCAGCGGGGCGATCAGGTCGGGGCCGGCCATGAACGCGTCGAGGTTCCGGCCCGGCCGGCCGCTCGCCATCTGGTGGTAGCTCGGGTCGATGTAGTCGGGCCCGACCTTCGCGCCCTGCACGACGTGGCCTCGGGCCTTCAGGGCGCCGATCAGCCCGCAGGTGATCGACGTCTTGCCCGCGCCCGAGCTGGTTCCCGCGACGACGATCCGGGCGCTCACGCGAGCTCCTCCACGGGGAGGGGCGCGGCCCAGCGCTCGGTGAGGCGGCGGCCGGTCGGTGCGTTCTGCGTCGCCCGGCGCTTGGGGAGCGCGAGCACGGGGAGATCCTCGTCGGTCAGTTCGCCCTCGTCGACCGGGTCGTCCTCCTCGGTCGTCGTCGGGTCCCAGCGCAGGGCGGGAACGGGGAACGCGTCGTGTTCACCGGTGCGGGGGTCCGCGCCGTGGTCGGGCGCGACCTCGAGGGTGCCGCCGTGCGTGTGCAGCGCGGCGGCGATGGGGGCGAGCAGCTCGTCGTCGGTCCTCGACAGGAACGCGGTTTTCGCGTCGGGATCGCGCTCGTGCGCGGCCTCGTCGGCGCCGTCGACGTGCACGACCACGCGCGGGGTTCCTGCCTCGATCTCGGCAACCGCGGCGGCGGCGGGATCGTCGGTGATCTCCACCCGGGCGCCGAGCAGCTGCGCGAGGCCGGAGGCCGCGCCGCGCGCGCCGATGAAGACCGTGGTCTGGTCGAGGATCGCCGGGGGCGTGATCCCGGCCGGCCAGACGTGGAGGCCGTCGAGATCGGGCGCGGCGTCGATCGGCGCGATGACGAGGAGCTTGTGCTCGCCGAGCACGTGGACCTCGAGCTCGGGCGGGAACTCGATCTCGCGTGCGTCGCCGCGCGTGCCGTCGGGGTGGATCGCGTCGACGCGGCGGGCCAGCCGGCCCTCGCCGATGTCGATCCCCAGCGCGGCGGCCTCGAGCGCGGCACGGTCCACGGGCGCCTCAGGGGTCCACCCGAGCAGCACGGCGATCCCGGTCTCCGAGCCGGCAGGAAGGCCGTCCGGGATCGTGCGCAGCCGCCGCACCGTGCCGACCTGGGCGAGTGCGTCGAGCACGGGCGTGTCGGCGCGCTCCAGCGACGTCGGCTCGTCGCCGACGATCGGCTCGCTCGCCCCGTCGAGGATGACGAGGACGTCCGTCACCACTCGATCCCCTGCTGGCCGCGGATGCCCTGCTCCATCTGGTGCTTGACGAGCGTGACCTCCGAGACCAGATCGGCGGCCTCGATGAGCTCCGGCGGCGCGTCGCGGCCGGTGATGACGATGTGCTGGAAGCCCGGCCGGTTCGCGATCACGTCGACGACCTCGTTGACGTCGACCCAGCCCCACTTCATGGGGTAGGTGAACTCGTCGAGCACCAGGAACTCGTAGCGCTCCTCGGCGATCATGCGCTTCGCCTCTTCCCAGCCGGCCTTGCCGAGCTCCTCGGACTCCGCGAGGTCCTTCGAGA
>JAEMSV010000352.1:728-1616 GCA_016462625.1 Solirubrobacteraceae bacterium | reverse complement strand
AGTACAAGGGCCTCGACACCCACGCCCGCGCGCTCGCGGCGGGGGACGTGGCGGCGGGCGCATCGGTCCACGTCGTCACCGAGGAGCTCGACGCCGGCGAGGTGCTGGCGCAGGCGGAGGTGCCGATCCTGCCCGGCGACACGCCCGACAGCCTAGCCGCGCGCGTGCTGGAGGCCGAGCACCGGCTCTACCCCCGGGCGCTGAAGGAGTTCGTGCAGCCATGACCGACGAAACGCTTGCGCGGGTCCGCGAGATCGCGCTGCTGCTGCCCGAGACCGAGGAGCGTGCCAGCCACGGCCAGCCGACCTTCTTCGTCGCCGGCAAGCAGTTCGCGCAGTACCGCCGCGACCACCATGGCGACGGCCTGACCGTCGTGTGCGTGCGCACCAGCGGCGCCGACGAGCAGGCGATGCTGCTGGGGGCCGCGCCGGGTACCTATTCGCGCCCGGCCTATCTCGGCCCCTCCGGCTGGGTCGGCGTGAACTTGGCGGGCGAGCCCGACTGGACCCTGGTCGAGGACCGCATCGCCCGCAGCTGGGAACTCGCCGCCCCCCGCGCCCTGCTGGAAGCCGGCGGCCGCTGATCGGCGATTCAGTCGCCCCGCACCTTCCGTCACCCCGGACCTGATCCGGGGTCCATCTCTCCGCACGAACAACGGCTTGAGGCGCTAGCGGAACGATGGATGCCGGATCGAGTCCGGCATGACGAAGATCGCTTTCGCTGTCCTACATCACCCGATTCTGCGATGGTGCGCGGCGCTCTTTCTCAGCCACGCCGTCCCGCGCTTTCGCGCGACATCATGCGCCGCGAAAACCGCGCCGGCGCCTCAACATTCTCAACATTCGCGCGGGAAGATCAGGTCGTCGTGCCACGTCGCGCCAACGCGGA
>JAEMSV010000352.1:0-718 GCA_016462625.1 Solirubrobacteraceae bacterium | reverse complement strand
GTGCCGACCACCGCAAACCCCTGCTTGACGTAGAAGCGCTGTGCCCGCGCGTTGCCGCCATAGACGCCCAGCAGCATCCGCCGGTGCCCCGCTGCGCGCGACTCCTCCACCGCCCGCGCCATCAGCGCCGGGCCGAGCCCGCTGCCATGGGTGGGGAACAGCGCGTAGATGCGCTTCAGTTCGATGTCGCCGCTGCGCAGATCGATCGGCAAATCGGGCGCGGTCAGCAGCGTGTAGCCAATCGGCGCGCCGCCCTCGACCGCCTCGGCCAGCGTTGCGATCGCGCCGGCGGACAGGTAGCGCCGGAAGGCGTCGGGCCCGCTCTGGTCGCGGACGTGGGCGACGATGTCGTCGCCGTCGAGGACGCCCGCGAACGCCTCGAGGAAGGTCGCGCCCGCGACGAGCGACAGGCGGACGACGTCGCCCTCCCCCGCCCGCCGCAGCCGCCACTCCATCAGCCGACGATCTCTTCCGGCTTGAAGAAATAGGCGATCTCGATCGCGGCATTCGCGTCCGAATCCGACCCGTGGACCGAATTCGCCTCGATCGATTCGGCCAGTTCCTTGCGGATCGTGCCGGGTTCCGCGTTCGCCGGGTTCGTCGCGCCCATGATGTCCCGGTTGCGCTGCACGGCGTTCTCGCCCTCGAGCACCTGCACGACGACCGGGCCGGAGATCATGAAGGAGACGAGGTCGGCGAAGAACGGCCGCTCCTTGTG
>JAEMSV010000180.1 GCA_016462625.1 Solirubrobacteraceae bacterium | reverse complement strand
GGTGGGGGCGGTGGGCCCCGGTGTCGACGGAACGGGGGCTGGAGTGGGCGTCGTAGTGCCGGCGGCGCCAGAGGCTGCCGTGCCTGCGCGCAGCGTTCCGGACACGAGCCCGAGCGTCGCGCCGGACGAGAGCGGCTTCCCGAGCTTCCCGCCGATCGCCTTCGCGCCGGAGCTCGTGAGCTTCAGGGCCCCGCGCTTGAGCGTCAGCGACGCGGCGCCCGCTGTGCCGGCGGCGCCGACCTTGCTCTTGAGGAACGTCAGTCGTGTGCGGCCGATCGTGCCCGAGAGGCTCGTCGCCTTCGCCGAGGCAGAGAGGCGCAGCGCCTTCAGCGTGACGGTGCGGCGGCCGGCCTTCAGGGTGAGCGAGCCGGCGAGCGACGCAGTCGACGTCGCGCCGACCGAGGCGGCGGCGCCGCTGAACGTCAGCGTGGAGCGGCTCGCCTGCGCCGGCGCGCCGACGGTGAGCGTCGCGCCGGCGAACACGGGCTTCGCGCTGCCCTTCGCGGGCGACGCCAGAGCGATCCTGACCTCGGACGTGGGCGCCGAGGCCGAGTGCGCGGCTGGCGCGGTCGCCGCGAGAACCATGGCGGCGACGCTGGTCGAGATGAGACGAGAACGGGACACGAGCGCGGGTGCTGCCCGCCGTCATCCGTGACGGGCACTCCGAGTTAGGGTACCCGAACTACGCCCTTTCGCGAAGCTTGATGGGCTATTCCTGCACGTCGCGACCGCGCCGGAACCGCGCGCGCATCCGCGCCCAGAAGCCCGCCCGGCGCTCGAGCCAGCGGGCCCGCGGAGGCACCGTCGTGCGCACGAGCGCGACCCACTCGTCCAGCGGCAGGTCGCCGCTGATGAGCCGGGCGAGGCCGCTGGTCACGGGAGCTTCGACCCCGGCGCGCTGCAGCGCCCGCGCGAGGAGCGGCACGCTCTCCAGCGACTCGACCGCCTGCCCCACCCGCTCAGGGATCTCGGTACCCGGCACGCCGGCGGCGAGCAGCTCGCCCGCGCGGCGATTGCGGCTGTTCGGCGCCAGCACGGTCGCGACCAGGTCGCCGGTGCCCGCCAGGCCGACCATCGATTCCGGCCGGGCGCCCTGCTCGGCCGCGAACCGCCAGACCTCGGCGAAGATGTGCCCCGCAGCGGCGCCCGCCGCGTTCAGGCCCTGGGCCTGTGTGGCGCCCGCCGCGAGCGCCGCGGCATTCTTCGCGGCGCCCGACAGCTCGACCCCGATCGGGTCGTTGGACTCCTCGCACACGACCCCCGCGCGGATGAACACCTGCGCGATCGTCGAGGCAAGCCCCTCGTTCGCCGAGGCCGCGACGAGTCCCGCGCCCTCGGTGACCATCTCCTGCGCGTGCGACGGCCCGCCGATGCACGCCACCCGCTGCGCGCCGAACTGCTCGCGCAGGACGAGCGTCGGCGGCGCGCCCTCCGGGCCCACCAGCCCCTTCGAGAGGGAGACGACCGGCGTCTTGTTGCGCAGCCCGCGCTCCGGGAGCTCGGCGATGACGCCGCGCAGCCCGGCCGACGGCACGCCGAGGAAGACGTAGTCCGCGCGGGCGAGGCCGACGTCGCTGTGCTCGATCCGCAGCGTCGAGGGCAGCTCGACGCCCGGCAGGTAGACCCGGTTCTCGCCGTCGGCGATGAGCTGCTCGGCCTGTGCGGCCGTGCGGGTCTGCAAGGTGGTGCGCAGGCCGCCGCGCGAGAGCAGCACCGCGACGGCGGTGCCGAACGACCCCGCGCCGACGACGACGGCGCGGCGTGCGAGCTGGGGCGGGATGGGCAGGGTGGTGCGAGCGGGGGCGGGCACGAGTCCTACAGCTTCTCAGCGAGGGCCTCGCCCGCGCGTTCAAGCTCGTCCAGCGTGGTCGCCTGCACGATCTCCTGCAGGTCGAGGATGCGGCCGTCCATGAGGTCGAGCGCGTTCTGCCCGACGATCGCGTGGCACGGAACCCCGGCCTGGCGCGCGCGGGTGGCGAGCTCTCCGGTGACCTTGCCCTGCAGCGACGTGCGGTCCAGCCGGCCCTCTCCGACGATGACGGCACGCGCCGCCCGCATCCGTGTGTCGGTCTCCAGCGTTCCGAGCACGAACGGCGCCCCGGGTTCGAGGGCGGCATCGAACGCGGCCCACAGCCCGCCGCTCAACCCGCCCGCCGCGCCGGTCATCGGCACGCCCGTCGGGTCCTTCGGCAGCGTCTTCGCCTGCGCGCGCAGCCGGGCCTCGAGCTCGCGGACCTGCTCGGGCGTCGCGCCCTTCTGCGGGCCGAACCGCGCCGGCGCCTCCTCCCACGGGATGCGCACGTCACAGAGCACGACGAGCTTCGTGCCGCGCAGCCCGCCCGAGGCTTGGATCGCCTCGATCGCGCCGGCCCCGCCGTCGCTCGTCGCCGATCCGCCGGCCGCCACGAGTACGACCGCGGCACCCGCGTCGACGGCGGCCAGGATGAGCTCTCCGGTCCCGTGCGTGGTCGCCGCCATGACGTCCCGCTCCTCGGGGGCGACCCGGGAGAACCCGCTCGCCTCGGCGACCTCGACGATCGCGGTTCCGCCGTCCTCGATCAGCGCGAACCCGGCCGCGACCTCACGGCCCAGCGGATCGCGGGCACGCGCGCCCGCCGTCTCCCCGCCGAGCGCGGTGACCAGCACCGCGAGCGTGCCCTCGCCGCCGTCGGCGACGGGACACAGGTCGGCCTCGAGGCCTGCGCGCTCGAGCCCTCGCCCGATCGCGCCCGCGACCTTGGCCGCGGAGAAGGTGCCCTTGAAGGCGTCAGGGGCGACGAGGACGGGGCGGGACACCGCCCGTCAGGCTAGGGCGGGCTTCTTCGCGGCGTCGGTGGGGTTGATCGCCGGCTTGGTCCCGGCGAGCTTCATCACGCGATCGCCGGCCCACATCTCGAAGGCGACGACCCGTTCATCGCTCGGCGCCAGCCCGGCGGCCCGCATGCGCTCGCGGAACGAGATGAGCGCGCGCAGGACGGGGATGATCCGCCGCATCTGCGTGTTCGGGATCCGCAGATCGTCCGCCAGCGGGTCGCCCATCCAGTGCCGGGCGACGGCCGCCATGCCGTGGCCGACGCTCACGCGCGCGGCCTGCGCGATCGGCTTGGGCAGCACGCGGTCGTAGGCCAGGCCGTCGAACAGCAGCGAGTCGACGAGCAGGTGCGCGTCCTCGATGTCGACGTCCTCGAGCTCAGAGGCGGCATCGCCCCACGCCTCGGCCTCGGCGAACGAGGTCGGCAGCTCCTCGCGCGGGACGCCCATGAGGAAGTTGATGTACATCCACAGGTGCGTGATCGCCTCGAGCTCGTCGTTGCTGAAGCGGACGCCGAAGTCCTGGAGGCCCCGGACCGGGTACAGGAAGAAGCCGATCGTGCCGGTCGCCATCGTGTCGGCGATGCTCATCGGCACGCCCCAGTTGGGGACGTCCCACTCGCCGGTCGACAGGAGGTGCTTGCGCACCAGCGCGTGGACGAGCCGGATGCGGACCGTGTCGTGCAGACCCTTCGCGCCGGGGCGCAGGCCGCCCGGGCGGGTCGCGGTGACGACCCAGTTGGCGGTCTCGCCGAGGCGGCGCGGCGCCATCTGCTTGAGGCGGCCCGTCATCAGCAACGGGCGGGCGAAGCTCGTGCTGTACCCGTAGGCCAGGGAGCCGCTCGTCAGCGCGAGGAGCTGGAGGGGGCCGCCCACGCGCCACCACGCGACGGTGCCCTTGTCGACGAGGTCGAGGTCCACCCAGTCGGGGGTGGTCACTGCGCCGGCCAGGACCGGTGCCAGCTCGGCCGGCGCGTCGTCCACCGCGTCGATGCCGTGACTCAGCGCCGTGTCGAGCATGCGCCAGCCGGCGCCGCCGGGGAGCTGCGAGAAGCGCGCGACGAGGGCGTCGGCGGGATCGTCGGACGCGTACGTCGCCGCGATGATGCGGTCGACGAGCGCCGGATCGTGGTGGCGCTTCGCGGCCTCGACGTCGCCGAGGCGCGAAGGCTTGAAATCGGGCGTGATGGCAGGCTGCGCGGACATATCTGACAACAGATAGTGCCAGTTCTGCTCGCGGGGCGCTACGCGGCGCGCAGCGTGCGCGGTGCGGCGGAGCCGTCCGGCGCCAGCTCGCCGACGGCGATCCGGTCGCGGCCGGCGGCCTTCGCCTCGTACAACGCGGCGTCGGCGGCGCGGAACGTCTCGTCGAAATCGAAGGTGTCGCCCGCGGGGGAGACCGCGACGCCGAACGACGCGGTGATCGGCAGGCCCGCGATCGGCTGGCTGCGGACGGACGCCCAGAGCCGGCTCACGATCGCCTGTGCCCGCTCCGGCGTGGCGCCCGGCAGCAGCACGAGGAACTCCTCGCCGCCGAGGCGGTAGGACATCTCGAAGGCGCTGAGCTGCTTGCGCAGCCGGTACGCGATCTCCTGGAGGACGAGGTCCCCCGCCGCGTGGCCGTGGGTGTCGTTGACGGCCTTGAAGTGATCGAGGTCCATGACCAGGACGCCGACGCCCTCGCCCGTCAGCTCGGACTGGTGCTCGAGCTCGGCCGCGCGGGAGGTCAGCGCGGCGCGGTTGAGCATGCCGGTCAGCGGGTCGACGACGGCCGCAGCACGGTGCTCGACGCTGGCCTGCCGCACGGCCGATGTGATGATCGGGACGGTGATCATCGTGGCGAGCGGCGTGACGAGCAGCGTCGGGTGGGCCGCCATCGCCGGCAGCCAGAACACGAGCGCGGGGACCACGAGCCACAGGCAGGCGTATGCCGTGCACGCGACGACGACCCGGCTGGGGAAGCCGCCGCACGCGAGCGCGAGCGGCCACAGCAGGATGGTCATGCCGACGGCGATGGTCGAGCCGTCGAGCGGGATCTTCAGCGCCGTGAGCAGCACCGAGAGGCCGATGCCGGTCACCGCGATGAACCAGCAGATCACCAGCGGCTCCAGGCGCCGCGTGCGCCGCGTGACCAGGTCCCCGATGATCAGGGCGGCGATGCCTGCGGACATGGCGGGAAAGCTGGTGAGCTCGACGTACTGGATGCACGCCGTCATCAGGACGGTGACGACCGCGATCGCCGCCCAGGAGACGGGCACGAGGCGGGCATGCATGTCGAGCAGCCAGGCGCGTTCTTCCTCGTCACGGCAGATGAAGCGAGACAACAGGGACATGGTCTCGATGTCGGTCGGCTCGGGCTCGGCGCGACTTGATCGGTCCCAGGACGCACGGACGGTCAGCGCCCGGAGCGCGTCCGAAGCACCCCCAATTCCGGGGTTCGATCGGACGCGGCGTCAGGCGGCGACGAGTCCGGCAACGGGCTGCCCCGCCACGCAGACCCGGTCGCGACCGGCGTCCTTCGCGGCGTAGAGCGCCTCGTCGGCGGCGTCGAAGACCTGCTCGAAGGAGAAGGGCCGGTCCGTCTCGGAGATCGCGACACCCACCGACACGGTCACGTCGACGCCGGCGACCGGTTCGGCGCGGACCGCGCAGCGCAGCTCCTCGGCGATGCCCTCGGCGTGGGGCGTGTCGGCGCCCGGCAGCAAGATGACGAACTCCTCGCCGCCGACCCGGTAGGCCAGGTCGAACGCGCGAAGGCGCTTGCGCAGCCGGTACGCCGTCTCCTGCAGGACCTGGTCGCCGATCGCGTGGCCGTAGGTGTCGTTGACGTGCTTGAAGTGGTCGAGGTCGAGCACCAGCATCCCGACGCGCTCGCCGGTCTGCGAGGACTGGTGGCGCAGCTCGGTGGCGCGGGTCTCCAGGGCGGTGCGGTTGAGCATCCCCGTGAGCGGGTCGATCACTGCGGCGGTCCGGTGCTCCATGCTCGCGCGGCGCACGGCCGACGAGATGACCGCGG
>JAEMSV010000179.1 GCA_016462625.1 Solirubrobacteraceae bacterium | reverse complement strand
CCATGGACTTCCCCCGGGCCAGCTCGTCGATCAGCTTGTCCAGGTACCGGATCTCCCGCATGGTGGGCTCCTCGACGTCCTCCACCCGCACCCCGCAGACCACGCCGGTGATCAGCTCGCGCGAGGGGTTCGGCTCCGGCGCCTGCGCGAGGAACGTCTCGACATCGGTCTGGGCCTCCAGCTGCGCGTCGAGCCCAGCCTGGGCGTAGCCCGTGAGCCAGCGGATGATCTCGTCGACCTCCGCCTGCGTGCGCCCCTTCTTCTCCGCCTTGGCGACGTAGTGGGGATAGACGCTCGCAAAGCTCGTGGTGTAGATCCGGTGCTTGGTCGCGCTCACGTGCGAAATCCTTGCATGCGGCCGGATGTGAAGCGGGAAGAAATCGGCGTCAGCGGTGTCCTTAGGGGTGAACCTTCACGAAAGGGCAGCCCCACCATGTCCGCATCACCACCCCTGCGCCTCGCGTCCGCCGCCGTCGCAATCGCCGCCGTCGCGCTCACCGCGTGCGGAGACAGCGACTCGAGCTCCGGTTCGTCGTCGAGTGGCGGCGGGTACGGCGCCCCGGCCACCACGAAGACGACGGCGACGACGAGCGCGAGCTCCAGTCTCGCCCTCGTCGCGGACCCGAGCGGCGCGCTGAAGTTCGACATGAGCACGCTGACGGCAAAGGCGGGCACGGTCACGCTGACGATGAAGAATCCGTCGAGCAGCGGGATCCCCCACGCGGTCGCGGTCGAGGGCAATGGCGTCGACAAGGACGGCGAGACCGTCGAGCCCGGCGGCACCTCGACCGTGAAGGTCACGCTGAAGCCCGGTACGTACACCTTCTACTGCCCGGTGCCCGGCCACGAGGACGGCGGCATGAAGGGCACGCTGAACGTCAGCTGAGCATGCCCGTCCCCGGTACAGTCGCGAGCGTGGCCCAGAGGCAGCCGTCGGCGGGTCTTCGGCGCCTGGATCCCGATGACCTGGGCGAGCATCTCGACCGCCTGTACCGGGCCGCGTGGGCGATGTGCGGATCGCCGCACGACGCCGAGGACCTCGTCCAGGAGACGTACGCAGGCGTGCTCAGCCGCCCACGCTGGCTGCGTGGCGAGGACGACCTCGGCTACCTCATGCGCGCGCTACGCAACACCCACGCGAACCGGGTCCGGACCGCGACGCGGCGAGTGCAGACCGCCGATCTGTCCGACGACACCCGGCCGGAGACGTCGGGCCGCGGAAACCCGGAGGCGGCCCTCGACCTGCAGGAGCTGTTCGCGGGCATCGCGGCGCTGCCGGAGCGCTACCGCGACGCGCTCGTCGCCGTCGACCTCCTCGGGCTGCCCTACCGAGAGGCGGCACGCAACCTGCGCATCCGTGAGGCGACGCTGACGTCGCGGCTACACCGCGGGAGGATGCAGATCGCCGCGCGCCTGCGTGCTGACGCCGGAGACGAGGTGACGTCATGAACCGGCGAGCGCACGACGAGCAGGCCAGCACGGCGATCGGCGAGGAGCTGCGCGCGGCGGTCCAGGACGTCCACGCCCCGCCTGAGGTCCGCGCGGAGGTCGCCCGGGCGCGGCTGCGCAGCGCACCTGGCATCGGCATGCGGCGCGTCCGGCTCACGCTGGTGAGCGCCGCGGGTTCTGCGGCGGTGGGGGCTGCCGCACTGGCGCTCCTGCTCGGTGGCGGGGCCGCAGATCCCTCGCTCACCGACATGGCGCGCGCCGCGCTGCTCCCGCCGGCGCAGCCGGCTCCTGCGGCGCGTCGCGACGGAACGCTCGCGGTCGCCGTGGGCGGCGTCCCTTTCCCCGGTGCCGCTCGCGCCGGCGGCTGGCAGCCCCTCGGGACACGCAGCGACACACTCGGTGACCGGACGGTACGGACCGTGACCTACCGCCGCGGCGGCCGGGTGGCCTCGTACTCGATCGTCGACGGGCCGGCGCTCGAACTGCCGGACGGCGCGACGCGCACGACGTACGACGACGTCGACGCCGCAGTGCTGCGGCGCGACGGGATGACGATCGTCACCTGGGAACGCGGCGGCCGGACGTGCATCCTCGCGTCCGCGACGGCGGGCGCGGCGCGGCTGCTGGAGTTCGCGGCGAGCGCATAGCCGCGCCGGATGGACGAATGCGGGCGGAGGGACTCGAACCCCCACGGCTTGCGCCACCAGCTCCTAAGGCTGGCGTGTCTACCAATTCCACCACGCCCGCGCGCGTGTTGAGTCCGGACGAAAGGCACCCCGGCGCCCCGCGCGATTGTATGGTCCGCAGTCATGGCTGAACCCGAAGTCGTCCTGGAGCATCCGAACCGCGAGAGCGCCGCCTCGAAGTCGACACGCGCGATCGTCATCGCGTTGCTGCTGATCTCGGCGGCCCTGGTCGCGATCGTGACCATCGGCGGATGGGACGTCCTCGACGCCGCGAGAAACCTCCAGATCGCGTACGTCCTCATCTATCTGCTGCTCGCCTACTTCGTCTCGAACTGGCGGAGCGGCATGCTGCCGCTCACCGCGGCGCTCGCGGCGATCCTCGGGATCTTCGCCGCGATCGCCGCGCCGGCCTGGTTCGCGCGCGACGCGGACGGCTTCACCGACCCGGCAATGAGCGCCGGCCTGCTCGGGCTGCTCACCGTGATCATCGTGCCGGTCCAGCTGCTGCTCATCGCGTTTGCGTTGCGCGGTTTCTCGCAGGCATGGCACGTCGAGGTCGAGCGCATGCCCGACGGCTCGACGCGCAACGCGAACGCCTGGGCGTAACGCCCGGATTCCCTAGGCTGTACCCGCCCTGCCCGGGTGGTGGAATTGGTCAGACACGATGGCCTCAAAAGCCATTGGGCTTCGGCCCGTGCGGGTTCGAGTCCCGCCCCGGGTACTACGCGGCGCCAGGGGTGTGCGCCGAAACGCTCCTGTCGGGTCCGTTTCGCGGCACACCCCCGCCGCTAGCGTCCTAAGCCTCCCCCACCACCAGGAGGCACCGCGCCATGGACCCCGCCGCAACCGAGCTGCTGCAGGCCCCGAACTTCGCCCACCTGTCGACCATCCGCAAGGACGGCTCACCGCACGCCGCGCTCGTCTGGGTCGACGTCGAGGGTGACGAGGTCCACCTGAACTCCGCGGAGGGGCGCGCATGGCCCGCGAACCTCCGGCGCGACGGGCGCATCACGATCCTCGTCTCCGACAAGGAGAACCCGTACAAGTACGCCTACATCCGCGGCACGCTTGCCGGCGAGGACCACGAGACCGCCGACGAGCACATCAACCAGCTCGCGAAGAAGTACCTCGGTCAGGACGAGTACCCGTTCCGCCAGCCCGGCGAGCAGCGGGTCCGCTTCCGCATCAAGCCCGAGCACGTCTCCGTGCACGGCGGCTGACCGGAGTCAGCCCACCAGGGTGTGCAGCTCCTGCGCCAGCCGCGCGGGAGCTGCGAGCACGCCGGACGGGAGCTCGCCCGCCGCCGGAAGCGCGATCACATCGAGCCCCGCCTGCTGGCAGATCAGGATGCCCGCCTCGACGTCCCAGGCCTTGACGCCACGCTCGTAGTAGCCGTCGAGCCGTCCTGCCGCGACCCACGCGAGGTCCAGCGCGGCCGCGCCGACGCGGCGCAGATCCCGCGCGCGCGGCAGCACTGCCGCCGCCACCGCCGCCTGGCGCTCGCGCACCGCGGCGTCATAGCCGAAGCCCGTGCCGATCAAGGAGACCGCGAGGTCGGGGTCGTCGTCGCGCCGCAGCGGCGTGCCGTTCAGCGTCGCCGCGCCATCGCGCTCGGCGGCGAAGACCTCATCGCGCAGCGGGTCGTAGACCACGCCCGCGATGCCGCCGGCCGCGTCGCGGACCGCCACGCTCACGCACCACGCCGGGATGCCGTAGAGGAAGTTCGTCGTGCCGTCGAGCGGGTCGACGACCCACTCCAGCTCGCCCTCCCCGGTGCGGCCGCCCTCCTCGCCGAGGATCGCGTCGTCCGGGCGGCGGGCGCCGAGCACGCGCCGGATCTCCGCTTCGGCCGCCTCGTCGGCCTCGGAGACCATGTCGGTCGGCGTCGCCTTCGTGCGGATCACGAGCTCGTCGCGGGCGGCGAAGCGGGCGAGCAGCACGTCGCCCGCCGCACGTGCGGCCTCCGACGCGATGACCCGGAGGGCGACAGGGCGCGGGCTCATGAGACCGGGGGGCGCGCGTCGGCCCACGGACGCGCCTGTTCGATCTGCGCAGCGAGGCCGAGCAGGCGTGCGTCCTGGCCCGCCGGAGCGACGAGCTGCACCGCGCGCGGGAGGTCGTCGCCGTCGACCCCGGCGGGAACCGAGGCCGCGGGGAACCCCGCGAGGTTCCAGATCGAGTTGAACGGCACACGGCGGGCGGAGGCCTCGAGCGTGCGCAACGCGCCCCAGCTCTCCCACTGCCCCACGTCCTGCGGCGGCTGGGCGGTCGCCGGGGTCAGCAGGACGTCGACGTCATCGAACGGCGCGCGCAGCTCGAGCTCGGCGTCGGGGTCGAAGCGCGTGAGCCACGGCTTGATCCGCGTGATGCCCTGGCCGAGCCGCGCCATGGAGCGGGTGCGGCGCTCCAGCCGGTCCGGGTAGGGCATCGCAGCCGCGTCGTCGGAGATGCCGCCCAGGTAGCGCTCCATGAAGGCGATGAGGGTCCTCGGGCTGACGCGCATCGGCCGCTCGACGACCTCGTGGCCGAGCTGCTCGAGCAGTTCCGCGGTCAGCTGCGCGCCGTACCGCAGCGCGGGATCGACGGAGACTGGCAGCGGCAGCGGCGCATCCAGCGACAAGCCGATCCGCAGGCGTCCCACCGGCTCGCGCGCGGCGCGCACCAGCGGCTGCCCGCTCATCACCTCGAGCGCGAGCGCGGTATCGGCCACCGTCCGGGTCAGCGCGCCGACCGTCGAGAGCCCCCGCCAGGGCGTCACGGCCGGTGCGGTCGGCACGAGGTCGCGCGACGGCTTCAGGCCGAACAGGCCATTCCACGCGGCGGGGATCCGGATCGAGCCGCCGCCGTCGGATGCCGTCGCCAGCGGGACCATCCCCGACGCCACCGCCGCGCCCGATCCGCCGCTCGACCCACCCGGCGTCCGGTCGACGTTCCACGGGTTCCGGGTCACCCCGCCGGCCATCGATTCCGTGAAGCCCCAGATGCACAGCTCGGGCACGCGGGTGATACCGACGACGATCGCGCCCGCGGCGCGCAGGCGGCGCACCGCCTCGGCGTCCGCCGTCTCGGGTGCTCCGTGGGCACGCGTGCCGTAGGTCCGCACCTGACCCGTCACCGCGAGGTCGTCCTTCACCGCGATCGGCACCCCGAGCAGGGGCAGATCCTCGCCCAGCCGCACCCGCGCGGCGGCGCGCTCGGCCTCCATCCGCGCCTGGTCGGCGAGGACGACGCGAAAGGCGTTGAGCTGCGGGTCCAGACGGGTGATCCGCTCGAGCGAGAGCTCCACCAGATCGACCGGGCTGACCTCGCCGGAGCGCACGAGCTCCGCCTGACGGGCAGCGCCCGCGAACGCGAGCTGCTCGGTCACGTGGCGCGCAGTCGGGAGGTCATCGGGCAGCAAGACTACGCGGCCTTCGCTCGGACAGACGGCCAGACCGCACAGCCGCATGCCGCACCATCCATACCGACTTCCTACGGAGGGGAACTCGGTGGCGGCAGGGACGACATCACGCAGCACCAAGAGCCGGCCGAAGCCGAAGGCGCCCAAGCGCCCGGCCAAGAAGGTCACCTGCAAGAAGCCGCGCAAGGGCGCGTCACGCAAGCAGGTCAGCGCCTACAAGAAGTGCCTGGCGAAGAACCAGAAGAAGCCGGCGAAGAAGCCGACCACGACGGTCCGGCCGCTGTCCCCCGCCGCTCCCC
>JAEMSV010000351.1 GCA_016462625.1 Solirubrobacteraceae bacterium | reverse complement strand
CGCCCCTGTTCCGCCCGCCCGTGAGCCCCTCGCCCGACCTTCAGCTGCTGGTGCCGGCCCGTGCCGAGAACGTGGCCGTCATCCGGCACGCGTTCGGCGGGCTCGCTGACGCTCTGGCCCTCTCGGACCAGGTCGCGGCGGACATCAAGCTCGCGGTCACCGAGGCGTGCACGAACGTCGTTCTGCACGCATACGACGGCAGCGAGGGGCCCCTGGAGGTCGATGCGAGCCTCTTCGGCGACCAGCTCACGATCGTCGTGCGCGACCACGGCGCAGGGATCCACCCGCGCCCGGACTCCCCCGGCCTCGGTCTCGGCCTCCCGCTGATCGCGACGCTCGCGCAGTCGCTCGAGCTGGAGGGCGGCAACGAGGACGACCCCACCGAGGTCCGCATGACCTTCGAACTGGCCGACGAGCCGCAGACCCTTTGAGCGAGCCGTCCTCCACGAACGAGGCCACGGTGATCGTGCGCCGCGGCCCGCTGGTCGCGCCGGTGCTCAGCGCCGTCGTGGCGATGCTGGCCGCTCGCGCGAACTGCCCCGTCGACCGGCTCGACGACGCACTGCTGCTCGCCGATGCCATCGCCGCCCACGGCCCCGACCATGGCACCGACGACCGCATCCGCGTCCATGTGACCGCGTCGCCCGACGGCCTCGAACTCCAGATCGCGGACCTGCGCGACGGCGGAGGCGCGGCGTTGATGGAGGCCGCCAGCCTGCCGGGCGTTGGCAACGTCCTGGAGCGCGTCGCCGACACCGTGGAGATCGGCGAGGCCCCTGACGAGGTCCGCCTTCGGCTCGCCTTCGGCGCCGGTACCGAGCTAGCCTGACTCCTGATGCCTGCCGACTTCGCACTCCGCCACGAGCCGCAGTCCGACAACCGTCACGTGCTCGCCGTCGCCGGTGAGATCGACCTGTACACGGCGCCAGACCTCAAGGCCAAGCTGACCGAGGTCATCGAGGCCGGGGGCACCGGCGTCGTCGTCGACCTGACGCACACGACGTTCCTGGACTCGACCGGCCTCGGCGTCCTGATCGGCGGCCTCAAGCGCCTGCGCTCCCGCGACGGCGCGCTGGCGATCGTCAACGTCGACGACAGCATCACCCGGACGTTCGAGATCACCGGGCTGGATCAGATCTTCACGATCCGCGCGTCGCGCGACGAGGCGCTCGCCGCGCTCGACACCGACACGTCCGCGGCCTAAGCCGCGGACTTCTTCTTCGCGGCGGGCTTCTTCTTCGGCGCCGCCGGCTTCTTCTTGGCGGAGCCGCCGTCGTCGTCCCGTGCCTTGACGGCATCGAGCGACGCCCGCAGAGCGCTCATGAGGTCGGGCACCGGGGCCTCTTCCTCGTCGAGCACCGGCTGCTCGGCGATCTCCTCGCCGGCCGCCTTGCGCTCGATCAGCGCGAGGACGTCCTCGCGATAGGTGTCCTTGTACTTCTCCGGCTCCCATTCGCCCTCGAGCGACTGGATGAGCTGCTTGGCGATGTCCAGCTCGCGCTTGGTCGCCTTGACGTCCTCGGTGTCGGCCAGCTCGTCGAGCCGGCCGGAGTCGAGCACCTCATCGGCGAACACCATCGTGCTCATCGCCAGCGCATCGCCCAGCGGCCGGATCGCGA
>JAEMSV010000178.1 GCA_016462625.1 Solirubrobacteraceae bacterium | reverse complement strand
GGCGGCCGACGGCGTCGATCTCGTCCATGAAGATGATGCAGGGCGAGTTCTGCTTGGCCTGCTCGAAGAGGTCGCGGACGCGGCAGGCGCCGACGCCGACGAACATCTCGACGAAGTCCGAGCCGGAGATGGAGAAGAACGGGACGCCCGCCTCGCCGGCGACCGCACGGGCCAACAGCGTCTTGCCGGTGCCCGGAGGGCCGAAGAGCAGCACGCCCTTCGGGATCCGCGCGCCGAGCGCCTGGAACTTCTTGGGGTTCTCCAGGAACTCCTTGATCTCGTGGAGCTCCTCGACCGCCTCGTCGGCGCCCGCGACGTCCCGGAAGGTGATCTTCGGCGAGTCGACCGACATGCGCTTGGCGCGGGACTTGCCGAAGGACATGACCTTCGAGCCGCCGCCCTGCACCTGGTTCATGAGGAAGATCCAGAACCCGATGAAGATCAGGAACGGCAGGACGTACGTGAGCAGCGAGAGCCAGCCGTTGGTCTTCGTGCCCTTGACGTTGAAGCCGCCCTCCTGCAGGAGCTCGTCCTTCTCGGCCGCCTCGAGCTTGTTGGTCAGCGCGCCGCCGTAGTTCTCCGCGAAGCCGACCTCGTACTTCTCACCCTGCCCCTGCTTCGGGGTCACGACGAGCGTGTTGTCCTTGTCGCGCATCTCGACGGTCTTGAGCTTCCCGTCCGCGAGCTGCTGCGTGAACTCCGAGTACGTGGGCTTCTTGTCCGCCGACGGATCGCTCATCAGCTTGCTGGCGAAGAAGGCCAGCACGACCACGATGAGGATGGGAAACGCTGCGCTTTTGAAGAAACGGCTCATGTGCTTTCCCTGCAGTTCGACGGCTCTTCGGAGCGTACCAGGGTACTTCGGGCGCTCAGTCGGGCTTATCGGCCGATAGGACCGAAGGATTCAACTCCGCAACGAACGGGAGGTTGCGGTATCGCTCGGCGTGATCCAGGCCGTACCCGATGACGAAGCGATTCGGGATCTCGAATCCCACGTATCGCGGCTCGAGCTCGACCTCGCGGCGCTCGGGCTTGGTCAGCAGCGCACAGACCTCGATCGACCCGGGATTGCGGGCCCCGAGGTTCCGCAGCAGGTACTGCAGCGTCAGCCCGGAGTCGACGATGTCCTCGACGATCAGCACGTCGCGGCCATCGATTGCGGCGTCGAGGTCCTTGAGGATCCGCACCACCCCCGACGAGTCGGTCGAGGACCCGTAGGACGCAACGGCCATGAAGTCGACCTCGCAGGGCACCGTGAGCCGCCGCATCAGGTCCGACAGGAAGAACATCGCGCCCTTCAGGACGCCGATCAGCAGCAGGTCGCGGCCCGCGTAGTCCTCGCTGATCTGAACTCCGAGCTCTCGCACACGGCGGGCCAGCTCGTCGGGCTGGACGAGGATCTCTCCTACGGCATCGTCGTCACGCATAGGGCGGCGAGTCTACGGGGACACCGTCCCGCCCACCCGGGCGGGCAGGTCCTTCGGAGGCTTCGAACCGCAGACGGCCCCGGCTCACGACCGCGCGGGCGCCATCACCGACGTCCAGCGCGCCCTCGTCCAGCGCCAGGATGTCGGACAACCGTCCCGCCGCCCGCGCGCAGAGCCGCCCCGTCGCTCGCTCCGCCAAGCGCCTGACGACGAGCCGCTGCAGCGCCTCCGGCAGCACCTCGAGATGCGCGACGCCGATCGCGTCGTCGCCCGCCAGGGCCGTGTCGACGACATCGTCGAGGACCGCCGCCTCCTCCCGGAGCAGCTCGGCGGTGCGCGTGATGTTCTCCTCGGCCGCGGGATGGAGCGAACGCAGCGCCGGCAGCAGGTCTTCTCGCACGCGGGCGCGCGCGAAGCGCGGATCGGTGTTCGACGCGTCCTCGCGCCAGGCCAGGCCGTGGGCCCGGCAGTGGGCGGCGGTGTCCTCGCGGGAGACGGCGAGAAGCGGGCGGATGAGCCGCCCGTCGCGCGCGGGCATCCCGAGCAGCGCACGACGGCCCGGCGACGCGGCGAGCCGGTACAGGATCGTCTCGGCCTGATCGGTGCGCGTGTGCCCCGCGGCGATCCGTGCGTCGGCACGCAGCGCGAGCTGGGCCGCTGCGCCGTACCGGACGTCCCGCGCCCATGCGTGGAGGTTGCCGGTCTGAGGAGCCGGCCCGGCTGCGTGCACGACCAGCTCGACGTCCAGCCGCCCGGCGATGTCGGCGCAGTGCCGTGCATCGACCGCCGACTCGGGGCGCAGCCCGTAATCGACGTGGATCGCCGAGACGGCTCCGGCGCCGGCGAGCCGGACCGCCACGTCGAGGAGACAGACCGAATCGCGACCGCCCGAGAGCAGGACGATCACCCGCCGTCCCGCCGGCAGCAGGCCCGAGGCCTCCGCGGCTGCGAGCGCGCTGGTCACCGCCCGGATGCTACGGACCGGAGCGCGCCGAGCTCGCCAGCGAGAGCTCGGTGGCGTCGGCGAAGCCCTTGAGCTTCACGGCGCCGATCGGCTCGAAGCGCAGGACGTCGCCGACGGCGTCGACGACCGCCCCCGTCACGAGGACCTCCCCCGCGCCGGCCCGGGCGACGACCCGCGCCGCCTGGTTGACCTCACGCCCGTAGTAGTCACCGTCGCGGTAGACGACGTCGCCGCAGTGCACGCCGATACGCGGCCGCGGGCGCTGCACTTCGGCGGCCTGGAACCGGACCGCCCAGGCGGTCAGGGCCGTCGCATCCGAGCCGACGATCATCACCTCGTCGCCGATCGTCTTGATCACGCGGGCGTTCTCCGGGAGCGTCGCCTCCACCCGGTCGATGAAGCGCTCGACGACCCCCGCGGCCTCGGCGTCGCCCAGCTCCTCGGTCATCCGGGTGTACCCGGCGAGGTCGGCGAACGCGATCGCGACGCGCATCCGGCCAAGCTCGCCGGACTGGTCGAGGTCGAGCTCCATATGACCAACGACGTCCTGCTCGACGAAGTGCTGGAGGAACCGCTGGTGCAGGCGCTCGGTCAACGGCGCGGCGAGCGGCAGCACCTGGCGGGTCAGGTTCGTCATCTGCTCGGCCATCTCGACCGAGTCGATCCCGTCGCGCATGAGCGGCTCGTGCACGTACAGGTGGACGAGGCGCACCGATGCGTCGGCCATCTGCGCGATCGCCTGCCCATACACGCGCGCGAGCTGCATGAAGGCCACGAACGGGAACCCGGCCTCGAGCACCGCCGCCGCGTCGCGCAGCAGCGCGAGGTCGTCCTCGTGCAGATGCTCCGGCGCGGCCTCGCCCAGCCCGACGGTCTTGTAGAAGCGATCGATCAGCGCAGGCTCGAGCCCGGTGAGCTCAGCTGCCTCCTCGAGGGTGTAGCGGCCCTCGTGATGGGGGAACAGCTCCTGGACGAAGCCGAAAGCCAGCCGGCCGCTGTCGCTGGCCTCCCTGATCTCAGCGATCGTGTGCCCGCGGTCGCGCAGCCGGGCGATGATGCGGACGTGCGCAGCCGCCTGCCCACTCCAGGGGGCGGGCGCGCCCGGGTATTGCGGCACGAGACCGGCCTGGACCCAGCGACGGACGGTCCCCGGGGTGGTCCCCGCGGCGGCGGCGACTTCGGCGAGCGTCATCGAGAGGGCCCCTGGCATGACAGCGGCGGGACCTCGGTCCCGCCGCTCGCGGGCAATGCGGCCCGCTGCCTTGGTCGACGGCGCTCGTCGTGTGGCCGGCGGCGCCTAGCGGGTGCTGAAGCACCCACTTCTCGACCTTTTGCCTGGTTCAGGACCCCCATGTTCACGGTGACATGGCGCGCTGTCAACGCGCTGCGGTCGGTGTTGGCCCGACCGCAGTCGCCGGCCGTCAGGCCTTGAGGTGCGGGTAGTCGGCCTCGATCATGTCCCGCGTCATCGCGAAGACGGGCTTCGTGATGGGGATGAGCGCCAGCGCGGCCTTCACGTCGCCGCCGGACTTGATCCGGCGACGGGCGAGGGCCAGCGCGACGTTCTCCTTGCCCTGGAAGTACTTGTTCGCGGTTTCCGATGACATCGACATCTTCACCTTCGGCTGCCAGTCGACGTCGTCAGACCACTCCCAGTACAGCTCGCCGTCCTCACCTTCCCGGGTCCCGCGGATGTTCACGACGAGATCGAGGTCGTCGAACTCGAAGCGCTGCGGGACGTCGGCCTCCTTGAGCTGAGGTCCCATCTCCGGGTCGTCGTTCATCAGCCCGAAGATGCGATCCAGCACCTCACGGAACTCTTCGGGGCTCTCGAAGCGGGGGGCCATGACCAGGGCGAGACCGGGCTACGAGCCGGCAGGCTTGCGGGCCGCGGCGGGCTTGCGGGCCGCGGCCGGCTTGCGGGTGGCGGCGGTGGTCCGCGCGGCCGCGGTCGTCCGGGCAGCGGGCTTGCGCGCGGCCGGCTTCTTCGCGGCGGGCTTGCGAGCAGCCGGCTTCTTGGCGGCGGGCTTCTTCGCCGCCGTGGTCCGGGTGGCCGTCGTCCGGCGCGCGGCCGTGCTCGCGGCGGGCTTGCCCGTCTCGAGCTTCGCGAGACGGCCCTCGAGGCTGTCGATCTTGTCGCTCAGCGCCTTGATGTCCTCGACGGTGATCGGACGCAGGTCGTCGAGCGCCTCACGGAGCCGCCCCGCTGCCTGGGCGAGATCGTCGACGAGCTCCGATGCGCGCTCGCGCGAGAACTGCGCCTGGCCCGCCTGGAACGCCTGGTCGACCGCGCTGCGGACGGCGTCTGCGGCGGCGGTGGGCTGCTTCTTGGTCTTCTTCTTGGCCATGCGGCGCACTCTACGCGCCTCGACCTGACCGGGCGGCAACTACGCTCCCGCCGCACATGATCCACGTCCACCCCACCGCGGAGCTCGCCCCGCGCGTCCTGTTGCCGGGCGACCCGGGCCGCGCGCTGGCCCTCGCGCAGCACCTCCTCGAGAAGCCCCTGATGTTCAATCACCACCGCGGGCTGTGGGGGTACACGGGCACGGCCGCGGACGGTGCCCCGATGACGATCCAGAGCACGGGCATGGGCGGGCCGAGCGCGGCGATCGTCGTCGAGGAGCTCTGCGACCTGGGCATGACCGCGGCGATTCGCGTCGGCACGTGCGGCGCGCTCCAGCCCGGGCTCGCCCACGGCGACCTGGTGATCGCCGAGCTGGCGCTCGCCGCCGACGGGACCAGCCGGGCGCTCGGAGCCGGCGACACCGTGGCCGCCGATCCGGGGATCGTCGCGGCATTGCGTGCCGCCGCCGGAGCCGACGGACAGACGGGAACCGTCGCCACGACCGACCTCTTCTACGACCCTGACGCGACCCGCGCCGAAGCGTGGGCCCGGAGCGGTGCGCTGGCCATCGAGATGGAGGCGGCGACCGTCCTGCAGGTCTCCTCCCGCCGCGGCATTCCCGCGGGTGTCCTCCTCGCGGTCACCGACACGTTCACCGCCGGGGGCGAACGCTCACGCATTGACGAGGACGGCCTGCTTCGCGCGGGTGAGCGGCTCGGCGATGTCGCCGCGGCAGCCTTGGGCGCCGCGGCGTAGCCGAGCTACTCGGCGACTTCGAGCCGCTCCTGGCTGGAGGGCACCGGGCTCGCGCTTCCCGGAAGCGCCTCGCGCAGCGCGGAGAGCTCGCGGGTGATCGCGCCCAGCTGCTCCTCGAGACCTTCGAGCCGGGCGGCCGTTCCGTCGTCCTTGGCGGCCTTCCCCAACCGGGTATCGAGGCGGTCGACGCCGTCCTCGATGCCCTCGAGCCGCTGCGACACGGAACGGACCCGGCGGGTCAGACGCTCGAGGTCCGCGGCGGACGGCAGGTTCAGGGCGCCCATCGCAACCTCCTGCGCCTGGGCAGCCTTCTCCCGCGCGCTGAACGCCTGGGCGATCGCCCCGGTGACCAGCGGGTTCTCGAGCAGCTCCT
>JAEMSV010000060.1 GCA_016462625.1 Solirubrobacteraceae bacterium | reverse complement strand
GGTAGCAGCGCAGCATCGGCCGGGGCACCATGTCGATGCCGAAGTTGAAGAGCTCTCCCGTGAGCGGATCGATCTTCGGGTGGGCCGAGAACGCGCCGAGCCACTTCAGCTCGCCGTCGTAGTCGTAGACGCCCTTGGTCTCGAGGGTGTCGGGATCCAGCGCGTGGGGCTTGCCGCCCTCCCAGAGCGCGAGCAGCTCGCCGCCGTGCATGACGACGCTTGTGTTCGCGACGTTCACGGGCAGGCGTAGGGCGTTGGCGAGCGGCCCGCCGGGCTTCAGCGTGCCGAGGCCGCGCATGGGCGCCCCGTCGGAGTGCCGGCCGGCGAGGTAGTGGCTCGTGCGCACGTAGCGGTTGCGGTACGTGACATCGCCGGAGCCGTCGAAGGCGAACATCGAGAGCATCCCGTCGCCGTCGAACATGTGCCCAAGCGGCTGCCCACCGACTTCCAGGCGCCCTGGCCCGTTGCGGTAGAGCGTGCCGACGAGCCCCTCGGGCAGTGCCCCCTCGGCCTCCTCGACGACGTAGTCGTGCTCGACCTCGAGCGCCTCGAAGATGCGGCCGGCTCGGGCCTGCTGCAGCGGGACATCGGTCGTCGTGGCGGTGCCCATGGCGCTCCCGTCGGTCGATCTGACAGCGGATGATGCCAGTTCCCGTGGCGGCCGCGGCACGGCGGTCAAACCTTTTTCCATCCGCCTGCCAGAAATAGGTAGCGTCGGCCGGCTCGACTCATTTCAAATTGGCATCGATTAGATCCGGGGGGAGACCGAACATGTCGATGGCGTTCCGCGCTGGCCTGAAGGCCGCGCTGCTGCTCGCCGCAGTGCTCACGGCACTGCTCACCACCACTACTGCTGTCCACGCCGCGTCGCTCAGCGCGCAGTGGAACCAGGCCGTCAAGAAGGCCCAGCAGAACCTGCAGAGTCAGGTCAGCGGCACCAAGCCGACGACCACGACCACTGCCGCAGCACCTGCGACGACCACGACGCAGGCGGCCACGACGACGACCACGACGACGCCGGCTGCACCGCCGCCGGCATCGACGTCCACGTCCACCGAGGCCGCGTCCCCGGACGCCCTGGCGACCGCCAAGCCCGGTGACGAGATCACCCTGAACCCCGGCACGACGCTCACCGTCGGCCAGGTCACGCAGGCCGATGGCAAGACCACGCTGACCGACGCCACGCTGCAGGTCGGCGATGTCGCGGTGGGCAACGGCGTCGACGGCACCGCATCGGGGGGCAAGCTCGAGCTCACCGACGGCGCGTTCACCGTCGCGCAGACGCTGACCGACCAGAGCTTCGCGATCTCCGACACTGCCCCGCTGGTCTACGACCTCGCGGCGACCGGTGCCACGAAGGTCTCCGGCGAGCTCGTCTCGACCGGTGAGGAGTCCACCCCGGCCGCCATGCGCACGTTCGCGGCGAGTGTCGACGAGCAGGACGTCTCGTCGGTCATCCCTCCGGCGCCGGAGGGCAAGAACTTCCGCTTCGCCATCGCCCTGAACCTCGACGGCTCGGCCACGGTCCGCGTCTTCATGGGCAACCTCGAGGTCATCTACGGCCGCATCAGCCTGAGCGGCTCGTACGAGTTCGGCGTCAAGCTCCCCATCGACTGGGCGGGCGAGACGATCGTCATCGCCGGCAGCATCAAGGGCTCGAACATCCTGCAGCCGATTCCGCTGTCGGGTCTGAAGGGCTCGATCACCGGTGACCTCGAGCTGATCCACGGCGTCCACATCACGGGCGGCGAGATCACCTGGGATCAGGACGGCTTCCACCTCGCCGGCGGGGCGCAGCTCGACTGCTCCGAGGGCGCGGTCACGGCCAACCTCGGCGGCACGTACAAGAACGACCGGAACTGGTCGATCGAGCTGACCGGCGGCGCCGCGGGCGGCTGCAAGGTCGCAAAGGAGCTGACGCTCCCGGCCGCGGACATCACCGGCAAGCTCGAGGTCGTCGACGGCGCCGTCACCGGCGAGTTCGAGGTCGGCGGCGTGATCTCCACGACCCTGCTGCCGCAGGGCGTCGACACCTGGGACGCGCGCTTCCGGTTCATCTACGGCAGCGAGCAGGCCTCGTCGGAGAACTACATCGCGTTCTACGCGTCGGCCGGCATCGGCACCGCGCAGGGCAAGGTCAACTTCGACGGCACGCTGGCCATCGACGCCGACTTCGCCATCCCGTTCTCGGCGGGCACCGAGGTCGCGTTCGACGGGAACATCCTGCGGGAGACGCCCGGCGGCCCGGTGACGTACGACGTCGGCGGATCGGTCGCGGTGCAGCTCGACCGCAACGTCAGCCTCGGCGGCGCGCTGCGGCTGAACAACGACGCGATGACCCTCGACGGGCACATCACGATCAAGTGCCCCGAGGGCGGTGACGTCACGGCCTCGGTCGGCGGCGACATCCCGCTGTCGGGTGGCAGCCGCAACTGGTCGCTCCAGGCGGGCGGCGCCGCGGGCCCGGACGGCTGCGGCCTGGCGAAGGACTTCAAGCTCGGCCCGGATTCGGGCGCGGGCGGTTCGCTGAGGTCCGTCGACGGCAAGCTCGACATCTCACTCGACGCGCAGGCGCGGATCGAGACGAAGCTGATCCCGACCCAGACGTTCTTCGAGGTCGGGTTCCACTTCAACGTCACGCCCGGCACGTTCGCCGTGGCGGTCAACGGCTCGACGGACGGTGCCGGCTTCGAGGGCGCCATCCAGTCCAACGGCTCGTTCCTGATCGCCTTCGAGCTCGGCGGGCTCAAGCTCGGCGGGGTCTCGCTCGGCGCGAAGGGCAAGATCGAGCGCGTCGCACCCAGCCAGGAGGTCAAGTACTCCATCGAGGGAGGCCTGACCGGCAAGGCGGAGATCTACAAGAACCTGTTCATCATGGGTGGGTCCGTCGGGATCTCCAGTGAGGGCGGGCTGACGTTCAGCGGCACGATCAGGCAGCTCTGCAACGCGGGCTACCTGGACGCAACGGCCAAGGGCACCATCAAGTCGTTTAGCGAGTTCGAGCTGAACGCCGAGGGCCTCTCGTCGAAGTGCCGCATCGGCAACGGCGCGTTCTTCGACGGGCAGACGTTCTTCGCGAACATCAGCGCGTCGCACGGCAAGGTCCTGTACAACGCCGGCGCGTCGTTCAACCAGCTGCCGCTGATCCGGGCGAACATCGCGCTGATCGGCGACACGTCGACGTGGCTGACGAGCGTCACGGGCTCGATCTCGAACTCGTGCGACGGCTGCTACGAGCGGCAGGTCACGCAGCTGAAGTTCTCGGCCCGCGCGCACGTCGCGTTCCAGACGGTCAGCCAGATCACCAAGGTGGTCAACCAGACGTTCGGCTGGATCCCGTTCGTCGGCTGGATCGTCAAGCCGATCACGCAGATCGTCAACAACGTGACGACGACATGCATTGGGGCGACCGCCTACGGCACGGTCGAGGTCAACGGCCTCACCGTCAAGAAGATCACGATCGGCGTCAAGGACCCCGCGTGGGGCCTCCTGACCCTGCCGGTCCAGGGCGCCCTCACGATCCGCCTGAACGCGGACCTCGAGCAGGCGTTCACGAGTGCCGGCAACGTCGGATCACTCGGATCCCTACCCGCGGTGCAGCTGCCGCCGCTCGGCACGGGCGGCCCGGTGTCGGGCTGGTTCTGCCCGACGTACTGATGTCCCGCCGCCCCGGCTAGGCAGCCGGGGCGGCGTGTCGTCTTTGGGGGTGTTGCCGAGAACGGTCCGATTTCGACCGATCTCGGCGACACCCCTTTTCGTTTCGGCCGAACGTCCGCTCGGCTACGCGGCGATCTCGCTGGGGTCCTCTTCGGCGGCGAGCTCGAGTGAGCCCTCGAGGACCGTGTCGAAGTGACGGCGCTGGATGGGCAGCGCCCAGTCGACGAGCTCCTGCACCTTGGCATCCTTCGCCTGCTCGTTGAGCTTGCCCACGATCGACCAGTGCCCGACCTCGCCGGCCTCCGCCATGGTCAGGAACTCAAAGCCGTCGAGCGGGTCGTCCTCGCCGGCGAGGTAGGTCTCCATCATCTTCGTCGCCTCGTCACGGGTCTCCCGCGCGGCATCGAGGATGGCGGTCTTCTTGCCCTCGAACGTGCCCGCGACCTCGGTGCACCGTTCCTCGGTCTGCGCCGCCTCGTCGTGCATCTTCTGCAGCTGCTGCGCCAGCTCGGCGTCGTCGTCCTCGAGCATCCCACCGACGTGCGTGGTGGCGCCCTTGGCGGCCATGGCCAGGCCGAGAACCTCCGCGAGCTTGCTCTCGAGATTCGTCAGTTCAGCCATTTCGGTCTCCTTGTTCGTGGGTGGTCAACACGTTCACCGCGGTCTCCGGCCGCAGCGTTTCCAGCCGCAGGCGCTGCGACTCCGCCCGGCGCTCCAGGCGCTCGAGCTCGTCGTCGAGCGACGCGCCGGCGAGGTGATCGTTCAGGTAGATCGCGAGATGGCTGCTGGACATGGGCGCTCCATGCCCAGCGCAGCGCACGCGTATACCCGAGCTGGGCTCAGCCCCGCGGCCGCGACTCCTCGGCCTGACGCAGCTCGATCCGGCGGATCTTCCCGGTGAGCGTCTTCGGGAGATCGGGGACGAACTCGATCTCCCGCGGGTACGCGTAGGCCGACAGCCGCTTGCGCACGTGCGCGCGGATCTCGGCGGCGACCTCGTCGCTCGGCTCGTAGCCCTCGGCGAGCACGATGAACGCCTTGACGATGTGGCCCTTCAGCTCGTCGGGCACCCCCACCACCGCGCTCTCGCTGACGGCCGGGTGCTCGAGGCACGCCGACTCCACCTCGAACGGGCCGATCCGGTACCCCGCCGAGATGATCAGGTCGTCGGCGCGGCCCTCGTACCAGACGTATCCGTCCTCGTCGATCGACGCGGCGTCGCCCGTGTGGAACCACTCGCCGCCGAAGACCCGCTCGGAGTCCTCGGGCCGGTTCCAGTAGCCGATCGGATAGTGCGGGTTCGACCGCGCGCGCAGGCACAGCTCGCCCTTCGCGCCCGGCTTGACCGGCTGCTCGTCCGCGTCGAGGACCTGCATGTCCCAGCCCGGGCACGGCTTGCCCATCGAGCCCTCGCGGACCTCCATGAACGGGTAGTTCGCGACCATCGGATAGGACTCGGTCATCCCGTAGTAGTCCAGGACGGTGAGCCCGTACTGCTCACGGAACCAGCGGATCGCCTCGGGGTTCAGCGGCTCGCCCGCGCTGCAGACGATGCGGAACTTCTGCGGGTACGTCGACCCCGCGTTCTCGATCGCCATCATCGCGCGCATCGCCGTCGGGGTGGTGAAGACGTTCGTGACCTCGTGGCGGGAGAGGAAGTCCAGCTGCTTGTGCGGGTCGAAGCCGCCCTCGCGCGCGTAGACGCACTGCACGGCACCCACGCGCCACGGGCCGAGCAGCGGCGCGATGCCCGCCGCCCACGCCCACTCGCCCATGCCGTGGAAGCGCTCACCCTCCTGCACGTCGTGGCAGTACTCGAACTCGTTGTGCGCGAGCAGGTACCGGTGGGCGTGGACGATGCCCTTCGCCAGCCCGGTCGTGCCCGACGTGTAATAGAGCTGCGCGGGGTCGTCGGCGGACGTGTCGAGCGTCGGGTGCTCCGTGGGATGGCCGTCGAGCAGCCCGTCGTCGAGCACGAGGATGCGGTCGTGCATGCCGGCGAAGCGCTCGGCGTTGGCGGTGTTCGTCACCAGCACCGACGCGCCCGAGTCGTTCAGGCGGTGGCTGATCCCGTCGTCGCCGTAGAGCACGCTCATCGAGAGCAGCAGCGCCCCGAGCTTCCAGGTGCCGAAGAAGATCGCCGCGGTCTCCGGGGATGGCGGAAGAACCACGGCGACGCGGTCGCCGGGCCCCACGCCGGCGGCGGCCAGTGCGTGCGCGGCCTGCCCGGCGAGGTCCTGCAGCTCGCCCCAGGACACCTCGGCGCGGCGGCCGTCGAAGCGCTCGAACACCATCGCCAGCTTGTCCCGGGGATGCTTGTCGCAGACGTCCTGCGCGATGTTGTACCGCTCGGGCACGACCCACTCGTGGTCGGCCCGCGCCTGCTCGTAGGTGCTCATGGTCTCCTCCACGTGGCCCGGAACGGACGCTACCGACCGGCGTAACGCCACGCCCCCAGGCGGGACTGGACCTCGTCCAGAACCATGCAACCCCAGGAGGTGGGCCCAATGGAGAGCAACACCGCACGGAAGGCGACCGCCCTGACGGCGCTGGCGATCGCCGGAGCCACGGCCGGACTGCTGGCCGGAGCAACGCAGGCACAGGCGATCACGCCGATCCCGATCCCCGGCGCAGTCGCGATCACCCCGATCCCGATCCCCGGTTCCCTGCGCCTTCCGCCGGGCTACCGGATCGTTGCCCCGGGCGGCGGGATCGGCCCGGTGTCGGGCTAGCCGGTCAGCGCGATCCGCCCGCCGCGCGCCGGAGTGAACGTGACCGCCCGGCGGTTCACGCGCTCGGCGCGCCGGCGGGCGGGGCGCAGCTCGGCCTCGCGCAGCACGGTCTGCAGGACCGTCTTCATCTCGAACAGCGCGAAGCTCGCGCCGAGGCAGCGCCGGATGCCGCCGCCGAACGGGATCCACTCGTAGGTCCCGGGCTTCTTCCCCAGGAACCGCTCCGGCATGAACGCGAGCGGATCGGGATAGAGATCGGCCCGGCGGTGGAGCAGGTAGATCGACAGCGCGATGTTCACGCCGGCCGGCAGCTGCCAGCCGCCGAACTCCATCGGCTTCTGCAGCTTGCGCAGGACCGCCGGCACGACGGGCCGCAGACGCAGGCTCTCCGTCATGACCGCATCGATGTACTCGGCGTCGCCGGGATGGGCCTGCAGCCGGGCGAGCACCTCGGGGTGGCGGGTGACGCGCTCGAGCGTCCATGCCAGCGCGGTGGCCGTCGTCTCGTGGCCGGCGACGAGGAGCGTCATGAGCTCGTCGCGGAGCTCCTGATCGGAGAGCGGCTCGCCGTCCTCGTCGCGGGCCGCCAGGAGCAGGGAGAAGATGTCCTCGCGATCCGTTCCGGGATCGGCGCGCCGAGCACGGATCTGGTCGTAGATGAGCGTGTCGGCCTCCCGCTGCGCCGCCTCGAAACGCACCCACGGGCTCCGCGCCCCCATGCGGCCCTGGGTCAGCGCGAGCATCATCACGCGACGCGGGTTGGCGAGCACGTCGAGCTGCCCGCGGAGCGCCGCGCCGAGCCGCTCGCGCTCACCGGCGTCGTCGACGCCGAACACGGCGCGCATGATCACCTCGAGCGTGATCGCCTGCATGCTCTGCAGCGCCCCGAAGCGCGGGCCCCGCGGCCACGTCGCCACCTCGCGCTGGGCCACCTCGCGCATGATCTCCTCGTACGCCCGCATCCGCTCGCCGTGGAACGGCGGGAGCATGAGTTTGCGCTGGCGCATGTGCTCGGGCCCGTCGAGCAGGAGCACCGACCGCATGCCGAGGATCGGGGCCAGGATGATGTTCGCCTCGCCGGCCCGGAGCTCGTCGTCGCTCGCGCTGAAGACCTGCTTGACCGCCGCCGGATCCGCGGTGGTGACGATCACGCGGTCCTTGGCGGGCAGCAGCGTGAAGTAGTCGCCGCAGGTCTCGTGACACGCGTCCAGGAAGCGCGTCGGCCGCAGGATGAACCCGGCGCTCATCATGAAGCGGCCGAGGTCGGGGCGCGGGGGCAGACCCTCCATCGCGTTAAACCTACCGAAGTGTAGGATCGCGCACGTGGACGACTTCGAACGCTCGACCTTCACCTCCGACGGCACCACGCACGACGTGTTCCGCCTGGGCACCGGGCCCGCGGTCATCGTCATCGCGGAGATCCCGGGGATCACGCCGAACGTGCTGGAGTTCGCGCGGAAGGTCGCGGCGATCGGCTGCACGGCCGTCCTCCCGAGCCTCTTCGGCACGCCGGGCCACGACCCGTTCGCCCGTGGCCTCGTCGGCGCGCTCGCTACGAACACGAAGACGATCGTCAACATCTGCGTGCGCCGCGAGTTCACGCTCCTTGCGACCGGCAAGTCCTCCCCTGTCGTCACCTGGCTGCGAGCCCTGGCCGCCGCCGAGCACGAGCGCTGCGGAGGCCCCGGCGTCGGCGCGGTGGGCATGTGCTTCACGGGCGGATTCGCGCTGGCGATGGCCGTCGACGACCGCCTGCTGGCGCCGGTTCTCGCGCAGCCGTCGCTCCCCGCCGCCCTCCTCCCCGGCCGCGCCGGGAACATCGACATCAGCCGCGAGGACCTCGACAAGGTCAAGGCACGCTGCTCCGCCGACGGCCTGCAGGTCCTGGGCCTGCGCTTCAAGAGCGACAGGCTCGCCCCCGGGGCGCGGTTCGACTTCCTGCGCCGGGAGCTCGGCGACGCGTTCGTCGCGGTCGAACTCGAGGACGAGGACGCCAACCCAGATGCGCTGACGCCGCCGCACTCTGTCCTCACCGAGCACCTCATCGACGAGCCGGGGCAGCCGACGCGCGCGGCGCTCGATCAGGTCCTCGACCTGTTCCGGGACCGGCTGCTCGTCGCCGCGTAGCGCCGCATGCCCTGACCCTTCCGGCCGCCATGGTCTACTTTCGCGACCATGCGACGCCTCCTGACCGCTTCGTCCATCGCGATCACGGCCCTGGCCTGCGGCGCGGCCCCGGCCCACGCGGGCCTGAACGTCGCCCTGACCGCCAGCCCGGTCGGGCAGACAGGCGCCGGGAACCTGGACATCCTCTTCGTCAATCCGTTTCCGCAGGCGCTCCAGATCGTCGGCTCCAACAAGGTGCCGACCGGCGTGAACACCGCCAGCAGCGAGATCGACCCGACGCTCTCCGACGACGGCACGCGCCTGGCCTTCCGCCGCGAGCTCGGCGCCGGCGAGCCGACCTACCACGCCGTCACGGTGCCGAGCGGCTCACCCGTCGCGCTCCCGAACCCGCTCTCCACGTCGCGGTTCAACAGCGCCAACGGCATCGCGCTGTCCGGTGACGGCAAGCGCGCGATCGTCGGCATCGCCCGGAACAGCTCGCGCGTCGCCCAGGTCGGCGTGCTCGACCTCGCGCAGTTCCCCGGCGGCCCGTTCCCGACGATCGGCACGCCGGAGTTCGACATCCCCGACGGCAACACGTTCGGTGAGTTCGGGCTGATCACGTCCTTCGGCGCCCAGCTCGACGCCACGGGCGGCAAGTTCCTCTACGGATACCGGACCCAGACGGCCGGCACGCTGACCGCGTTCCACGGCCTCGTCGACGGCCCCGTCAACGGCACGCCGCGGGTGCGGGACCTCGGCTCGACGGCCCCGATCAGCGGGATCGCCATGGTTCCCGGCCGCCCCAACGAGGCGACGATCGCGCGCCAGGGCAACCTCGAGACCGTCGCGCTGAACGCCACCACGCCGCCCACCCCGCTCAGCCTGCCGAACCTGCCCGCCCGGGGTGCCGCGACCCGGACCGCCCCGGACTGGTCGGGAGACGGCCGCTACCTGGCGTGGCTGTCCTTCTCGGGCACCGGCGAGCTGAAAGACCTCAAGCTCTTTGTCTACGACACCCAGACCCAGGGCCTCATCGCGCCCGAGGGCCTGTCGCTCGGCCAGCGCCGGAACTTCGGCGGGGTCTCGATCGCGGAGGGCGTCGCGGCGATCCAGCAGTTCACCGCCCCGGTCTCGGTGCAACTCGAGCAGCCGAAGGTGAACCTGCCGATCCGGCTCCAGGCCTCGATCTCGGTCGGCATCCTTGTACAGCGCGAGCAGGGGACCGTGAAGGTCCTCGGCAAGCGCGTCCCCAAGCTCGTGCCCGTCGGCCGCGTGCCGTTCGGCAAGCAGAAGAAGGGCAGGACGACGATCGCGTGGAATGGCAAGGTCGCGGGCAAGCAGCTCCGCGCCGGCCGCTACCGGATCACGCTGCGGGCGTTCGACAAGAAGGGCAAGCTCACGGAGCTGGGCGCGTCGCGGCGGGTCACCGTCCGACCGTGAGCAGGGCCCGGATCGCCGCCTCGACCTCCGCGGCGAGCCACCGGGGCTGGTCGGCCGGGTGCGCCCGAACGGCCGAGTACGAGACGTCCACGACGGCGCGGCGCATGCGCTCGAACTCACGCCGCCCAGCGCGCCCGTAGAGCGCGCGGGTCAGCTCCTTCAGCATCGCCTCCAGCGGCGCGTTGATCGCCGCGAGCTCGCTGGCGAAGGCCTCGTCGGGGGCGGCGTCGAGCAGATCGTCGCGGCGCAGGACGATCAACAGCCGCGCGTCGTCGGGGTCCTCACGGGAGAACGTCAGCGCCGCCATCCCGATCGCCACGGCGCGTTCGACTGGGTCGCCGGGCGTAGCCTCCGCCGCCGACAGCGCCGTCTCCTGAAACCGCCGCAGTGCTCGCAGCCAGGTGGCCGCGAGCACCCCGTCGCGGTCGCTGAACCGGTGGTAGAGCGTGCCCACCGGCGCCCCACTGGCCTCCGCGATTGCGGCGACCCCGAGCCCGCGCGGTCCGTGCTCCAGCGCCAGGGCTCGCGCGGCGTCGAGGATCGTGTCGGTGTCGTGCTTGCGAGGCGCGGCCATGTACTAGTACGATCATTCCAGATGGCGACGACGCTCCCGCATATCGACGAGCACTCCCGTCAGATCGACGCGCCGCCCGCCGCGGTCTGGGCGGGGCTGCAGCGCTACCTGCGCTCGTGGGTCTTCGCCGGCGGCTTCCATGTCGAGGCCGAACGCGAGGACGAGCGACTCGCCCTCGCGGGCCGGCACCCGTTCTCGCGCTACGAGCTGATCTTCGAGATCGACGACCTCGGCGCCGGGCGCTCACGGCTGCGGGCGATCACGAACGCCGCGTTCCCCGGGCCGCACGGGCGGATCTACCGCATGCTGGTGATCGGCAGCGGCGGGCATCGTGTGCTGATGCGGCGGATGCTCGGCACGATCGCGGGTCGTTCGCGAGCTCGACGCTGAAGGCCTACGGCGTCCGCGCCTCCTCCGGGCTCGGACCGCGCCCTTCGGCGAGCTCCTTAAGGCGGCGCAGCGACTCGACGTTCCGTCCCCGAACCAGCAGGTGCGTGAGCGGGTTGAACACCAGGGCGGTGAGACGATCGCCCGCATCCTCGGTCATCACGACACGAGTGCCGCGCGCGTGGGGATGCAGCTGCATGGTGACCTCCGCTGTGCCCAGCGGCCGCGCCTTCGCGCGGAGCTTCAGCCGAATCGGCGCCCGGGACTCGTCCACACGCGTGTGATCGGCGACCTTCAGCGGACCCCAGCCGACCTTGTGATGGAACCGACTGCCGACGGCGGGCCAGTCGTTGTCGACATCGCGAATCTCACTCGACCCGACCACCCAGTATCCGTAGTTACGCCCGTCCGCGAGCACGTCCCAGACGCGCTGCGGTTCGACATCGATGATGGTTTCGTTCTGGGCCATGGGATGGTTCCTCGAGGTAGACGTTCAGTTCGTTCAGCGGAGGCGCCGCCGGAGTGCGGCGCGCGCTGCGGCGTCACCGGGGACGCCGTGGACCGCGCCGCCGGGAAACGTCGCGGCGCTGCCCAGGAAGAGCCCGGTCAGCGGGGTCCGGTACGGCGAGATCGCCGGCAGCGGGCGAAAGAGCACCTGGCGGAAGCGGTAGCTGCCACCGCCGACGTCGCCTCCCACGAGATTCGCGTTCCGGGCCTGCAGCTCTGCAGGCCCGAGCACGTGACGGGCGAGGATCCGGTCGGTGAAGCCGGGGGCATAGCGCTCGATCTGCGCCTCCATGCGCTCTACGTGCCTGCCCTGCTCCGCGGACCAGTCGACCCCGTGCTGCGGACCGTGCGTGTAGGCCCACGCCGTGTGCTTGCCCGCCGGTGCGCGGGTCGGATCGGCGACCGACTGCTGCCCGACGAGCAAGAACGGGTCCTCGGGCAGCGCGTGACGGGAGGCGGCGACGGAGGCCAGGAAGGCGTCCTCGCTGCCGCCGACGTGCACGGTCCCCGCCTTGCGGACCTCGTCGTTGATCCACGGGATCGGGCCGTCCAGCGCCCAGTCGAGCTTCAGCGTCGACGCGCCGTAGGTGTACCGCCGCAGCGCGGATCGGTACCAGCTGCGGAGCCCGTCGCCGGCCATCGCCGCGAGAGCGTGGGGCATCACATCGGCGATGACCGTTCGGGTGGAAATCTCGTCGCCACCGGCAGTGCGCACACCGGTGACTCGGCCCAAGGCCGACATGATCGTGGTGACCCGCGAATCGCAACGCAGCTCCCCACCGAGGCTCCGGAAGTGGCCGACCAGCGCATCGGTGAGCGCCTGGGCCCCGCCCCGCGGACTCGGCCAGCCCACGGCGTGCCCGAGGAGGTTCAGATAGGCGCCGGCGATCGCGCTCCCCATCGCCTCAGGCGGCGCGTCGCCGTGCATCGCCGCGCCGTAGAGCCACGCCCGCGATCCGGGCGCCTCGAACGTGCGCTGCGCGAAACGGGTCGCCGGCTCGGGCAGAAGCCGGCTGAAGGCCAGCAGCGGACGTGGCCCGGCGTCGCGCAGCATCCGGAGTGGGCCGCCGACGGGCGGGAACCCCGAGAGCATCGTCGCCTTGACGGCCTCGATGTGCTCGACGAACGGCGCGACGAACGCACGCCAGGCCGCGCCGTCACCGGGGGCCAGCCGGTCGAGCGACTCGGCCGTGTCCTCCACGCTGCGGTAGAGCATCGCCGCCTGCCCCCTCGGCAGTGGATGCGCGGCACACGCCGCGGGGTGCACCCACTCGAGCCCATGCGCGGCGAGCGGCATCCGGGCGAACACCGGTGACGCGGCACCCGCGGGATAGACCGAGCTGAACGTGTCGTGCCGAAAGCCCGGCAGCGTCAGCTCCTCGGTGCGCACCGCGCCTCCCGGGGCATCGGCCGCCTCGAGCACGAGCACGGATCGGCCCGCCTCGGCGAGGCGGATGGCTGCGGCAAGACCGTTCGGTCCCGCCCCGATGATCACGGCGTCGTGCGACATCACCCGCCCCATACCCGTCACGCGCTGGACCGACCACGGATGCCCGCGCCACCCGACCTGTTCCGCGGCGTAGCCGAGCCCCACCGATAAGTTCCGCGCGGCTTCGCCGCCACTTGATGTGCCCGCCGCATCTGCGGCTGACCGGTCGGGGTGGAAGGCGGTCAGCCTCCGCTTTTGTCACCGGAGGGACCGGACGGAGTACCGGTGAGCCGCGCGATCTCGGCCTTGTAGTCGTCGCCCCGGTCCCGAAGCCGCGTGAGAAGCAGGCCCGGAGTCAGGCCGAACACCGCCGCGACCAGGAGGCCGGCGGGATTCGACGCGATGCTGAAGATGTCGCTCAGAGCGGCCGACGCGAGGTTCACGGTCTGGGTGCCTGACTCGCTCGCGGTCGGTTCCACCAGCAGGAGCGGCCCTGCCAAGTTGGAGACGAGAACTCCGCCAACGGCCGCGATGCCCGACAGCACGGGCGTCGCCACCAGGCGAACCTGTCCCAGCCCGTAGTCGAAGATCGTGCCCTTTCCGCCGGTACTCGTCTTGTACAGCTCGTTGAAAGTTCCAACGACCGCACCGACGAGATAGAACGCCACCCCGGCGATCATCGCGTCCCGCTCGACCGGCACGAGGACCAGCAGCGCGATGACGCTGTAGGTCATGACCATGGCCAGGACGAGCGCCGAAAACGTCCGATTGCGCAAGTTGACGAGCTGGTCCCACGCCGCGCTCTGCGCGAAGTGAATCCGGAAGCCCGCCTCCCGGATCAGCGCGCGCGCCCACTGCTTGTCAATCTCGGCGAGAACGTGCTCGCGACTGTCACCATGCGGCAACGCGAGCAGCTTTGCAAGATGCTCGGTGATGCCTTCGGTCTTCGTGGTCTTTGCGGTGAGCGCAGCGCTGACTTCCTTGGCCAGCGGTGTCACCACGGTCGCAGTGGTCAGGCCGCTGGCGGCAAGGCGCTCGAGGTTCGTGAGGCCAGCCGCGTACACCACCTCGCGCGGCTCGGCGATGACGACGAGATCCTCCGCCCGGTGCAGGTCCCGCCACGCGTTGATGTACCCGTGGCCGTGAATCCAGCGGTACGGCGAGCCCTTCCGCTCCGAGCCCAGATCACCCTCCAACAGCTCGATGAGCGCCTCGGCCTCCGCCAGAGACTCCTCCGCATCACGCCCCGTCCCCCCGTCCAGAGCCCTGATAGCAGCGACGCGCGCACCCAGCGCTTTGACACGGGCGCGCAGCTCTTCGTACGCTTCGGCGCTCGCCGATGTCGCAGCTGTGATGTCTCCCCCCGCCAGGAGCGTCGCCACCAGCCAGAAGACGGCTCCGGCCACGAGACCGGCGAGGAACTGCAGACCGCCGGCATCGGGCCAGTCCAGCAGGAAGAACGCGAGCGTCCCGACCGTGCTGACGCTGGGGATGACGGGGAGCAGCACCACGGCGTCGGGTCTATGGAACGTCATCTTCGCCGTCCAGCGCTTGGGTCCATTGCGGTGATCCATCACGGCACTGCTCCAGACTTCGGGATTACGTCAGCACCCGCTGCGCAATCTGCGACTGTACCTGTGGCGGACGGACGACTCGCCGGTAGGTCGCCCCCTGACCAACTCGACGACGTCCGTCGCAGGCCTGCCCGCCAACGCAGCCCTCGCGGCCTACTCAACCGTGGCCGTCGTGACGACTCGCCGGGCGCCACCGGCCGCAAAGCAGATCGCCGCCGCGTGATGGGGTTCTCATGCGTGCTCGACCTCGCCCATCGCCACAGCGGAGGTCCGCGCGATGTGCGCGAGTACGGCGGCGTCATCCGCTTCACCAAGCCGCCCGCCTCCGTCCGGACCGCGCTGTTCGCCCCGCTCGCCGTGATCGCCCGCCGGACCGGGCGTGACCCGCTCGCGCCTGAGCTGCATGGACCGGAGGGTGCCTGCGCCATCGCCGACGGGGGACGCAGCCGCGCGCGCATGGCTGTCAAGGCGACCGTCCACGCGGTCGACGAACTCGAACGGCTTGGCTACGTCACGCGCGAGCCGGACCCGAGCGACCGCCGCGCCAAGCTCGTGATGGTGACCCCCCGTGGACTGGAGGCCGAGCCGGGTCGGGCGGGAGGCGATCGCCGACGTTCGCTCCGCCTGGTCGGAGCTCCTCGGCGACGAGGAACTGGGCGCGCTGGAGGCGGGCCTGCGCCGGCTGCGCGGGGCCCTCTGGCCCTAGTCAGCCCACCAGTCGCGTCGACCCTCGACGTCCCCGCGCGGGTCCTCACCCAAATTGGGCGCGCCCATGACGAGGATCTCGAGCCCCTCAGGCCCGGCCTCGTAGCCGCGCCACGTCCCGGGCGGGACGCGCACGGCGTCCCACTGCTTCAGCTCGACGATCTTGTCGTCGAGCTTCATCCGGCCGCCCCCGCCCACGACCACGTACACCTCTTCCTGCGTCTCGTGCGTGTGGCCGAACGGAAAGCGATAGCCGGGCGGAACGCGCTGATAGGTCAGTCCGGACTGCTCGAGCTCGAGCGCCTTGGTCGCCGCGCGGAACTCCAGGTCCGGCGCGCCGCCGAAGTTGGGCCCGTAGTCGTCCAAGTCCGCCTTGAGGTTCTTCAGCGTGAAGGGCACGGCGCGATGCTACCCCTGCTGCAGGTTCGGTACTGCTCACCAAACACCGCTCGTTGGCGGCCGGAAGTCTATGTGGGTCGCCTGCCCGCGCGCGTCGTCCAAGCGTCAACTATCCGGAGCCGAGTCGCCCGACGAGGCTCGCCGAGGACGAGGGTGGCCGCGCTTCCCACGCCGGCGATGACCGCGCCGACGGCAGCGCCCAACACGGAGTGAGTCGATACCGCCCCTCCCGCAGTGCCGGCCACGACGGTTGGGAGTTGCGCCACGAGTTGCGTCACGGTCAACTCGCGACCGGTTGGGGCCGGGAGTTGCGCAAGGCGATCCGCCAGGGGTTGCATCGCAGCAACGTCGCCAGTCTTCCACCACGTACTGAGCTCACGCCGACATTCCCAAGCGAGTCGGCGATACTCGTCGTCACCGAGGTCCGCGAGGCGACTCAATACTCCACGCGGGAGAACGATCCGTGCCGGATCGGTATCACGGGGTGACAGTCGCGCCAACTGCATCGCGTGAGCAGACGAGATCGGGTTCAGCGCAGGGTCCTCCGCGATCGCGCACCGACAGCCATGTTGTTGTGCCAGGGCTCGATACCTCCCCCTCGAATACCACCGATCGACCCGCTCGACGTCGCTGCGATCTCGGTCGGTGCCATCGGCGAGTGCGCGTGCTCGGAGCGGCGCGATCACCGCACTGATATCCGCCCGGTGCAGTGATCCTCCAGCAAGTGCGGCCTGGACGGCGGCGATTGCCTCGTTCCCGTAGTCACTCCATCCAGACACGTCCAGCGGTTCCAGCGCGGCAACCACGTTGTACGGCCGGTGTTTCGGCCACGCCCGCACCGTCACGTGGCGTTCCTCTGCCAGCCACGCGTGCCAACCCTCGAGGAGCGGGCCGACCAACTCGTCGGCGCGAGTGCCGGCGCCTATCTCGTTCAGCCCGTCGTAGAACACGGCGGCGACGGCATCAGCCGGGTTCGTCTTCCGACTGAGATATCGATCGAGTCGAGAGACCGATGTCCTTCCGAACTGACGTGCGAGTCGCACACGGAGCTCAGAGTCTTCAGGGCTGTTCGCGTCGCCCAGCGCCTTGAATGGGGAAGCGTTGAGATGGTCCGAGCCCTCGCGACGAAGACAGTCCGCGAGCGAGTCGCCAAGGCTGGCTCGTCGACCACGCACTTCAATCGGCAGCACCGGGCCCTCGCGCTCTCGCCCCACCTGCGCAGCCAGTATCCCCGGCGGACGCGCGAGAAAGAAGACGCCGTCGAAGATGTGAATGTCAGGAACCACCAGCGTCTGGGCAACAAGGAGGTCGAACCGCAGCTGCCCGAGCAGGTCGTCGCTCCAGAAGTCTCCTCCGAAGCCCCGGCGCCCTGTAGCCCAACCGAACTGACCGCCGGCGGTGTAGTCATCGGCGAACAGCCGGTCGATCGCTCCCAGGCGCACGGCCAGATCCTACGTCTGGTCAAGAACTCCACTGGCGTCCCGGCCCGTTGGCAGGTGAGAGCCGGCCTCGAGGGCCGGACGGGCCGGCCCGCGATCGCGCACTGCCGGTGCTAATGCGGGTCGCCACGCGATGCGGCAGCTCCCTCACTACTCGTATGTCGATCGGCGAGGCCCTCGCCGATCGGGCGCACCGACGCGGCAAAGATGCTGCGAACTCAGGTCCGCGTTCTACGCCTGGTCGCGCTTGGTCGCCCCTGCCTGCTGCGGACCTTCGGCGCTTGGGTCCGACACCGAGCCCGCGTTACCCCGCGTCGGCTCACCGCTGCGGGCAGACCACCGGGCGCCTGCTTCATTGTCGGAATCCACGCGGCGAAGGGCAGCGTTGGCGGCGGAGACAAACAAGGCCACCCCCGTCAGAGCAAGGAACGTCTGTCCGATAACCACCATCTGTGGAGCTAGCGCAGTCGGCGACAGGTCCCGACCGGTGGCCGCGAAGTAGAGGGCGAGGCGGGGTGTGATCGGGATGCCTGCCACGGGTTGGGCATAAGACCGGATGACAAAGGCGGCGGGGTCGTACAGGGAAATGGCGAAGTAGAGAGAGGCGAAGCTCGCCAGAAGCGCACCGATCACTGTTGGCAGCGTCAACAGCGACGGCACCGGCAGCGCCGACTGTTGCCCGATCACCGAGGCCCGCGCCTCGCCATCTTCGTCCGCCTGTTCCGTGGCCTGATCGGAAGGTCCGCCATTCGCGCTCGCTTGCCCCTCTGGCAGGACCGCGTCCCGGGACTCCAGGACTGCCAATGTGCGCAGGCCACGATCAAATCTATGGCCAGCCCGCGCCTCGGCGTGTGCGCCGAGACTGAGCGTGACCAAGTAGAACAGCAATGTGCTCGTGATGGCCAGCACGGCCAGGCAGGCGGTGACGACCGCAAGGCTCGGGTTCGCGTCTCCCCACGCGAAAATCACAACCGTTTGCCACAGCGCCAGGATCGGCGCGCGGAAGAGAACACCGACCAACACCAGCGCTGCGATTCTCCCGCCGGAGCTACGGGTCGCTTTCTCACTGAGCTCGAAGACCGGGGTCCACGTGTCTCGGCCTGGGACGGAGTTCCAGCGCTCAGCCCGCTTTCGCACAAGCTGATGACCCTCGATGCCAAGGGCCGCCTTGACACGAGGATCACCGACGACAACGGCCCACAGCGACTCCGCAAAATCGTAGATCTTCAAAGCACCGTAGAACGCAGCGAACAGAAGCAGGGCTGTGGCCATCAACGTCTCGCAGATCCTCGCTCGGGTCTCGGTTAACGCTGGATCGTCTCACGAATGAAGGACATCCGACCCAGGAGATCTGATCCGCCCGCGCCGATGATCTTGATATCCCCGCTTGGCTGCCGTTCGCTGGATCAACCGCGCCGCCCTCCGGTAGAGGATGCGATTGGCACCCGCCCACCGCGGCGCTTCCGACCCCAGAAACGCGAGAACCCCCGCGCCAGCAGGGGTTCTTTCCAGCGCGCCCGAGAGGATTCGAACCTCTGACCTTCGGTTCCGTAGACCGACGCTCTATCCAGCTGAGCTACGGGCGCAGTGCAGCGACCAAGCAGCGTACAACGCTACACCCGACCGTCCTGGACCGGTACGGTGGCGCCACGTTTCGCACCTTCTTCCGGAGCGTAGGCGGCCACACAAGCGAAAAGAGGACGGCAGAGCAATGCTCGCAGGGCGACATCGACACGTGGGCGCGCTGGCCATCGCCGCCACGCTCCTCCTAGCCGGCAGCGCGCACGCCGATCCGCTGGACACCGTCACCGTCGGTGCAGGGGCCGGCGGGGGCGCCGTGGTCGAGGGGACGTACACGCTCGCCGCGAACACCGAGTACACCCTGGTCGCGACCGGGAGCCTGTCGAAGACCTTCACCCTGTTTAACCCCGACATCACCATCGGGCACGACGCCTTCTACTGCACCTCCGCGAGCGACGGGACGAGCTGCCCGGCTCAGGTCAACCCAACGGAGCTGCTGTACGTCCGCACCACCGGCGACCCGACGCAGCAGATGGCGCTCGGCGCCCCGACGCTGGGCTCGCGCGTCTCGCCGGCGCACGTGGCTCCGCCCTACGAGGCAGACCACGAGTACTCCTTCACGGTCAGCTTCCCCCACCCGGGCAGGCTGCGATTCGGGACCACCCCGCAGTGCACGGTCGGGCAGACCTTCTGCAGTGGCGCCGGCTACACGCTGCGGCTGTACGCCAAGGAGGCCGCGCCGACGACGCCGCCGGTGACTCCCACCCCACCCGCGACCACCCCTCCGACCGAGACGACCACCGAGCCGGAGCTCACCGCGACGGTCGAGTCGATCAGGGGCGAGGTCATCTACCGGCTCGACGCGGGCCCATGGATGGCGATCGCCCCTGGCGCGAAGGTGCCCGCCAACGCCGAGCTGTTCACCGGCGTCGAGTCCGGCGTCACCGTCCGGTTCAACGACGGCAGCAGCTTCGAGATCGACGAGCTGACCCAGCTGATCGTCGACACCATCCTCCGCAAGGAGAACCGCAAGGCCGTCGCGATCAACCTCGTCGTCGGAAAGATCAAGGCGAAGGTGCAGAAGGAAAAGGTCCTGGACACCAACTGGGAGATCCAGACCCCGACGGCGACCACCAGCGTGCGCGGAACGGTCTTCAGCGTCTTCTACGACCCGGGCGCCGCGGCGACGGTCGTCTCGACGTCTGAGGGCCTGGTCGAGGTCGATCCCGTCAGGGCCGGGTTGGCGACGGCGTTCGTCGCCGCGGGGCGCGAGGTCGAGGTCACGCGGAGCGCCATCTCGAAGGTCACGACGACCGGAAAGGCGGGGGCGCGCGGCGGGGTCAACCGGATCCAGGCGCTCGACCTGGTTCTCGCCCGCATCGCCCGCAACGCCAAGCGCTGCAAGCTGACGACCCCCCGATCGCCGAAGCCCTTCGGCGTCGCGACCGCCCGCGGCGGCTGGGTCGTCACGGTCCGCGTCGCGGGCAAGGCCCGGGGGACGTCGACCTGGAACGTGTCCGGTCGGAAGGTCCGGGCCAAGAACGCCGTCGCCCGGCGGATCTCGCGCGGGTGCCGCTGAGGCGCAGCGACAGCGCACCCGCGCGATCCGGAGGCACGGAGAGGGCGGGATTCGAACCCGCGATGGAGCTATAAACCCCATACTCGCTTAGCAGGCGAGTGCCTTCAGCCACTCGGCCACCTCTCCCGGCAAGAGGGGCAGTCTACCCCGTGACGAACGGGGGGACCCTCCAGAACGACCGAGGCCCGCCGGCCGCGCAGAAGGCGCAACCGACGGGCCTGGAACAGGGTGCGGGCCGAGGCGCGAAACCCCGGCCCGCCGGACGTCACGCGGTGGTGAAGGCCTTCTGCGTGTCGATCTCGATCTGGTTCTGCGCGAACTGGCTCAGGAACAGCTGCCGGTTGAGCGCCAATCCGACGCGGCGGACGCTGTTGCCCATGATGTCCACCTGGCCGCTCAGCGTGATGCCGATCTGCACCGGCAGCAGGATGATGCGGAACTGGGCGTAGGCGCTCGCACCGAACGACAGGCGGGTCTTCTGCCCGTCGAGGCAGCCGGGGCACGTGTTGCTGATCGTGCCGCCAACCTCGGTCAGCCAGGTCGTCGTCGTCCCGATCGGGAAGACCCACGTGCTGAACAGGTTGATCCGCGACGCCTTGACGCCGGCGTTGTAGAGCACCTTCGCGTTCTCGCTCTTGATCTGGGCGTAGAACGTCGTGCCGTCGAACTTGGCGGCGCGACCGATCGTGCACTGGGAGGCGATGCCCTTGGCGTCGAACGCCCAGTTGCGGCTGTCGGTGATGATGCCCGTCGCCGAAGCGTCGAGGTAGCCGCTGGTGCAGATCTGCCGGATCGTGCCCGTGAACTTCAGGCCGCCGACGCTGTCGATGCTCAGCGCACCGCCGCGGATGTAGAGGTTGTCGTAGATCTTCGCCTGACCCGCGAGCGAGCCGGAGATGGAGTACGAGACCGCACCCGACGGGGTCGTGCGCTTGATCGAGCCCTTCGCACCCAGGGTGACGCCGCCGAGGGCGAGGTCATCGAGGTTGAAGGACAGGTCGAACGTGCCGGTCGAAGCGACGGCGGCGGAGAATCCGGCGCCCTGCGTCGAACCGCTGACCGCGACGTTGTACGCGCCCTGCGAGGCCGCGAACTTGAAGCCGACCGAGAAGGACGACTTCGTCGGGATGAGCGTGGTGTTGATGGTCGCGTTGGCGTCAGCCGCCACCGCGACGACACCGCCGGTCGACTTGACCGAGCCGCTCAGGCCGCTGCCGGCCGCGAGGCCGAACTCCTTGGTGACCTGGCAGCCCTTCGAACCGGCGCCGCCGGAGATGGCGAACGACCAGTCCTTGCCGCTGCCGATCGGCACCGTGCCGTTGACGCCGCCCGTGATCGAACCCGAGACGGGGCACGCGAGGGTCACGTCACCGGCGAGCGAGAGGCTCGTGTTCGTCAGCTTGACGCTGCCGCCGAGGCTCGTCTGGCTGTTGATGACGAGGTTGGCGGAGCCGCCGACGTTGTAGTCGACCGCGCCGTTCGGGGTCAGGCGGTTGATCGTGCCGTTGAACGCGACGCTCGAGCCACCGAACGGGATGGTGAAGTCCGCGTTCAGGCCGAAGGTCCCGTCGAAGCCGATCTTGCCCTGGGCGACGCCGATGCCGGCCTTGGCGACGAAGCCGATGTAGCTGCCGGCGTCGGTGCCGTCGTAGATGAAGCGGAAGCCGGCGTCCCACTCATTGACGCCCGCGGGAAGCAGCGTCGTGGAGACCTTGCCGGTCAGCTCGAACAGGCCGGTGACCTTGCCGTCGACCGCGCCGATCTCACCGAGGATGCTCCCGGCCGGGAGCTTCAGGTCCTTGGTGACCGTGCAGCCGGCGGGCGCCGTGCCGCCGTCGACCTTCAGCGACCAGTTCTTGTCGTCGACGACGGTGCCCGAGGCACCCGCCGAGACGCTGCCCTCGGCGCAGTCGAGCTTGACCGAGCCGGCGAAGGAGATCTCCTTCGCGCTGAGCGACACCGAGCCGCCCGTGAGGTAGACGCCCTTGACGAGCTCGATCTGACCCGTGATCGACCCGCTGACCTTGTACGAGGCCGGCTGGAAGATGTTCGAGCCCGAGAGGCGGCCCGAGATCAGGACGTTCTGGCCCTTGAACGAGAAGGGGTACGTGAGGTCGAACCAGTACGAACCGGCGTACTGGATCTGGCCGTAGACGATCTGCGTGTCCCCGAGCTTGACCGTGGCGGTGATGCGCTCGAGGTAGAAGTTCAGCTTGATGCTGTAGTTGCTGCCGGTCGGCGGCGGCGGGATCGCGGCCGCGACATCAGGCTCCGTCACGGTGGCGAACGCGCGCAGGCCGGCGGCGGAGCCGGCCTTCTCGCCGGTGTTCGTCAGCTCGCCGGAGACGGCGGTCGCGCCCGACTCGGCCAGGGCGAAGACGAGCGGCTTCTGCGGATCGATCGTGTAGACCTCGTCGTCCAGCGACTTCGGGACGGTGAAGCGGCCGCCCGTGAGCTTGAGCTCCGTGGCCGTCGCGGTGCCCGAGACGCCGGAGCCGGAGATCGTGCTTCCGAGCTGCACCGTGGCGCCCGAGAGCGTCGCCGTCGTGCCATCGCTCGTGACCGAGCCGACGACGAGCGAGATGTCCTTCGTCAGCGTGACCTGGTCGCCCGCCTTGGCGCCCGAGATCGCGGTGAAGGTTGAAGC
>JAEMSV010000177.1 GCA_016462625.1 Solirubrobacteraceae bacterium | reverse complement strand
CCGCTCGTCTGGGCGCTGCTCGGCGCGGGCGTGGCGCTCGCGCGCGGGGGGTTCGCGCCGGACGCGCCTGCGGACGACGCGCCGGAGACCTGGTTCTCCGAGCCGGTCGCCGATGGCTCGCCGGGCTGAGCTCGCGGGCGCCGGGGCGCTTGCGCTCGCCGCGGTCCTCTGGTGGGCGCTGGTCCCGACGTACCCGGCGTACGACGCCTACTGGCACCTGGTCTGGGGCCGGGAGCTGCTCGACGGCGTCAACCCGACGTTCGAGGTCTACGCCGCGCCGACGGAGCACCCGCTCTACGTGCTGGTCGCGGCGATCTTCGGGCTGGTGGGCGAGGACGCCGATCGGCTGCTGGTCCTCGCGGGCCTCCTGTCGCTCGTCGCGCTGGTCTGCGGCGTCTGGCGGCTGACGAAGGACCTCTTCGGTGTGTGGCCGGCCGCGCTGGCGGCGCTGTTCGTCGGCTCGAGCTTCGCGTTCCTGCTCTACGCGGTGCGCGCGTACGTGGACGTGCCGTTCCTCGCGCTGGTGGCGTGGGCGGCCTCGTACGAGGTCCGCGAACGCAAGTGGCTGCCGATGGTGCTGCTGGTGTTCGCGGGCCTGCTGCGCCCGGAGGCGTGGGTCCTCGCGGGGCTCCTGTGGCTCTGGCGCTTCCGCGGAAGCGCGACGCGCGAGCGGGTGATCCTCGCCGGGCTCGTCGTCCTGGCGCCCCTGCTCTGGTTCGCCACCGACTGGGTCGTCACCGGCGACCCGCTGCACTCGCTGACCTCCACGAGCGAGCTGGCCGAGGCGCTCGGCCGCGACCGTGGCGTCCTCAAGGCGCCGCGGCTCTTCGTCGTGCACCTCTTCGACGTCGCGCGCGCGCCGGTCGCGCTGGCGGGCTTCATCGGTGCCGGACTCGCGGTGGCGAGGTATGGCTGGAGGGCGATGGCGGTGCCGCTCGCGCTGGTGGTGGCCGGCGCGGTGACGTTCTTCGGCGCGGGCGTCGCGGGCCTGTCCCTGTTGCCGCGCTACCTCACCGTGCCCGCTGTCGGCCTCTGCGTCTTCGCCGGATACGCGGTCGCCGGCTTCACGACCCTCCCGCCGGGCGACGCGTGGCTGACGTGGTGGCGGCGCTTCGCGGTTGCCGCGGCGGTCGTGGGCATCGCGTTCTTCGCGTGGAAGCTGCCGAGCTTCGGCAAGCTCTCCGGGGAGCTGCGCTTCGTCAACGACACGCACGAGGAGCTCTTCGCCCTGCTCGACGAGCCCGACGTGCGCCGCGCGCGCGAGTGCGGACCGATCACGTTCCCGACCTACCGGCTCGTCCCCGACGCCCGCTGGGTGCTCGACATCGGCAACGACGACGTGACGACCCGGGCGATCACCACCCCGGACCGCGGCGTGGCCATCTTCGTCGCGCGAGACGAAAAGAAGCCGCGCCAGCGCTACGGCGAGGCCGACGGCGTCTCGCGCCGCACGAACCGCGAGGTCCCGGAGGGCTTCGTGGAACTTGGCGCCAGTGGGCCGTTCATCGCCTACGGGCGGTGCTAGCCGACATCATTGGTCCAAGGATCCGCGGCTTTGGTGTATCTGGGCCGCTGCGGTCGATGCAGCGCGCATGAGACCCCTCCGAGTCCTCACCGTCGTCACTGCGATCATCGGCGCCTGCGCCGCGATCGGTGTGGCACCAGCTGCCGCCGCCCCGTCGGACCCGATCCTGGTCTACAGCGGCAACACGTCCCTGTCACCGGGCACGACGTACGCGAGCCTCGGCGCCGCCGCGGGTCGTCCCATCAGCTCGACGACCGTGATGCCGGGCAGCCTCAGCGGCAACGCCTGCGTCCTGCTCAACCTCAACCAGGCGACGTTCAACGGCACCCAGGTCACGACGCTCTCGGCGTACATCGCGGGCGGGGGCCGCGTCCTGATGATCGGCGAGAACGACAACTACGCCAACAACGCCGCGTTCCGCACGCTGGCGACCGCGCTGGGTTCGAGCATGCAGATCCAGAACAACGCGTACGACCCGGGCTTCCGGGACACCCCGTACATCGATGCCGATCCGCTGACCCGCGACGTGCTCACGATCAACTACGCCTATACGGCGACCGTCAGCTTTTCCGCGCCGGCGCGCAGCCTCGTCCGCCGGTCCGACGGCTCAGACACGATGATGGCCGCCGAGACGCTCGGCGCCGGTGAGCTCGTCGCGCTCGGCGACGCCAACGCGTTCACCAGCCCCTCCGGCGGTGCCGGCCTTCTCGTCGCGAACATGTGCGGCACGCGCCGGACGACCTCCGAGGCCGTCGACTGCCTCCCTGCGAGCGCACTGGTCGGCGCGACCGTGACCTGCGAGGCCACCGTCACGGACACCGACGGCGGGACCGCCGTCACGCCCACCGGAACCGTCGCGTTCACCCAGGGCGGCGCCGGCGCCGGCACCTTCGACGGGGACGGGACGTGCGCGCTCGTCGCGTCCGGGACCTTGGGGAGATCGGCCTGCTCGCTGACCTACGTGGCCACGATCCAGGGCGCGCAGACGCTCACGGGGACCTACCAGGGCACGCCTCAGTCCTACGGTTCGACCGGCAGCGACGCGCACGCCGCCACCCTCCCGGCACCGCCGAGTTCGAGCAGCACCACGAGCACCGGCGCGGCCGGAGCGGTGCAGACCATGCAGGTGACCGTGCCCGCAGGCGGCTCGGCGACGCTGCTCGCCGGCGGCCAGCCGGTGACCACGCTCGTGGTCGACGCCGAGGGCACGTATCGCATCAGCCCCGCCGGCCTCATCAGCTTCACGCCGGTGGCAGGGTTCGCGGGAACCGCGCGTGCCGTGAGCTTCCGGGTGACCGATGTTTACGGGCAGTCCAGCGTGGCGTCGTTCACGCCGACGGTGGATGCCGCTGCGACCTCCGGGACGCCGGCGCCCACGCCCCCGCCTCCAAGCGCGACGACGCCCGCGCGGCAGGCCGTCGTGTGCGTGAGCGCGCGCGTCATGCGCCTGCACTTCCGCGTCGCGCAGGGCACCGAGCTCCGCAGCCTGAGCATCACGGTGAGCGAGAAGGCGCAGCGCCGCCTCAGGGTGGGCGCCCGCAGCACGACCCTCGACCTCCGCGGCTACGCGCCGGCGAGTGTCACCGTGGTCCTCCGCGCGCAGACCGTCGGCGGGAAGGCGCTGATCTCCAAGCGCACGTACAAGACGTGTGACCAGCAGAAGGTCGCGTCCGTGCTGAAGACCGTCGTCCTGCAGCCGGCCTGAGGTCGTCGGCCGGGCGGGTCAGTCAGGCCAGCCCGGCCACGCCTTCGCGGCCTCGGCCGGGACGACGAGCACACCCTGACCGGGCGCGGGCCAGAAGTGGTCGCGCGGCTTCTCGATGAAGTGCTGGCGCTCGATCCCCAGCTGCTCGGCGAGCTGGCCCAGCGTCGGGCAGTAGCCGCCGCTGCCCTCGATGAGGATCACGGGGTCGGCGGCCTGGCGCAGCGCGACACCGAACTCGTGGCGCTGGTTCTCCTCGGTGTGCGGCGTGTCCTGGAGGAGCATGCCGATGGGCTCGCCCTCGACGACCTTCGGCAGCAGCTCGCTCGTCATGCCGATGACCTTGGTCCAGCGCTCCGTCAGCACGGGGTCGTCGCGGACGAGGAACCCGCACATCGGGTCGAAGTCGAGCGACACCAGGCGGCCCTCGACGCCGTCCTCGGCGTTGCGCGCCAGCGCCTGCAGCAGCACGATCGAGCCGAGCCCCTCGTAGATGCCGGTCTCGACGATGAGGGTGGGCTTCGTCGCCCGCGCGGCGACGTACCACAGCAGGCGATTGCCGATCGGCAGCTTCGTCTTGGAGTCGAAGCGCCACCGCGTGCGCTCGCTCAGCCGCGTGGTCAGCTCCGGGTCGGTGCGGGCTTCGGCGAGGTACGCCAGCGCGTCGTCTGCCGTGATGCCGAAGTTCGCCGCGGCGAACGTGCAGAGTTCGTCGTCGTTGGCGATGTCGTAGCTGTAGCTCTCGACCTCGGGGTCCCAGAGCAGGTAGCGCAGGTACACGCCGGGCTGCTCGCGCAGGGAGACGCTGTACCGCTGCAGGATCTCGCGCTTGGTCAGCCAGCGCAGCCGGCTCAGGCGCCGGGCGACGTGACGGGCGCGTGCCTTCAGCGTGGGCATCCCGGGAACCTACGCGGCTGAGCGGCGGGCCGCATCCTCGTCATGCGCTGCGATCCACCGCCGCGAGGAAATCCTCCCACGGCGCAGCATGTGGCGCGATCACTTCGAGCAGGCGCCGGAGCCCGTCGAACCCTTCGTCGGCCTCCCAGCCCCAGTGCAGCGTGAGGGGGATCCATACGCCGCCCTGGCGGGCGATCGCGGCGCGCGCGGCGTCGATGATCGCGCCCGCCGCCGCGTAGAACGGCTCGTAGGACGGCAGGTAGACCGCGTCGCCGAGCCACGCGGGCGCGGACTGCAGGCCCATGAGCCGAACCGACTCCGGGCCGCCGGTGATCACGTCGAAGCGCTCGGCCATGACGGGCCACTGCCCGGCGGAGAAGCGGTTGAACGGCGGGACCAGGATGCGCGACTGCACGCCCAGCTCACCGAGCTTCGCGATCCCGGCATCGAGCCGCTGCGCGAGCGCGTCGTCGCCCAGGCCGAGCAGCTCCGCGTGGTGGCGGGGCCGCGTGTCGTTCGTCCGGTGGTCGAGGCCGTGCATCGCCAGCGCGACGCCGTCGGCCTGCATCCGCGCGAGGACCTCGCGCTCGTGCGCGTCGAGCTCGCGGCAGCGCGTCTCCTCCGGGTCATCGGGGCTCAGCGCGGGCTGCGGGACGATCGCGGTGAGGTACGGCACGCCGGCGTCCTGGAAGAGCTGGTGGAACGCGACGAAGCCGTCGGTGCCGTACTGCTCGGGACGGTCGGCGCCGAGCCAGTGCGGGAACTCGTCGACGCGCACGAGGAACCGCGGCGGCGTAGCGGCCTCGGGGCCGAGGACGTCTCGCCGCAGCTGTTCGAGCTGTCGGATGCCGCGCTCGGGGTCGAGGCGCCCGCGCTTGATCGCCAGCCGCTGCAGGAACCGCTGCGGAGCAGGAGGCGTGCCGCCCTTCAGCGCGCGCGCGATGCGCGGGTCGGAGAGGTCCTCCGGCGTGATCCGGCCGGCCTGCAGCGCGTCGTCGAAGACGAGTCGGGCGGTGCGACTCACGCGGTAATCCCCAGCGTCGCGAGGCGCTCCCAGATCGGCGCGTTCTGCCGCTCGGCGGTCTGCGCGAGCGCCCAGTCGCGCAGCGCGAGGTCGGGCTGCGTGCGTCGCCCGGCGTGGGCGCGGAGCGCAGCGGCGAAGGCGTCGGCGTCGGCCGCGGTCGTCACGGCGGTCGACCAGGTCTTCACCCCGGCCAGCTCCGGGGTCACCGTGCGGACCCCCTGGCGGGCGTACTTCAGGATCCGATACGGCAGGCCGGCGTCGTTGAACGGCTCGACCTTGAAGGGCACGATCCCGACGTCGGCGCAGCCGATCAGCCGCGCGGCCTCCTCGTCGGTGCGGGCGCCGAGCCAGACGATCTGCGGCGCGGTCCGGCACCACGCGGCGTCGGCGTCGTCCTTGACCTCGTCCTCGTGGAACGCGCCGACCGCGAGCAGCGTCAGCTCGGGCAGGCGCTCGCAGACCTCGCGCAACAGCGTCCAGTCGCACCGCCGGCCGAGATGGCCGAGGGAGACCGCGACGACGCTCGAGCCCGGGTCGTGCGCCGGGAAGCTGTCGGCGGCCAGCGGCACGAGCGCGGGCTCGCGGCCGGCCTCTCGCTCCAGCGAGGCGAGCTTGTCCGAGGCGACGAACGTGAGCGCGGCGCGAGAGGCCGCCTCCTCGTGCAGCGCGGCGAGCCGCGATCGCAGCTTCGGCCCGGCGTCGTAGGCGGCCTCGTAGCGGTCCCAGCGCCCGTACCAGAGCTC
>JAEMSV010000059.1:2877-22852 GCA_016462625.1 Solirubrobacteraceae bacterium | reverse complement strand
TCCAGGACCCCAAGCACGCCCAGGGCGCGCTGGAGCTCATGTGGAACCTCGAGCGTGCGCTCGGCGAGGTCTCGGGGATGCCGCACGTCTCGCTGCAGCCGAGCGCCGGCTCGCACGGTGAGCTTGCGGGCGTCCTGCTCACGCGGGCCTTCCACGAGGACCGCGGCCAGCACCGCACGACGGTCCTGACGCCGGACACCTCGCACGGCACGAACCCGGCGACCGTGACGATGGCGGGCTACAAGGTCGTCAAGGTCGGCACGAACCCCGACGGCGGCGTCGACGTCGAGGACCTGAAGGCGAAGGCCGACGAGAACGTCGCCTGCCTGATGCTCACAAACCCGAACACGCTCGGCGTGTTCGATCCGAACATCGAGCAGATCGCCTCGATCGTCCACAACGTGGGCGCGACCCTCTACTACGACGGCGCGAACCTCAACGCGATCATGGGCATCACCCGCCCGGGCGACATGGGCTTCGACATCGTGCACTTCAACCTGCACAAGTCCTTCACCCAGCCGCACGGCGGCGGCGGCCCGGGCTCCGGCCCGATCGCGGTCTCCGATCGCATCGAGCCGTACCTGCCGGTCCCGGTCATCGAGCGGATCGAGTCGGGCAACGGCGCCGGCCCGACCTTCGATCTGATCGAGGATCCCGAGCGCCGCCCGAAGTCGATCGGCAAGCTCCGCGGCTTCCAGGGCAACTACGGCTGCTTCGTGCGCTCGTACGCCTACATCCGCTCGCTCGGCGCCGAGGGCCTGAAGGACGCGTCGGAGACGGCCGTCCTGAACGCGAACTACCTGCTCGCCAAGCTGCACCAGGATCCCGACGTCGCGGCGCACCTGCCGCTGGCCTTCGGGAAGCTCTGCATGCACGAGTTCGTGCTGTCGGGCGCGCCGATGAAGAAGGAGCTCCAGATCAAGACGCTCGATCTGGCCAAGCGGATGCTCGACTACGGCTACCACCCGCCGACGGTCTACTTCCCGCTGCTCGTCGACGAGGCGCTCCTCATCGAGCCGACGGAGACCGAGACGCGCGAGACGCTCGACGGGTTCGCCGAGGCGATCAGCGCGATCCTCAAGGAGGCGAAGGACGATCCGTCCATCGCCCAGGAGGCGCCGTACTCCACGCCGGTCCGCCGCCTCGACGAGGCCGCCGCCGCGAAGAACCCCGTCATCCGTCAGCCGCTCGGCTGACGGTGCAGCGCCGTCGGTGGGCGGCGCTGAGCGCCGTCCTGATCGGGTGGTGCGCGCTCCCGGCGGGGGCGCACGCGCTGCAACGAGATCCCGGCTTCCACCTGGCCGGACAGGCCGGCTTCGTCCGGGATGATCTGGGCGGCCAGGGTTACGCCGAGGCGGTCGCGCCGTTCGCCGACGGCACGGTGATGGTCGCCGGGCGCGGCGTGCACGGGGGCGACAACTCGATGGCCATCGCCGTGTACTTCGGCAACGGCCAGCGCGACCCGTCGTTCAGCGGGGATGGCATGGTCCTCCTCCAGCCCACGGGCACCGACGCGCGGGCGACGGACGCGCTCGTCGACCGTCAGGGCCGAATCGTCGTGGTCGGCCAGCAGGACTCGCCCAAGCGCCTGATCGTCGCGCGGGTGCTCCGCGACGGCACGCTGGACCGCAGCTTCGGCGACGTGGCGTCGGGGCCGGGCGGCCACAGCGGCTATCACCTCGACGACGCGGGAACCGTGGCGCGCACCGTCACCGAGGCGGGCGACGGGAGCTACGTCGTCGGGGGCGCGGCCGACTGCACCATCAGTGCGGCCGCGCACACCTGCAGCCTCGTGCAGCGCTACTCCGCGACAGGCGCGATGACCGGTGAGCGCCAGCTCGACGCCGGCTGGCGTGCGGACGCCGGCGTGGACGACATCGACCTCAACGGGGACGGCTCGGTCGTCGCCGTCGGCGGCTCGGAGCCCGTGCAGGCCGGCAACCTGCAGGGGCAGTCCTTCGTCCTCGACGGTGCCGCACTGACGCTGCGAAGCACCTCGTTCAGGAGGTCGGCCCGGGCCGGGCAGGACGTCAGCTTCCGGGGCGTGGCGCTCACGGGCAGCCGCCTCAGCCTGGCCGGGCAGAACCACTCCTTCACCGCCGCCGGGCGATCCGGCCTGAGCATCGCCAGCGCACGGTTCGAGGCCGACGGCACGCCGATCGGCGCGCGCGTCGACCTCGCGGCGCCCGCGAACGCCGGCGCATACGCCGCGGCGCCGCAGGCCAGCGGCAAGACGCTGGTCGCCGGCGACACGGTCGGCGGCGGCGTCTCGTCTCCGGTGCTTGCCCGGCTGCAGGTCGGCGGCGGCGCGCTGGACCCGAGCTTCGTGGATCTCGCCGCTCCGCTGACCCAGCCGCTGGGAGCGGTCGCCGAGCCCGGCCTGGGGCAGGTCGTGCAGTGGAACGCGATCGACACGACCGTCGGGATCGGCCGCGTGTACGTCGCCGGCACCGCGCAGACGTCGCTCGGGGGCTCGTCGTTCCTCATCGCGCGCTACACGGTCAACCGCAGCGCGCCGGTCTCGGTCACCACGGCGAAGCCGGTCTACGGCGCCAAGGACGTCCCCGCGATCACCTACAGCGCCGCGAATCCGGTCGATGACACCGTCATCCGCACCCTCGTGCGGGTCGACGGCGCGGCGTACCTCGACACGCCCGGCCCGGCGAGCGGGACGCTGCAGATCACCGCGTCGCCGACGGCCGGCGAGAAGCACACCGCGGTCATCCAGGCGATGACCGAGGAGGGGATCATCAGCGAGGACACCGTCCTCTACACGCAGACGAACGCACCGCCGACGGTCGTCCTCACCCGCCAGGGGATCGCCAAGCCCGCGCCCGGCGACAACGTCGGCCTGAAGGCCGTCGTCGACGACCCCGACGGGACCGAGACGAACGCCACCGTCGACCTGACGATCGCGCGGACCGGCGGCCCGAGCTACACGATCCGCAACCAGGTCCTGGGGCTGCCCAGCAGCGCCACGGACTTCGGCTACGCGATCGTGCAGGCCTACGGCGCGGGCACGTACACCGTCACCGCGAAGGCGACCGACGAGGACGGCGGCACCGCCAGCCAGACGCTGACCTTCACCGTCACGGCGGCGAAGACCGACACCGACGGCGACGGCCTCCCCGACAGCTGGGAGAAGGACGGCGACATCGACGAGGACGGCAAGCAGGACCTCGACCTCAAGGGCTGGGGCGCCGACCCCAAGCACAAGGACCTCTTCGTCCGCATGGACTGGATGAAGGGCAAGCAGCTGTCGCGCACAGAGCTGAAGAAGGTCGTCGCCGCGTACGCCGCCGCGCCCGTCGACAACCCGGACGGCAAGCAGGGCATCCGCCTGCACGTCGATCACGGCTCGGACAGCGTCATGGACCCGGAGAAGGGGACGACCTGGGGCAAGGAGTCAACGGCCGCGGAGGTCGCGTTCCAGGCGGTCCTCGGCACGACGAAGAAGAACGCCGACGGCACCACGAGCTACGACTGGACCGACTTCGACAAGATCCGCGACGCCGAGTTCACCGGCGACCGCACGAAGGTCTTCCGGTACGCGCTCGCCGCCCATCGCTACAAGTCGGCGACGAACTCCAGCAGCGGCCTGGCGCGCTCCGGCCCGTCGGCGAACTTCATGGTCACGCTGGGGACCGAGAAGGACTGCGGCGCCGGCGTCGCGTACTGCTCGTGGGGCACGCCCGAGCAGGAGGCCCGCACCTTCATGCACGAGCTCGGCCACACGCTCGGCCTCGACCACGGCGGCACCGGCGCGGTGAACTACAGCCCGGTCTACCCGTCGCTGATGAGCTACCTCTTCCAGCTCACCGGCGTGCCGTCGACGACGAACAAGGACGCCGGGCTGTTCGCGTACTCGGCGCTGGGCACGGACACGATCACCGGCATCGACGAGGCCAAGCTCGACGAGACGAAGGGCGCGCCGGCCAGCGGCGCGGGCTCGGGCCAGTGGTCGCGCTACTACTGCACGGGCGCCCACGCCGCGGACAAGATCCAGCCGTTCCAGCTCGGCAAGGCCGTCGACTGGGACTGCGACGGGAAGGCCGACAAGGCCTCGCTGTCGGGCTCGGTGACGAACGACACCACCGACGCCGGCGCCGACACCGACCGTCTCAGCCGCCTGTACCCGACGACCGACTGGGTGCGGATCTCCTACGAGGGCGGCGCCGTCGGCGGCACGGGGGCGCAGAAGCGCAAGGCGCCGAAGCTGACGAGCCTCGACGAGCTCTCGCGCGAGCGCCAGCAGCAGATCGCGCGCGCGGTCCTCAACGACGCGGTCAAGCCGAAGGCGAAGGTCCGGGTGCTCGCCCGGCGGGGCCGGCGCGTGACCGTGCAGATCACCGCGAGCGACACGCGCGGCATCGCCCGCCTGCAGATCGCGTTCGGCCGCAGGGGCACGGTGCAGATCCCGCTCGGACGCCGCTCGGGCCGCAGGGCGATCACGGTGACGAGGACGTTCACGCTGCCCAAGAGCGGCGCCGCGAAGGTGTCCGTGGTCGCCACCGACCGCACGGGCAACCTGCGCACCACGTCGCGCGGGCTGTAGTCGCTACCGCCAGACGTCCCGAACGACGGTCTCGAACTCGGTCTCCTGCGCGGCAGCGGTCGCCAGCGCGCGGCGGCCGACGTCGTCGCGCTGCGTGAAGGCGAGCCGAGACGGTCCGAGCCAGCGGGTCCAGGCGGCGTGCAGCGCTTCGGCCCGCTTCTTGTGCGAGCCCAGGTCGTCGGGCACGGCGTGCCACACGGTGTCGAGGGTCGGGCGGCCGGTGAGCGCGCGGCCGACCGCGGCCACGCGACCCAGCCCGGGGATCGCCACGGCGCGCGAGACGAGGTAACGCGGGGCCTCGACGGGGGAGAGGGTCTGCTCGAGGGCGCGGGCGAAGCGGCCCGCCTCCTCGGGCGTCGCGGCGGTCAGCGCGCAGCGGACGTGGCCGGTGGTGCGGGGCTCGAGGTCCAGCGACGCCGCGGCCTCCGGCCGGAGCTCGCCGAGCGCGACGTACGCGTCGGCCAGCGCCCGCGCGACGAGGTCCAGCGGCGGGACGACGGGGAAGAGGCTCCGGGCGTGTGCGGGCCGCCATCCGGCCGACCAGTTCGTCCAGCCGGCACCGGCGTAGCGCGGCGCCTGCGTGAGCGCCGGGCGCTCGGGCCCGGCGGCCCGCCTGCGAGGTCGCACCACCGCGGTGGCGACCTCCACGGCCTCGTAGGGCTCGCCGATGGCCCACCGCTCACGGGCGGCATCGTGGTCGGCTGCCCGCCCGGCGCACGCGGCGTTGATCTCGGCGAACTCGTCGGCCGGGGGCGGTCCGAACGGGCCGAGGGCCGGATGGACGTGCGAGGGGCCGGCCTCGATCGCGCCGTCCTCGGCCGGGGCGAGCAGATGCGCGTGGCGGCGGACGAAGCGGCGGTAGTCGGCCTCGCCGCGGGCCAGCCCGGGAGCGACGCAGACGACGTCCCAGTTCGACGCGATCTTCTCCGGCCGCTCAGGATCGAGCCGGAGCGAGCGCCCGCGCATCTGCCGCACCGACACGCCGGTCGTGGCGACGGTGAGGTCTACGAGGCAGTTCACGGTCGGCGCGTCCCAGCCCTCGCCGAGCAGGCCGCGGGTGCCGACGATCGCCTGGGTCACGCCGTCGTGCAGGAGCCCGGTGGCGAGCGCGACCCAGCGCCGTGAGGTCCACCCGGCGCCGTCGGCGAGCAAGCGCATGAGCTCGTCCTCGCCGGGCTCTGCCCGCCACCCGGTGAGCTCGGGCGCGGCGGCCGCCAGCGCGGCGAGGAGCGCGTCGGCGTCGCCGGTCACGCAGCGCAGTCCGCGTCCACTCACGAGGAGCGGTCGCAGCGGCGCGGTCCGGAGATCGTCCGCGAGCGCGGCGACCGCGCGCGCAGCGGTGCCCGCGCCGGGGTCCAGGACGCCCGCGAGCGCATCGTCGGCTCGGCGTGACGCGCGTTCGCTGTCGCAAAGCACCAGCGCCCGGAGATCCGGCCCGCGCGCGTCGGACTCCGCCCCGAGAACCTCGACGAGCGCCAGCGGCTTGGCCGCCGAAGATGTCAGCAGGCGGTCGACCTCCGAGGCACCGCGCCGCAGCCCGCGCCGAGTGAGCTGGAAGCCGAGCTCACGCAGCGCCGCCGCGATTGCGTCGTAGCGCGACGCGGCCTCGGGCGACGGGTCGGGCGCCAGCCGGCGCATGGCGTAGTCCTCGAGCAGCACGAGCCAGTCGTCGAGGTCGGGCTGCCGCGCGTAGGCCTCACCGCGCGGCGCGCCGGCGGGCAGGCTCATCCCGGCCGACGCGAGGAAGCGCACGCCGGCCCGGGCCAGTGCGGGCCTCCGCCGCTGGAACCGCTCCCACGGGATCTCGGCGTCGCCGTCCTCCCGGCCGCGCTCGCGCATCCGGTGGATGACCCAGGCGGGGAACGAGAGCGGGCTCTCGGTGTCGTCGTGCAGCGCGGTGACGAGCTCGGCGAAGCGCACGTCGTGCTCGGCCAGCCATGCGCGCTCGGACACGAGCGGCTCGGTCAGCCACGCGAGCTCCTGGTAGGGGGCGAGGAACCCGTCCTTGACGACGGCAGGCGTCGGGACGAAGAAGTCGACGGGGCCGAGCAGCTCGTCGTAGAGGTCGTGCTCGTCCTCGGTCAGCTCGTCGGGTGGCGTCGCGGTCAGACCGACGAGGTGGACGTCTCCGAGCGCCGCCACGACGGCGCGGATGAGATAGCCCCAGAGCCCGGACAGGTGGTGGCACTCGTCGAGCACGACCGTTCGCACGCCCGCCGCCTGCAGCGCCGCGATGCGCTCCTGCGCCCCCGCCGCCAAGAGATCGGCCAGCTCGAGCTCGGGGTGCTCGCCGCGCGCGACCGCGCGCTTGAGGCCGGCGAGGATGCGCGTCTGCTCGCGGTCGCGGCGGCGAGCGGCCTCACCCGTCCACGTGGCCGTCTCGGTCGCCACGGCGGCCGGTTCGGCGGCGGTTGCCACGGCCCGCTCGGCGACCCACCGCTCGGCGGCCAGGGCGCGCAGCGCGTCGTCGGGATCGTCGACGCGGCAGATCGCCTGGTAGGTCAGGCAGGTGATCCGCGCACCCGGCTCGGTGCCGGCGAGCGCGTTGGTTCCGTCGGGATGGGCGAACGCCTGGAGTGCCCGCGGCCACTGCGCCTGGATCGTGGCGGTCGGCGCCAGCACCACGGCGGGCTGCCCGAGGCGGGCGATCATCTCCAGTCCGAGGACGGTCTTGCCCGAGCCCGGCGGCGCGATGATGTGCGTGCGCGTACGCCCGGCCGCGACGTCGCGGTCGAACGCGTCGAGGGCCAGCTCCTGGTAGTGGCGCCAGGTCCCCGTGAACCGCAGCCGGTCGGGCACGCCGGGATTGTCGCCTACCGCGAGGCCAGCACCCTGCGCGCGACGTCTGCGATCGTCTCCCGACCGTAAGACGGCCGATCCGCGATGGTTGCAGGTGCATGCACGCTTCCTCCTGCGCTCATCCACGCACGCCGAATCGCCTCGGTCGTGCTCCAGCCATCGCCGCGCTGGCGCTTGCCGGCGCACTGCTCGCGCCGGCGGGAGCGACCGCGGCGACGACGACCAAGACGGTCGATCTGCAGGCCGAGTTCGTCCTGCGCGTCGACGGCGTCGCGAAGGGCGACCAGTTCGGCGATCGGGTCGCGAACGCGGGCAACCGCGACGGCCGCGCGGGCGACGAGCTCGTCGCGGGCGCGATCAACTTCAGCTCCGGCCGGCGTTCGGGCGCCGGTGCGGCGTTCGTCTTCAGCCCGCGCCGGCTGATCAGCCTGCCTGGTCGCACGGTCCGGATCGACAAGGCTCCGCGCGTCACGCGGTTCGTCGGCCGCGAGGCGGGCAACAGCGCCGGTGATCACGTGGCCGGCGTCGGGGACGTCAACGGCGACGGCATGCCGGACCTGGCCGTGACCGACGGCATCGGCGGCGATGAGCGCGCCTACCTCGTGCTCTCGACGGGCGGCAAGACCGCGATCGACCTCGCGCGCCGCCCGAAGGGCGTGCTCGAGTATCCGCAGGCGTCGGGACCGGAGGCGGCTGGCGACTTCGACGGCGATGGCGTCGACGACATCGTCGACGCGATCGGTCCCGGCTACTCGGAGATCTGCTTCGGCGCCCGCACGTGGAAGCGCAATTCGTGCTCGACCCGTCGCGTGGCGATCGAGGGTTCCGGCGACGAGGAGGGCGAGACCTCCGGCGCCTGGGGCGTCGGCGATGTCAACGGCGACGAGCTGGATGACATCGCGCTCACGACGGACAACGCCGTCGTCGTGGTCTTCGGCCGCAAGGACCGCCCGAAGAAGATCGAGTTCGCCAAGCCGGATTTCGGCGGCTTCGTCATCGGTGGCGCGACCGGGCCACAGACGCCGGGCGCGTCGTTCGGCAAGTCCGTCACGGGGCTCGGCGACGTCGACGGCGATGGGCTGGACGACCTCGCGATCGGCGCGCCGACCGCGAGCGCGGCGGATCGCAAGCTGGCCGGCGAGATCACGATCGTCTTCGGGCGCAGGGACACGACCCCGGTCGGCTACCCGGTCCCCGCCGAGCTCGGCGCGCGCATCGTCGGCGGGTTCGCGGGCGATCGGGCGGGCTGGCAGGTCGCCCCGCTGGGTGATGGGCGGATCGCGCTCAGCGCGTTCCTGGCCGGCGGCCTCGGCCGGGTCGACGCGGGCGTGACGTACGCCGTCGAGGTTCCCGCGCGCGGTCAGACCACCGACCTCAGCCGCCCGGGCGCCGCCGACACGCGGTTCGTCGGCGCGGCCAAGCAGGACCAGTCCGGCTACGAGCTCGACACCGCCGACGTCGACGGCGACCGCAAGCGCGAGATCGTGATCGGCGCGGGATTCGCGAACAACGGCGCCCGGGACGCGGGCTCGCTCTACGTCGTGAAGGGCTGAGCCCGGCCATCGGCGTCATCGCGCTGAAGCTGCTGCTCGCCCCGGCGCTGGTCGTCGGGGCCTCGCTGGCCGGGCGCCGGTACGGACCGCGTGCCGCCGGCCTGCTGGGGTCGCTGCCGATCGTCGCGGGTCCGGTGCTCCTCGCCCTGGCGCTCGACCAGGGCGAGGCGTTCGCGGCCGACGCGGCGGCCGGAACGCTGCTGGCACTGGTCGCCATCGTGGTGTTCATGGTCGTGCTGGCGGCCGCGAGCGCGCGATTCGGCACCGCGGTCAGCCTGGCTGCGGCGTGGGTGGCGTTCCTTGTAGGCGCGGTCGTCGTGGCCGGGTTCGAAGCCGGCCCGCTCGTCGCGGCGGCGTGCGGGGCGGTGGCGCTCGTGGCCGGCGCGCGGGTGTTGCCCCACCCGCCGGCCCTCGGGCTGTCCCGGCCCTCACCGGTCTGGGACCTTCCGCTGCGGGCCGTCGCCGCCGCCACGCTCGTCGTGGCGATCACCGCGGCGGCCGACGCGGCCGGTCCGCGGCTGAGCGGCGCTCTGGCGCTCTCGCCGATCGCGATCAGCGTCCTGACGGGCTTCTCGCTCGCCACCCAGGGGCGGGATCCGACGCTCGCGCTCCTTCGCGGCCTGGTCCTCGGGCTCCCAGCGGTCCTGGTGTTCTTCACCATCGTCGCCCTGGCCGTCGAGCCGTGGGGAACGGCGCCCGCGTTCGTCGTGGCGACCGTCGTGGTGCTGATCCAGCAGACCGTGGTCGTGCTCGTCACCGGCCCGGGCGGCGCCGCTGCTTCCCCTACGACGCCGCCCGGGACCGGCGAGTCCCATCCCACGCACTCGGCTTGAGGTCCTTCTCGCCGTAGGGCGATGGTGGCAACCCAGGGCGGCGCCGAGCACCGACCGATGGGAGAAGGCGACCCGTCCCGGTGGTCGGACCGGGAGGCAGAGCGACTAGATTCAGCGCGTGCGCATCTTCTCCGGCATCCAGCCCACCGGCCGCAAGCACCTCGGCAACTACATCGGGGCGATCCGGCAGTACGTCGAGGGCCAGGACCGCGGCGATCCGGGCATCTACTGCATCGTCGACCTCCACGCGATCACCGTCGCGTACGCCCCGGTGGAGCTGCGCGAGCGCGTCTACGACACCACGGCGATCCTGCTCGCCGCCGGCCTCGACCCCGAGCGCTGCATCCTCTTCCGCCAGGGCGACGTCCACGAGCACACCGAGCTGTGCTGGCTGCTGTCGTCGGTGACGGCGATCGGTGAGCTGAACCGCATGCACCAGTTCCGCGACAAGTCCGCAGCGCAGCGCGAGCTCGTCAGCGCCGGCTTGCTGTTCTACCCCGCGCTCATGGCCGCCGACGTGCTGGCCTACCGCGCCGGTGAGGTGCCGGTCGGTGAGGACCAGCGTGAGCACCTCGAGCTCATGCGCGATGTCGCCCGGCGCTTCAACGCGCGCTTCGCTCCCGAAGGCGAGGAGATCCTCGTGGTCCCCGAGCAGCGGACCCCGGAGGTCGGCGCGCGGATCATGGATCTGCAGGAGCCGACGCGGAAGATGTCGACCACCGGGGGCACGCCCGAGGGCACGGTCTACGTGCTCGACGAGCCCAAGGCGCTGGAGAAGAAGTTCAAGCGCGCGGTGACCGACTCGGGCAACGAGATCGTCAAGGCGCCGGACAAGCCAGGGGTGTCGAACCTCATCGACATCCTCGCCGTGGCGAGTGATCGCACGCCTGACGCCGTCGTCGAGGACATGCGCGACGCCCGGGGCTACGGCGATCTGAAGGTCGCCGCCGCCGATGCGGTGAACGCGATGCTCGCGCCCGTCCGGGAGCGCTACGCCGAGCTCCGCGGCGACGAGGACGCCATCGAGGCGATCCTGGCCGCCGGGGCCGAAAAGGCCCGTGGGCTGGCGTCCGAGACGCTGGTGGACGTCCGCGAGGCCATGGGCGTCGGACCCCGTCGGTAGCCTGCCTCAGCAGATGAACGTCGCTGCTGTCCTGGATCTCGACCTCGAGGTCTTCACTGGCCCGTTCGACCTGTTGCTGACGCTCGTCCTGCGGGACGAGGTGGACCTCATGGAGGTCTCGCTGGCGGAGGTGGTCGTCTCCTATCTCGACCATCTCGAGTCGAAGGGTGAGCTGGATCTCGAGGTCGCCACCGAGTTCCTCGTGCTGATCGCTGCGCTGCTCGAGCTGAAGTCCCGGCTCATGCTGCCGCGCGAGGACGAGGATCTGCTCGACCTCGAGCCCCAGGAGGCGGCCGAGGAGCTGCTGGCCCGCATGATCGACGCGCAGCGGTACCGCCGCGCTGCCGAGCATCTGGCGGCGCGCCTGGAGGGCGAGGAGGGCGTGCGCTATCGCAGCGCCCCGCTGCCGCCGTTCCTGCGCGAGTCCCGCCTTGAGGAGGCCGGCGCCGTCTACAAGCCCGCGCGGCTCGGCAAGGCCATCGGCGAGCTGCTGCGGCTCCCCGAGGAGGTCTCGGTCCGCCACATGACCGAGCACCGCGTCTCGGTCGGCGAGCGCCTGACCCACCTGAAGTCGCTGCTTCGCCGCGGGGCGTTCACGTTCGACGAGGCCGTCAAGGACGCCGACCGCGTGACCGTCGCGGTCACGCTCTGGGCGCTGCTGGAGCTCTACAAGAGCGGCCAGGCCGACTGGCAGCAGGAGGAGTGCTTCGGCGAGATCCGCATCGCGGCGGTCGAAGCAGGCGGCGCGCTGGCACAGGCGGCCACAGCATGAGCGAGCTCGCACGGATCATCGAAGCGCTGCTGTTCCTCTCGCCGGACCCGGTGTCCGTCGACGCGCTCGTCGAGGTCACCGAGCACGACGCCGACGAGATCGCCGAGGCCCTGGCGGAGCTCGATCAGATCTACGCGCCGGGTGAGCGCGGACTGCAGCTCAAGCGCGTCGCGGGCGGCGTGACGATCGGGACCGACCCGATCGCGGAGGCGGCCGCCCGGCGGCTGCTGGCCAAGCCGCGCACCCCGCCGCTCACGCCCGCCCAGGCCGAGACGCTCTCGATCGTCGCCTACCTCCAGCCGGTGTCGCGGCCGGAGATCACGCGGATCCGCGGCGTCAGCGCCGATTCCGCCTCGGGCACGCTCATCGAGCGTGGTCTGATCGAGGAGTCCGGCCGATCGCAGTTCGGCGCGATCCTGTACCGCACGACCCCGCTGTTCCTGAAGCTCTTCGGCCTGGAGTCGCTGAAGGCGCTCCCGGACGTCAGCGCCTGGGATCCGACGCCCGAGGAGCAGGCCGCGCTGCGCGACCGGCTGCTGCGGGCCGGGGAGGCCCGCATGGGCCCTTCGCCGGAGGGTGAGGGGGAGACCCCCACACCCGTGCTCGCGGCCGTCGACGGCGGAGCGGACGCCACCCCGACTATCTGACACACCCGCGTGTCTTTGTTAGGGTCGCGCGGTCGTGGGAACACCCTCGTCTGAGATGTCCTCGGATCCTCGCTTTTCAGGGATTGACGCCGATCACGTCGCCCGCAACCTCCGTCACATGGATGACGCCAGCGTGGCGGAGATGGTTGGCGGCTCCATGCGCCAGCCGGTCCTCGACGAGGTGTTCAGCCGGATGGCCCAGCACGTCGACCCCGAGAAGGCAGCCGGCGTCGACGCGCTGGTGCGGTTCGAGATCGACGGTGAGGACGGGGGGCAGCCGGACCGGTTCGACGTGCACTTCCACGACGCCAAGGTCACGACCTCCCGCGAGCCGATCGGTGAGCCTGCGGCGGTCTTGCAGTGCGACGCCGTGACGTTCATGCGGCTGGTGCTCGGCGGCGTGAACGGCATCAAGCTCTGGCAGGACGGGCGGCTGAAGGTCGACGGCGACATCGAGCTCGCCGGGAGCCTGCGCTCGCTGTTCGCGATTCCGGGCTAGGCCGCGGCAGCTTTCGCTGCGAGCTGCCCGCACGCCGCGTCGATGTCCTGGCCTCGGGTCAGGCGGATCGTCGCGCGCAGCCCGCGCTCCTCGAGCGCGTCGCGGAAGACCCCGATGGCACCTCGGGCCGAGCCGTCGTAGGGCGACCCGGTGGGGTTGTACGGGATCAGGTTGATCTTGTAGATCTTCGGATCGAGGATCTCGGCCATCTGGACCGCCTGCTCGTACCGGTCGTTGACGCCGGCGAGCATCACGTACTCGATGAAGACCTGGCGGCGCTTCTTCTCGTAGAAGCGCTCGCATGCGGCAAGCACGTCCGCCAGCGGATAGCGGTCGTTCACGGGCATGATCTCCGACCGCAGCGTGTCCTCGGGCGCGTGCAGGCTGAGCGCCAGCCGGATCGGCATCGACTCCTCGGCGAGGCGGTCGATCCCGGGGATCCAGCCGACGGTGGAGATCGCGGTCCGGCGGTTCGTGACCCCCACGTCCGGCAGGCGGCGGCAGACCTCGAGCACGTGGTCGAGGTTCATCATCGGCTCGCCCATGCCCATGAAGACGACGTGGTCGACCTCCTCGATCCGGCGAAAATGCAGCGCCTGGTCGAGGATCTCCGACGCCGTGAGGTTGCGGCCGAACTTCATCGCGCCGGTCGCGCAGAAGGTGCACGTCAGCGGGCAACCGGACTGTGAGGACAGGCAGAGCGAGCGCCGGCCGTCGCGGTAGCGCATGAGCACGGCCTCGATCGCCCGCCCGTCGTGCGTGCTGAAGAGCGTCTTGATCGTGCCGTCGCGCGACTCCGCCTGCCGGGTGACTTCGAGGGAGCTGAACGGCACACGCTCGGCGAGCTCCCCGCGCAGGGCGGCGGGCAGATCGGTCATCTCGTCGTAGCCGCTGGCGCCCCGGGCCGCCCAGGCCCAGACCTGCTTCGCGCGGAACGCGGGCTGGCCGAGGTCATCGAGGGTGGAGTGGAGGAGTTCGAGATCCATACGCGGGCCTCCTATGGTGACAGCGCCATGAGGCTCGCCAAATTCCTTGCCCACGGAGGCGTCGCCTCTCGCCGCGCCTCGGAGGAGATCATCCGCGAGGGCCGGGTCACGATCGGCGGTGAGATCGTGCTCGATCCGGCCCGCGACGTCGACGGCTCCAGCAAGGTCGCCGTCGATGGCGTGACCATCGCGGGGGAGGAGCGGCGGGTCGTCTTCGCGGTCAACAAGCCCGCCGGCTACGTCTCGACGGCGAAGGACACGCATGAGCGCCGCAAGGTCGTCGACCTCGTCCCCGGGAAGCACGGGCGGCTGTATCCCGTCGGGCGCCTCGACGCCGACAGCACCGGCCTCATCCTGCTGACGAACGACGGCGCGCTCGCCCACAAGCTGACCCACCCGTCGTTCGAGGTGTCGAAGACCTATCGCGTGAAGGTGACCGACGGCCCGATCAGCCAGCGCGCGGTCGAACGGCTGCGTCAGGGCGTGAAGCTCGACGATGGCCGCACCGCGCCGGCTCGGGTCAATCGCGTCTCGGGCACCGTCCTGGAGCTGACCATCCACGAGGGCCGCAAGCACCAGGTCCGCCGGATGTGCGAGGCCGTCGGGCATCCGGTCCTGTCGCTCCAGCGCGTCAAGTTCGGGCCGCTGCAGCTCAACGATCTCGCGCCCGGGAAGTTCCGCAAGCTGTCCGTCGACGAGGTCGAGCTCCTGCGCCGCGCGGGCGTGTGACACCATCCTCGCCGCCCATGCGCCTGTACGCCCTTCGCGGCGCGACGACCGTCGACGCCAATGACCGCCAGCAGATCCTCGATGCGACCGAGGAGCTCCTCTCCGAGATCCTGCAGCGCAACGCGCTGAGCACCGAGGATGTCGTCAGCTGCATCTTCAGCATGACCGAGGACCTCGACGCCGAGTTCCCCGCCGTCGCCGCGCGCGAGCTCGGGTTCAACACGGTGCCGCTGCTGTGCACCCGCGAGATCCCGGTCCCGGGCGCGTTGCCCAACGTCATCCGGATCCTCATGCACTTCTACGCGGAGATCGGGCACGAGACCCGGCACGTGTATCTCAGGGACGCGCGCAAGCTGCGCGCGGATCTCAGCGGCGCGCAGTGACCACGGAGGCCTCGCGGGATCCGGAGGCCGACCGCAGCGTCACTCCGCTCGAGCTGTTCTTCGATCTCGTCTACGTCTTCGCGATCGGGCAGCTCTCGCACCACCTGGTCGAGCACATCGACCTGCGGACGGGCCTCGAGACGCTGATCCTCGCGCTGGCGGTCGTCTACGCGTGGTACATGACGGCGTGGGGGGCGAACTGGCTGGAGCCCGACCGCATGCCTGTGCGCGCGCTCCTGATCGGGCTGATGTTCGCGAGCCTCGTCATGTCGGTCGGGATCGGCGAGGCCTTCGGGGACCATGCCTGGCTCTTCGTCGTGGGGTACCTCGCCATGCAGATCGGGCGGGCGGCGTTCCTGATGGTCGCGCTCCGCGGGCGGGCCCACGGGGAGCACTTCCTCAACGACCTCGTGTGGGAGGTCCTCACCGGGGGCTTGTGGATCGCGGGCGCGCTGGTGGACGGGGACGCGCGGATCGCCCTGTGGGGCGTCGCGGTCGTCGCCACGTACATCGGGGTCTCCACGCTGCACTGGTTGCCCGGGCGTGGCCGGGCGATCGACCTCGAGCACAGCGAGATCGCGGGCGAGCACCTGCTGGAGCGCTTCCGGCTCTTCTTCATCATCGCGCTGGGCGAGACGGTCCTGAGTACCGGGAACACCTTCGTCAACACGGAGTTCGCGCCCGAGCGCCTGCTTGCGCTCGCGATCAGCTTCGTCGGCACCGTCGCGCTGTGGTGGTGCTACTTCCAGCGCGTCGAGCAGATCGGCGCGGACGCCGTCGCCCGCGTGGACGACGCGGGCCAGGTCGGGTGGTCCGGGACGTGGACGCTCACGCTGGTCGTTCTGGCGCTGATCGCGATCGCCGTGGGCGACGAGCTCGCGATCGCACACCCCGGTGACGAGGCGACGCTCGGGTTCACGATCCTCGCGTTCGGCGGCCCGGCGCTGGTCCTGCTGGCGCACGCGTTCTATCTGCGCGAGACGCTCGGCCGGGTGCCGTCCTCGCGGATGCTGGGTGTCGCAGCGCTGGCGATTCTGGCCGCCGCGACGGCCCCGCTGACGCTGATCGTGGGGATCGCTGCGGCGAGTGCGGTGCTCGTCGCCGTGGCGATCGCCGACACGCTTGCGGGCTAGGCCGAGGCGAGCGCCCGCACCGGGTGCTGCTCGTACACGCCGGGGTCGAACTCCCGCGTGCGGTGCCCGTATTCGATGTGCGAGCCGACCCAGACCTGCGTGACCTTGCCGCTGTCCGTCGTGTACCAGCCCGGGCAGCCCGAGGCGAAGGACGTTCCCTGCATCCGCTCCTGCAGGCGGGCGTTGAACGCGTCGTGGACGTCGGGGCGCACATCGATCCAGCCGCCCGTGCGGCCCAGGTGCTCGACGGCCTGACGCATGTACGCGGCCTGGCGCTCGACGAGGTAGACGATCGAGTTCGTGAGGCTGCCGGTGTTCGGGCCATAGCTCATGAAGAGGTTCGGGAAACCCGGAGTGGTGAGGCCGAGGTAGGCCTCGGGCCCGTCGCTCCACGCCTCGCGGATGTGCAGGCCGTCGCGGCCGACGATGTCGATGGGGGACAGGTACTCGGTCGCCTTGAAGCCGGTGCACCAGATGACCACGTCGGCCTCGACCGTCGTGCCGTCGCCGCAGACGAGGCCCGTCGGGGTCATCTCGGTGACCGCCTCGCCGAGCAGGTCGACGTCCTCGCGGGCGAGCGTCGGGTACCAGTCGTTTGAGAGCAGCAGCCGGTTGCAGCCGAACGTGTAATCGGGGGTCGCTGCGGCGACCTTCTTCGGGTCCTTCAGCGTCTTCTTGATGTGGCGGCGGCGCTCGGCGGCCCAGATGCCGCGCAGCCAGTCGAAGCTCGTCTTGATCGAGGGCGCCCGCACTTCGAACCACCACCACATGAGGTCGTGGTAGAGCCGGGCGACGCCGGGGAGCTTCATGAGCGCGCGCTCGGCCGGGCCGACCTTCCAGTCGTACTTGTTGACGATCCAGCTCGGGTCGCGCTGGATGACGGTGAGGTGCTCGACCTCGTCGACGATGGTCGGGACGAGCTGGATCGCGCTGGCGCCACCCCCGACGACGGCGACCTTCTTCCCCTTGATGTCGACGCTCGGGTCCCACTCGGCGGAGTGCATGTGCTGGCCAGTGAACCCGTCGAGGCCGGTGATCGGCGGGATGGCCGGCTGGCTGAGCTGGCCCGTGGCGCAGATGACGACGTCCGCGGTCAGCGTCTCGCCGCCGGCGGTCGTGACCTCCCAGGTGCCGGCGTCCTCGTGGAAGGTCGCAGCGCTGACCTCGGTGTTGAAGCGGACGTGTGGGTCGATGCCGAAGTCGCTCGAGACCTTGCCGAGGTACTCGCGGATCTCGGCCTGGCGGCCGTAGCGGTGCTTCCAGTCGCCATTCAGTGCGTAGGAGAACTGGTAGATGATCGACGGCACGTCGCACGCCGCCCCGGGGTACTCGTTCGCCTGCCAGACCCCGCCGACGTGGTCGTGGCGCTCGAGGACCGTGAAGGTCTCGATGCCGTTGCGCTTCAGCTCGATGGCGGCTGCGAGCCCACCGAAGCCGGCACCGATGATGACCACGGACGGAGTGCTTCCCATACGTCGATCATCGGCGGGGGCATGCGTCTGCACCATGCGCGCCGCGGACGACCTATTGTCATTTCCGGACATGGACGCGCAACCGGCATGGGATTTTCGCCGCAGTGCCGCCGCCGCGCGGTTGCTCGTGGCGGTCGGGACGGACCGCGGGCTTGATGCCGCGACGTGCCTCACGGGGACCGGGCTGACCATCGCAGAGCTCGATGCGGTCGATGCCGAGGTCGAGGCCGGCCAGGAGCTGGCGATCGGCCGGAACCTCGTGGCCGCGCTCGGTGACCCACCCGGGCTGGGGGTCGACGCGGGGTCTCGCTACACGCTCGGCACGTTCGGCATGGCGGGCTTCGCGCTGCTGACCGCTGCCACCGGGCGCGACGTCCTGCGGCTCGGCGTCCGGTACGCGCCGCTGTCCTTCGCGTTCATCCGCCCCGAGATCCGCGAGGACGCGACCGGCGCGCGGGTGCGGCTGCTCGACGAGGAGATCCCGGCAGACGTCCGCGGGTTCTTCGTGGAGCGCGAGATCACGAAGGTCGGCCGCCTCGTCCCGACGATCCTGGGGCAGATGGGCCCGGTGCATGTCTCGACGAGCTTCGACGGCGAGCGTGCCGCGGCGATTCGTGCCGCGCTGCCGGGCGTCGATCTCCGCACGGGCGCCGCGTCCCATGAGCTGGTCGTCGACCGGGTGGCGCTCGACGCCGCGCTCCCGCAAGCCGACCCGTTCACGGCCAAGGCGTTGGAGGAGCAGTGCGCGGAGCTGCTCGACCGCCGGCGGGCGCGTCACGGCGTCGCAGCCTCGGTGCGGGCAAAGCTGCTCGCGGACCTGTCTGAGCCGCCGTCCATGGAAGAGGTTGCGGGCGCGCTGCACATCGACGCGCGCACGCTGCGCCGGCACCTCGCGGCGGAGGGCACGTCGTTCCGCGCACTCACCGACGAGGTCCGTGCGACGCTCGCGACCGAGCTGCTGCGGACGGGCGGGCTGACGGTCCAGGAGGTCGCCGCGCGGCTGGGCTACCACGACGCCGCGGGGTTCTCCCGGGCGTACCGGCGCTGGACCGGCGAGACGCCGGGCAGTGCCCGCGCGGCTTGACCCCGTCGAACGTCGAAATTCCGGGGTCAGGACCCCGGAATCTCAACGTTCGACGCTGGACGTTCAGTCCTTGTAGGGATCGAACGTGTCCGCCGGCGCCATCGCCACGCCTATCGGGCGCAGGCGGTGGCGCACCACCACGCTGTCGGCGTGGTGGGTGAGCACCTCGTCGAGGCGCTTGTACGCGGCGGGCGCCTCGTCGGCGGCCCCGCCACGCAGCTCGATGCCGCGCTCGCGCAGCTCGGCCCTCACGCTCGGGAAGTCGACCGCCCCGCCCACGCGCACGCGCACGTGGCGGGCCTTCGACGCGCCGGGCGCGGCCAGCGCTGCGTCCTGGGTCTCGTACACCGCGCGGTCGTCTCGCACGTTGTTGACCCAGCGCTTGCGCAGCTTGCCCGCGGCCTTCGTCCGGCTCAGGGCACGCCCCGCACCGTGGATCGTGGAACGCAGAGCCGCCACCGCCGACGGGGAGTCGACGCCCTCGAGGATCACCGCGTCCTCGCCCATCGAGGCGCCGACGAAGCCGAGCTGACCGGGGAACGCAGGGGTGCAGCCCTTGCGGACGACCCAGTACTCGTCCTCGCCGTGACGCTCACGCCAGGCGTAGTTGTGGTGGTTGTGGACCTCGAGGGTGGCGGTCGCGCCCAGGATCTCCAGCACGCGGTCGACGACGACGTCGCGACCGGCGTAGGCGTACTCGCCGGCGAGGGTCATCGCCGCCAGGTACGACTGGCCGAGCTCGGAGACGATCGGGAAGAGGATCGGCGGGCTGTCCATCTCGCCCTCCTTCGCCTTCTCGTCGAACGGGATGCCCTGCGCGAGCGCGAGGAATCCCGACGCCGTCTTGTGCCCGAACCCGCGCGAGCCGAAGTGCACGCCGACCCACACCCAGCCGTCCTCGTCTGCGAAGAGGTCGACGTAGTGGTTGCCGGCGCCCACGGTCCCGAGCTGCTTGGCCGCGAGATCGCGCAGCTGGCGCTGCGGCGCGAACTCCGCCGCGCCGATCGCGTCGATCACCGGGTGGTCGACGGGCTCGTCGTTGCGCCGGCCCACGCCGAAGCTGATCCGCTCGACGATCGCGTCCATGAGCTGGGGGACATCGGCTTGGAGCTCGTCCACGCGGAGGTTGGTCCGCACGGCCTTGTTCCCGCAGCCGATGTCGTAGCCGACGCCGGACGGGGAGATGTGCTCGCGGTAGCCGACCGCGCCGCCGATGGGCTGCGAGTAGCCGACGTGCCCGTCGGCGCACAGCACGCCGAGCGCGCCGTCCTCCGCGGATACGCAGCGCTCGAGCTGCTCGATGGTGCGGTCCTCGTGGAGACCGATGACGGTGAGAGACATGGTGATGCGATCTGGGTCGTGGATGGAGGGGTGTGCGCATTCTGGTTCGCGTCACGAACCACAATG
>JAEMSV010000059.1:0-2867 GCA_016462625.1 Solirubrobacteraceae bacterium | reverse complement strand
GGTGTGAGCATTCCGAGCGCTGACAGCTCTCGGAATGCTCACACCCTGGATTGCATGGCCGGCGGGCGCGCCGGACCTACAGGCGCGCCCGCCACCGGAGCGCTTCGCGCGCGACGTCGGCCAGGGCCGCGTCGAGCGCGCCGCGCTGTCCTGACGCGCGGCTCTCGGCCACGCGACGGATGGCTGCGGCGAGCGAGTCCGGTGACCCCACCGCGCTGAGCAGCGAGGTCGGAGGCACCGGAATCGTCGCCTCGGGCTCTACGGAACGCGTCGCGGCAGGTCCGGGACGCCGGGGTGTCAGTCCCGCCGTCCGGACGGCTTCGTCGAACGAACCGTCGAAGCGCCGCTTCACGGTGTTCGTAGAAGGCCACGCTGCGCCACTGACCGGATCGCCTGCGCGGTAGCGGTCGATCCGCCATTCCTGGCGGCGCCACCGTGCGAGGGCGGGGGCCCAGTCAGCGGTGCCCGGGGGCTCGCCGTAGAGCTCGTTCCAGCGCTGGATGCACTGGACGATGTGGGTTCTTGTGATGGTCGCCGAGGAGCGCTTCCGCACCTCCTCCGCGACGGCCGCGGAAGAGGTCAAGAAGAGCTCCTTCCGCTACGTGCCCGTGGTGTGCTTGTGGGCCGGCTGGCCGTCTGCGAGCACGCGGACACGCGCCGTCCACATCGTGGGCGCCGGGGCGCTGGCGTTGGTGTTGTGCTTGCAGGTCATAGCCCGGCAACCATTGCAAACGCAACGGGGTGCTGTCCAGCGAACCCGACGAATTCGCCAGTGGGGGCGGGCTGCAGCAGGGTTCGAACACGCGCCTTGGCGCATGTACGCTCCGTGGGTGGAAGTAGTCAGGCGAGACGAACTCGAGGCGCCGTACCTGCACCCGTACCGGCACTGGCTGCCGGAGGTCTGGCGTGAGACGAGGGGGACTCGGACGCTCATAGTCGGGGGTGGTCTCAGTGGCGCCGGGGTCTTGGCGGCCGCCATCATCGGGAGCCCCGCATTGCTCATTCTCGGCCTGTCCGGGCTGCTGGTGACGCCCGGTCTCGTGCTGCACTCGATCGCGCAGGGCGCCTGGGTGATCAGGAAGGTGACGCGCGATTGGGACCAGCCGAGTGAGTTGACCGAGGTGCGACGCAACCGGCCGCATGCCGGTGAGCGAGATCCGGACCTGCCGCACGACGAGTTCGCCGTCACGGTTGAAGAGACGGGCCACCTCTGCCTCTGGCGCTTCCGGCCTCTCGCGATCGGCGAATCGGTTGATGCGGACTCCGTGCTCGCTCCGGGGCGACCGATGTATTCCGCCGACGTCATTGCGGAGCGTGAGTTCGACGCACAGGACGCTTCCGTCGCGGCTGAGCAGCTCGCGGCCGCTCAGGAGGACGCGGCGGCCCGTGAGCGCGATGCGATCACCGAAGTGCAGCAGCTCGCCGTCGAGGCTGCGCGGCACGCGGAACTCTCCGCCGAGACGAAGTCCACCGCCGCCGCGTTGCAGCACCTCACCGGCCAGCACCGCCGCTGAACCCCGCCGGAGGCGAATGTATGTTCGCCCGATGGCCGTCCAGCAGGTCGTCGTCACCACGCCCGCACGGCGTGTTCCACGCGAGGCGTTCACCTGCTTCTGGGGCGCCTACGCCATCAGCATCTTCGGCACCTTCTTCGCCTTCGACGCCTTCGCCCTCGTCGCGATCCTCGCGCTGAACGCCGGGCCGGCAGCCGTGTCGGCACTCGCGGCGGCGGGGCCTGCCGTGGGTGCGATCGCAGCGCTCCCGCTCGGCCCGTGGGTCGATCGCCGGCGCAAGCGGGCGGCGATGATCACGGCGGACGTCGTGCGCTTCACCGCACTCGCGACGGTCCCGCTCGCCTTCGTCCTCGGATGGCTGTCCTGGACCCACCTCGTTGTGGTGGCCGTGCTCGTCGCTGCGGGGGACATCGCGTTCAAGGGCGCGAGTGGTGCCTTCGTGCGCGACGTCGTGCGCAAGGACGAGCTGGTGGCCGCCAACGCCCGCCTCGAGAGCACGATGTGGACCGCGACGCTGGCCGGGCCGCCGCTCGGCGGTGCGGCCATGACGGCGCTCGGCCCCGTGGTCGGCGTGGCCGCCAACGCGGCGAGCTTTCTCGCCTCGGCGGCGGCGCTCTCGCGCATCGACCGCGCGGCGGAATCACCGCCTGCGTCCCCGAGCACCGGTTCGCGATGGGCCGACCTCACCGAAGGCTGGCGGTGCATCCTCGCGCACCCGACGCTCCGCCCGCTCCTGCTCAACACGGCGCTGACGAATGCGCTGATCCTCGCGACCGCGCCGCTGATGGCCGTGCTGATGCTCGACGAGCTCGGGTTCGAGCCCTGGCAGTACGCCCTCGCCTTCGGCCTGCCGTGCGTGGGTGGGATCGTCGGCTCGCGGCTCGCGCCGCCGCTCGTCGCGCAGTTCGGCCAGGCGCGTGTCCTGCGCATCGCCGGGACGGTCCGCGCGTGCTGGCCCATCGGCCTGGCGGCGGTCGCGGCGGGACCGACGGGCATCGCGCTCGTGCTGCTCCTGCAGACGGCGCTCCTCACCAGCATCGGCGTGTTCAATCCCGTCTTCGCGGCGGTGCGGCTGAACGCCGTCGAGCGCGAACGCACCGCGCGGGTCCTCATCGCGTGGTCGGTGACGACGAGCGCCACCATCGCGGGCGCCATCGCGATCTTCGGGCTGATCGCAGCGGCCACCAGTCCGCGGGCCGGGGTCGCCCTCGCCGGCGCACTGCTGCTGGCCACGCCGCTGCTCCTCCCGCGACGCCTCGACGGGTGACCATGGCGGCGGTGTCACAATGGCCCGCGCGATGGCCATCGAGTTCAACGACCGCATCAACCGCATCCCGAGCTACCCGATCGCCG
>JAEMSV010000350.1 GCA_016462625.1 Solirubrobacteraceae bacterium | reverse complement strand
ATGAGCAGACGCTGATCCGCGCCGCCGCCGACGCCCTCCTCTTCGACGAGGACGGATACGACAGGCTCGCCGAGGTCGAAGACCTCTGCGAGCGGCTCGTGGAATCGGGTCGCTGGAGCTCTGAGCTGGCCCGTCAGCTCGTCGACGACCTCGCGGCCTGCGGGCCTCGCAGCGGCGTCAACTAGTGCTCGGCGCCGGCGGCGCCGTGGGTCAACGGCCCAAGTGGGCATAGGTTCCACTGGGTCGAGGCCGTCCGCACGACCGCGCCGCGCGGCGCGGAGTGATCGCTGAGGAGCTTCGTCGTCTGCGCGTCGACGTCCCGCACGAACACGCCGGTCAGGCCGCGTGGCTTGCCGGGCGTGAGGTTGCCGCTGGTCGAGGCGAACACGACGCGTGAGCCGTCGGCCGAGACGTCGGGCTCCGAGCCGAAGCCGTTTCCGGCGGCGCCGTTGGACCCGCTGGCCCGGCTCACGAGCGTCGTCGCCCCGGTCACGCGGTCGTGCAGCCAGACCTTCGAACGCAGCGCGGTGATCGTGCCGCCGCGGAACTTCGCCCGCGAGACGAACGCGACGAACCGCCCGTCCGCGGAGATCGCGGGCTCGACGGCATCGCCGCCGACGCCGGTACTCACACGACGCGTCGTATTCGCGCCCAGGTCGCGGACGTAGACCGTCGAGTGCTTGGACGAGCCGCCGAGGTTGCCTGCCCGGCTCGTGAACGCGACGACGGTCCCGTCCCGCGAGATGCTCGGCTCGTACGCGTCACTGCCCGCCGCCGCGCCGGCCGCACCATCGGCCCGCGACACGAGCGAGGTCGTGCCGTCGGACAGCGACCGGACGTAGACCAGCGTCCGCCCGCCGTACTGCTCTGCTGCGGACGTGTACGCGACGGCCGTGCCCGAGCCGGCCAGCCGCGGCAGGTAGGCCGCGCCGAGCTCGCCCTGCGCGTCGACGAGCCGCTGGACCCGGGCCTCACGGTCGTAGACCCAGAGGCCGTTGCGCGACGGGCCGCCGTTGACGCCGCTGTCGGTGGCCTCGTAGGCGATCAGCCGCCCGTCGTCGGAGATCGACGGGTTGAACGCGGTGCGGGTCGGCGCGCCCTTCGGCCGCGCGGCCTGGCTGATCTTCTCGACGCTGCCGTCCTGCAGATCGCGCACGAGGATCGACATCTGCCCGACCCGCTTACCGAGCGGGTACGTCGAGGCGGCGGTCTCGAAGGCGACGAACCGCCCGTCGGCCGACAGCTCGGAGTTGTAGGCCGAATGCGGCCGCCGTGACCCGGGGCGCACCGCGGGGCTGACGGCGAAGTCGCGCGCCCGCCCGAGGTCGGCGCCGCGCACGTGGATCTCCCCCTTGCGCTCGGCCTCGGAGATCACCGACCGATACGCGTCCCAGACGACCCGCTCACCATCCGCCGAGACGGTCGCGTGCTTCGCGGTGTCGCCGGGCGGAAGCTTCAAGCGGTTGCGACCACCGCTCGGCCCGTTGTACCGGCGCTGGCCCAGCCAGCGCGGCACCTGGCGCAGTTGCCGGTCGAGCATCACCGCGCGCTGCTTCCTCGTCAGATAGCCCCGGTGCACGCCCTTCGTCGCCGCGTCGCGCAGCGTCTGCTCGACGCGCTTGCGCATCATCGTGCGCGT
>JAEMSV010000176.1 GCA_016462625.1 Solirubrobacteraceae bacterium | reverse complement strand
CCGCATCGTCCGCGGCGACGACGGCGACGTCGAGAAGGTCGTCGAGACGAAGGTCCCCGGCGACGCGACGGCCGAGGAGCTCCTCATCGACGAGGTCAACACCGGCCTGATCGTCTTCGACGGCGGTGCCCTGGCCGACACGCTGCCCGAGGTCGGCGCCCACACCGCCCAGGGTGAGCGCTACCTCCCCGACGTCCTCCCGCTCCTGCGCGCCCGCGGCCTGCGGGTCGCGGCGCACGAGTTCGCCGACCCGACCCTCACGCTCGGCGTCAACGACCGCCGGCAGCTCGCGGAGGTCCGCGCCGTCGCCCAGCAGCGCATCTTCGACGCGCTCGCGGCGCAAGGGGTCACGATCGTCGCCCCCGGTGGGACGAGCATCGACGTCGGCGTCACCGTCGGCGCCGACACCGTCATCGAGCCCGGCGCCGTCCTGCGCGGGACGACCGCCATCGGCGAGCGCAGCCAGATCGGCCCGCAGACCACGCTGCTCGACACCCGCGTCGGCGACGACTCCAAGCTGCTGCACGTCTACGCCACCGACGCCGAGGTCGGCAACCGCGTGAGCGTCGGCCCGTTTGCCTACCTCCGCCCGGGCACGCTCCTGCGCGACGGATCGAAGATCGGCACGTACGTCGAGGTCAAGAACTCCGACATCGGCGAGGGCGCGAAGGTCCCACACCTCTCGTACATCGGCGACGCCGACGTGGGGGAGAAGGCGAACCTCGGCGCCGGGACCATCACCGCGAACTACGACGGCCGCAACAAGCACCGCACCACGATCGGCAAGCGGGTGCACGGAGGCGTCGACACCTCGTTCGTCGCGCCGGTCACCGTCGGCGACGACGCGTGGACCGCCGCGGGCTCGGTCGTCACGGCCGACGTGCCCCCGGGCGCGCTCGCGGTCGCGCGGGCCCGGCAGAAGACCATCGAGGGCTACGACGAGCGCAACCGCGTGCAGGACTGATGTGTGACGTCGCAAACACCGGCGTTCCGTCGATGCAGACCGTCCCGGCACCGCTCTAGAATGCCGCGGACATGAGCGCGATGCAGACCCAGCCCACCCCGGCGTCGCGGTTGGATCTCGGCTACGACAAGCACCTCATGCTCTTCAGCGGTCGCTCGAACCCCGAGCTGGCCGCCAAGATCGCCGCGAAGCTCGACGTGGACCTCGGCGGCGTCACGCTGAAGACGTTCTCCAACGGCGAGGTCTACTGCCGCTACGAGGAGTCGATCCGTGGCGCGGACGTCTTCATCGTCCAGCCGATCTGCGCGAACCCGCACCTCGGGCTCACCGCGAACGACGCGCTCATGGAGCTCATGTTCATGATCGACGCGGCCGTCGGCGCTTCGGCGCACCGCGTGATCGCCGTCGCCCCGTGGTTCGGCTACAGCCGCCAGGACAAGAAGTCCGCGCCGCGGGAGCCGATCTCGGCCCGTGTCGTGGCGCGCATGCTCGAGAGCGTGGGCGCCGACCGGGTCCTGACCATGGACCTGCACGCCGGCCAGATTCAGGGCTTCTTCAGCGTCCCGGTCGACCACATGACCGCGCTGTTCATGCTCACGCAGTACTTCGCCGACCTGAACCTCACCGACCTCGTGGTCGTCGCGCCGGACGCCGGCCGCGTCAAGCTGAACAAGAAGTTCGCGTCGAAGATCGGCGCCGAGCTGGCGATCCTCGACAAGGAGCGCCCGGCGCAGCAGGTCGCCGAGATCGGCTACGTCATCGGTGACGTCAAGGGCAAGACCGCGGTCATCGTCGACGACATGATCGACACCGCCGGCACGCTGACCGCGGCCGGGCAGACGGTGCTCGACGCCGGCGCCACGCGGGTGTACGCCGCCGCGACGCACCCGGTGCTTTCGGGTAACGCCTTCCAGAACCTCGCCGGCAGCAAGTTCGAGCAGATCGTCGTCACCGACACGATCCCCCTGCGCGAGGGCGCTCCGGAGAACATCCGCGTCCTCTCCTGCGCCGAGCTGCTGACCGACTCGATCCGCCGGATCTTCACCGACGACTCGGTGTCCGAGGTCTTCGGCGGCGAGAACCAGCTGTTCTGATCTCGCCCGCCGTCACCTTGATGCAGCGCCTCGGTCTGTCTGACGAGGAGCTCTGCGAGATCCTCGACGTCGACCCGATCAGCGTCATCACCGGCGAGTTGGACCACCGGCCCGAGCTGCCCATCCTCCTTGCGCTGACCAACGCGCCCGCCGAGCGCTTCGGCGACGGGACCCTGCAGCGCTGGCTGCGCGCCGCCGGCCCGGCCGGCCGCCCGTTCGACCTCCTGCGCGCCCGCGACTTCGGGGCCTTCGAGGACGCCCTCGAGGTGCTCGATCAGCGCGGGTTCGTGCTCCGCGGTGGCCGCTCCGGTGGCAACCCGCCGAACATCTGAGGCGGTTCTCAGGTCTTCGGGGACCGCGGCCGATGGGGGTCGTATGCCGCCCACGGTGGTCCCCGACGTCGTCGCCCGTGAGTCCGAGCTCGATCGCATTCTGCGCGAGGGCAGGATCTATGCCGTCTATCAGCCGATCGTGGAGCTCACGTCCGGCGAGGTCGTGGCGTTCGAGGCGCTGGCGCGCGTCCGCGGCGAGTCTCCGCTCGCCCGGCCCGACCTCCTGTTCGACGCCGCCCGTGCCCACGGCCGGCTCGTCGAGGTCGACTGGGCGTGTCGTGAGGCTGCGCTGCGCGGGGCCGTCGACCACGGACTTCGCCGACCGCTGTTCCTGAACTGCGAGCCCGAGGCCGCCGCGGTGCCGCCGCCGGAGCGCATGCTGGCGCTCCTCGCTCGTGCCGAGGCGCTCTTCCGGCCCACGCTGGAGATCACCGAACGCGGGCTCAGCGAACACCCGCAGGCCGTCCTGGAGGTGCTGCCCCTGCTGCGCGAGCGTGGCCTGGCGCTGGCGCTCGACGACGTCGGCGTCGATCCACGCTCGGTCGCGCTGATGCCGATCGTGTGCCCGGATGTCGTCAAGCTCGACCTCCGCGCCACTCAGGGGGAGCTGACCGCCGAGCTCGCCGATGTGATCCACGCCGTCAACGCCCACGCGGAGCGGACCGGCGCGATGGTCATCGCCGAGGGCATCGAGACCGAGGCGCATCGGCTCCGCGCCTCCGCGCTCGGGGCCACGCACGGTCAGGGCTGGTACTTCGGTCGTCCGGGCGCCCTGCCGGCGGAGGCCCGGATCCCGGCAACGGCGCTTCCGCTGCCCTCGCGCACGGGCCCGCACGACGACGGTGCCGGAACGCCGTTCGCGGCCCTCTGCGGGGACCTGGACGTCCGTGAAGGACCCAAGGCCTTGCTCATCCAGCTCTCGCGCCAGCTCGAGACGCACGCGTCGTCGCTCGGCGAGAGCGGCATCCTGCTGGCGACGTTCCAGCACGCCCGCCACTTCTCCGGTCCGACCCGCCGGCGCTACGAGGGCCTCGGGCGAGCCCTGTCATTCGTCGGTGCATTGGGCGAAGGGATCGACGGGTGTCGCGGTGGCGTGCGCGCCACCGACCTGGCCGGCGACGATCCGCTCGCGCAGGAGTGGGACGTCTGCCTGCTCGGTCCGCACTTCGCCGGGGCCTTCGTCGCCCGGGACCTGGGAAGCACCGGCCCTGACGCCGAGCGCCGGTTCGCGGTCTGCGTCACCTACGACCGCGAGCGTGTGGCCCGGGTCGCCCGCCGGCTCATGGCGCGGATCGCCGCGCCGTCCGGGCGCTAGATGATCTAGGCCGGCGCCAGGTCCCGCCCGGGATCGATCTCCCAGCGCCGGGCCAGCTCGGCCAGCTCGGGGGAGACCTCCCAGCGATCGGGCAGCGCGGGACCCTCGTAGTCGGGCGCGGCGCCCTTCAGCGTCATCGAGCCGGTGTTGTCGCCGATCTCGCGGATCTCGGCGACCTCCTCCGCGGTCAGCAGGTTCTCGGCGGGCAGCGCGGCCAGCTCGGTGCGCTGCTCCTCGACGGTCTTGGAGTCGTCGCCGTACTCCTGCAGGAGGGTGGGGACGACGCTCTGCACCGGCGCGTGCGCGAGGTTCCACTGGCACGCGAGCTGCAGGGGGGTCAGGCCGTGCCGTTCGGCGATCGGCCGCATCTGCGCGATCCGGTCGAGCCCGCGGTCGACCCAGCCATCCGGGCGGAACGCGCGGTGGTCGCGGCCGACGAACTCGTGCTTCGGTCCCATCGAGCCCCAGAACAGCCCGCCGTAGTCCACGACACGGGTCATGACCTTGATGTCGTTGGCCTGCGCGGCCGGGAGGCACAGCTCGCCGGGCCACGGCTCGAGCGGGTTGAGGATGACCATCGCCCAGTCGATCAGCTCGCCGTAGCGCTCGAAGCAGCTGATGAGGTCGAGGGTGAAGCCGTTCGCCGGGCCGGGGGCGACCCCGATCAGCCGGGTCAGACCCGCATCGCGGAGCGCTGCCATGCCCTCCCAGACGGCCGGGTGCGAGTACCCGGTGCTGTCGGGGTTGTGGAGCATGAGCAGGTCGAACCGGTAGAGCCCGACACGCTCGAGGGACTTCTCGGTCGCCATGCGCAGGTACGAGGCGTACTCGCCGGGGCCGCGCAGCTCGGGGTCGGTGAACCGCGGGAAGCCCTTCGCGCCCTGCCGCTCGCCGGTGTAGAAATCGTGCCCGACGATCCCGACGGCGCAGTAGTCCTCCCGCGGCACCCCGTTGAGCGCGCGGCCGAGCAGCGTGTCCGCTTCGCCCGTGCCGTAGGTGTCGGCGGTGACGACGGTGTCGATCCCGTTCCCGGGACGCAGCAAGGAGAGGAAGCGCTCCTCCGAGACCTCCTCGCCGAAGTGCATGAAGCGCCCGGCGCTCCAGGTTCCGACGGCCGTCCGTCCGGGATCACGCATCTTCGGGCTTCTCCTGCTGCTTCGGGCCCGGCCACGCGCCGGTGAAGTCCCGGAACCACGTGGCGCCCGCTCGGTCGACGGCCGTGCGGACGACGGCGAAGATGGCGGCCTGGAGCGCGGCGGCCGAGAGGACCTTCGCCCAGCTCGTCTCCTCGGTCCGCGGCTTCGGCGGTGCGGCGTCGTCGATCAGCGCCCAGACGCGCTGGAACGCCTCTCGTCCGATCCAGCCCGCGATCAGGCCGAGAATGATTCCGAACGGCTTGTAGAGCAGCTTCATCGCGGCCAGCGTATCGACCTTGTGGTGCGACGTTTCCGCCTGTTGGTCGATAACACTGGATAGGCCGTTCGCGCGACCATGTGCACGACGGTTCGCAGGATCCGAAGGAGGCAGTGATGGACGAGGCTGATGACCTGCTCCAGCGGGCGTTGCTGGAGCCCGACGATGCCGCCGCCGTGGCGCTCAGCGTGGCGGGCCTGCCCATGTGCGAGTCGCTCACCGTGATCTTCCACGGTCGCCGCGATCTCGGCACGATCCAGACGTACATCACGCACGGCGCGCGCGGCGCGGGCGCGAAGGTGTCGTCGAACGAACTGCTGCGCGTGCCGGTCGACCTCGACCTGCACGATGCCGAGGACCGGGACTCCGCCGAGGCGCTGTACGCCGCGCAGGCGCGGATCCTGCGCGACGCGATCGTCGCCGCCGACACCGTGCTCGCCGTGTGGGCCCAGCCGCTCGCCGAAGCGGCCGGGGGGACGGTCGACGTCCACCGATCGGTCGCCCTGTCGGTGGAGCTGCCCGCCCACCGGCTGCTGCCCATCGCGCTCACCGTGCCCGAGCGCCACGTCACGGTGACCCCCGTCTGCGGGGCGCGCGCCCTCGCCGAAGGCCGGCCGCCGATGGGCATCGCGTGTGCGCAGCAGGACGTCGCGCACGTGTACCCGCTCAGCGACGACCCAGAAGCCTGCCTCGAGGACTTCATGGAGCGCGCGGCCGACCACGCCCGGGCGACCGCGCAGCGGCTGACCGAGCAGGAGACCTCCGTCCAGCGCTTCCTGGAGTTGAATGAGGACCCGCCCCCCACC
>JAEMSV010000349.1 GCA_016462625.1 Solirubrobacteraceae bacterium | reverse complement strand
CCGTTGGCCGAGCCGTAGCCGAGCAGGATCCAGTCGAGCGTGCCGTCGCGCTGGACGACCGCCCGCTGCGACCCGAAGACCCAGGTCTTCGAGGCGAGGTCCTGCGCGCCGATGTAGCGCAGCGACGCCCCCTGACCCACTGAGAGCTCGGTGACGGTGGTGACCAGACCAGTCTGTTCGGAATCCGCGGAAAGGTGCTGCTCCCAGACCTCAGCCTCCGCGCCGTCCTCGAGGACGACGAGCGTGCGCCAGTGCGCCGCGCTGCCAGGGGCCGCGTGGACCGCGGTCACGACGATCGGGGCGTCGACGGTCACGCCGCGCGGGACGTAGACGAACGCGCCGCCGGTCCAGCCGGCCTCATTGCGCGCGACGAACGGATCGTCGTTCGAGACGATCGTGCCGAAGTGCTCCTCGAGCACCTCCGCGTGCGAGGCGAAGGCCTCGGACAGCGGCAGAATCAGCGGCCCCTCGGAGTCGAGGACCGGGCCCGGCGCGAACGTCGCGTCGACCTGGTCGAGCCGCACCGCGCCCTCGGGCGCCTCCAGCGCGGGAGCGACCGACTTCGCGAGCGCAAGGTCGCCCGCACCGGCGGGCGGGAAGGCGTTGAGGTCCAGATCCTTCAGGGAGGTGAACTCCCAGCCGGGCTGGCCGCGGAAGCTCGGGAGCTCCAGCGTCTCGACGAGCTCGCTCGCGCGCGCCCGCCGGTCGGCCAGGAAGCCCGGCTCCGTCACATCAGGAGAGACCGTCGTCATCCGATGGAGCCCTCCATCTGCAGCTCGATCAGGCGGTTCATCTCGACCGCGTATTCCATGGGCAGTTCCTTGACGATCGGCTCGATGAAGCCGTTGACGATCAGCTTGGAGGCGTCTTCCTCGTTGATCCCGTGGGACTGGAGGTAGAACAGCTGCTCCTCGCCGACCTTCGAGACGGTCGCCTCGTGGCCGACGTCGACGTCCTCTTCACCGATGCGGATCGTCGGGTAGGTGTCCGAGCGCGACTCCTCGTCGAGCAGCAGCGCGTCGCAGACGACCTTGGACTTCGAGCCGTGCGCGCCCTTGGCGACCTCCAGGAGGCCGCGGTACGACGAGCGCCCGCCGTCCTTGGAGATCGACTTGGCGAAGATGTTCGACGTGGTGTTCGGCGCGGCGTGCACGATCTTCGCGCCCGCGTCCTGATGCTGGCCGGTGCCCGCGAAGGCGATCGACAGCACCTCGCCGTGGGCCCGCTCGCCCATCAGCCAGACGGCCGGGTACTTCATCGTCAGCTTCGAGCCGAGGTTGCAGTCGACCCACTCGACCGTGGCGTCACGCTCGGCGACCGCGCGCTTCGTCACGAGGTTGAAGACGTTCTGCGACCAGTTCTGCACGGTCGTGTAGCGAATGCGGGCACCCGGCTTGGCGATCAGCTCGACCACCGCGGAGTGCAGCGAATCGCCGCTGTACGTCGGCGCGGTGCAGCCCTCGACGTAGTGCACGTACGAGCCCTCGTCGGCGATGATGATCGTCCGCTCGAACTGGCCCATGTTCTCCGTGTTGATGCGGAAGTAGGCCTGCAGCGGCATCTCGACGTGGACGCCCGGCGGCACGTAGACGAACGAGCCGCCCGACCACACGGCGCTGTTGAGCGCGGCGAGCTTGTTGTCGTTCG
>JAEMSV010000058.1 GCA_016462625.1 Solirubrobacteraceae bacterium | reverse complement strand
GGACGTAGAGCGGGAACTGCGGCCCCGGCACGTTCGTGACGAGCAGGTTGAACAGCCGCGTGGAGAAGTTCAGGCGGGACGCCTGGGCGAGCACCGTCGGCGGCGCGAAGTTCTGCACGCCGGCGAGGACCTCGGCGCCCACAGCCTGCTTGGACTCCTTGAGATCGCCCATGGTCGACATGACCGCGCGGTGGCGCTCGAGCGGGTCGTCGATGTAGACGGGGAGCCCTCCGCGCATGACGGTGAGCCGGTTGCCCAGGTCGCCCGACTCGTTCTTCCCGCGGATGGAGACCGGGACGAGCGCGCGCAGCTCGAGCCCCTCGGTGCGGACGCCGCGCGAGTGCAGCCAGCGGCGCAGCGCGGCCGTCATGACGGTCAGCACGACGTCGTTGACCGTGCCGCCGAGACCGTCCTTGATCTCCTTGAAGTCCCGCAGGTCGCTGCGGATGGTCACGTAGCGGCGGTGCGGGCCGATGTCGACGTTCAGCGGCGTCTCGGGCGCCGGGTTCAGCGTCGCCCACGCGATGTCGGCGACCCCCGCGATCGCTTCGGTCGCCGACGCCGCGGCGCGTCGCGGGGTCGTGACCGCGCGCAGGAAGCCGTCGGCCAGCTTGAGCCCGGTCCGGGTCGCGCCCATGATCCCGGCGCTGACGAGCTGGACGGGCGACGGTTCGCGGTGCGCGCTCCACGCTTCGAGGTCGGCCGTCGGCAGCTGGGTCGGGACCGGCCCGAGGTCGAACAGCACCTGCCCGAGGTCGACGCCGGAGATGCCGTCGATCAGGGCGTGGTGGTTCTTGGTGATGAGCGCGAACCGCCCCCCGGAGAGCCCCTCGATCAGCCACATCTCCCACAGGGGCTTGTCGCGGTCCAGTCGCTGGCTGAAGATGCGCGCGGCGAGCTCGGTGAGCTGGCGCTCGTCACCGGGGGCCGGGAGCGCGGTCTGCCGCACGTGGTACTCGAGGAAGAAGTTCGGGTCGTCGACCCACAGCGGGCGGCCGGTTTCCATGGGTGGCGTGGCGAGCTTCTGCCGGTAGCGCGGTACGAGGTGCAGGCGCGCGCGGATCGAATCGAGCAGATCGTCGTACGCGGGTGCGGGCCCCTCGGCGATGATCAGCCCGCCGATGTGCATGTGCGAGCTCTCCTTCTCCTGCACGAGGAAGGATGCGTCAACGGCGGTGAGTCGATCGAGGTGCTCCTGGGCCATGTCCGCACTGAACATACCCAGGTCTGGGGATCAGCACGACGGAGGTTCGAGTTGACGGTCCGTCAGTGACCGGCGGGGGTGTGTCTGCGGATGCGGTGCGGAGCCTCGGAGGCGGCCAGTGCAGGCACGTCGGGAGGCGTCAGCGGGCCGGGTTCGCCGGCCGCGAGTCCATCGATCAGCTCGGTCAGCGCGGCGGTCGAGCTGAACGCCGGCTCCCATCCGAGATGGGTGCGGGCGCGCGTGGGGTCGACCAGCGGCGCCTGCGTGGCGAGGTCCAGCCAGCCGGGCTCTGTCGGTTGCAGCCCGAGGCGGAAGCTGGCGTCGAGGGCCGCGCGCGCGGCCGCCCGCGAGAGGCGGACCGCGCGCAAGCCGAGGGCGGCCTGCACCAGTCGTGCGTCCAGCACCGGCTCGGCGGCGAGGTTGTACGCGCCGCGGACGTCGCGCCGCACGACCGCCAGGCGCACGGCGTCGGCGACGTCGAACGAGTGCACGGCCTGCAGCCGGGCGCCGCGGACGTCGGGGATCATCGGCCTGCGTCCGCGACTGATCACCCGCGCCGGGAGCATCGGGCCGAGGAACGTGTCGCGGACCGAGCCCGCGGCCTCGCGCTTGAAGATCGCTCCCGGTCGCAGCCGCACGAGCCGGATGTGCGGGTGGTGCGCCTCGAAGTGGTCCATGACGACCTCGACCGCGGCCTTGTGCCGGGCGAACGAGGACGTCGGGACCCCGCTGCGCTGCGCGTCCTCGCCGACGCGTTCGTCGGACGACGCCGGCGTATACACCGCCGAGGACGACACGACCACGACGGCGGGGACGTTCGCCCGGCGGACGGCGTCGAGCACCCGGGTGGCGCCGGTGACGTTGGTCGCCCAGCGCGCGTCGGCGTCGCGCGGTGGCTGCTGCGTCCACGCGAGGTGCACCACGGCGTCCGCGCCCTCGAACACCGGCGTCAGATCGGCGCGTGAGATGTCGGCGGCCAGCCACGAGGTCTTCAGGGGCGCGCCGGGCGGCCGTCGGCGGGCCACGCCGACGATCTGACGGACCGTCGCGTCTGCGCGAAGCTTGCGCAGCACGCTGGTTCCGACATTGCCCGTGGCGCCCACCACAACGATCCGCATGCGGGGCAAGTCGTATCACCCGGACCGAACGGCAGTACGGTCCTGAAGGTGGAAAACCACGGAAGCACCGGAGAAGAACCGCCTCAGGGTGGATTCGGCAGCGGCCCGCTGAAGGTGCTGGGCGGGGTCCTGCTCGCCCAGATCCTGCTCGGCGGCGCGCTCGTGATCTGGGCCGCGTCGGGCTTCCCGCTGCCGGACTTCCTGCGCGGCGGCCACAGCGCGCCCACGGTCGCGACAGCGGCCACGACGTCCGCGTCGTCGGTGCCTCGCGCGCGCGTCGATCGCTTCGACGGCGCCCGCGCGTTCGCCCTCCTGCGGACCCAGGTCGAGGAGTACGGGCCGCGGCCGGCCGGCTCGCCGCCCTCGCATCGCCTCGCCGAGCGGTTGCGCGCCGAGCTCCCGCGGGGGCGGTTCGAGGCGATTCCCGGCCAACCCGGACTGCGCAACGTCACGGGGGTGCTGCCAGGCCTCAAGCCGGCGATCGTCGTCGGCGCGCACTACGACACGGAGGCGAGCGTGCCCGATCATGTCGGCGCCAACGACGGTGCGGCGGGCACGGCGGCGGTCGTCGAGCTCGCGCGGGCGCTGAAGGCGACGCACCGCAGCGGAGACCGCGAAGTCCGCTTCGTACTCTTCGACGGCGAGGAGGAGCCGAAGGGCTCGACCGACTTCTACCGGGACGCGCTGCGTGGCTCGAAGGCGTACGCCGAGCGCCACGGCGACCAGACCCGCGAGATGGTCCTCCTCGACTACATCGCCGAGCGCGAGGGCCTGCGGTTCCCGCGTGAGGCCAGCTCGGATCCGCGCCTCTGGGCGCAGCTGCGCGCCGCGGCGCGCTCGGTGGGCGTGGGCACGTTGTTCCCCGCGGCCGTCTCCGGGCAGATCCTCGACGACCACACGCCCTTCCTCGAGGCGGGTGTCCCGGCGATCGACCTCATCGACTTCGACTACCCGCAGCGCGACACGCCGCAGGACAACCTCGACGCCGTCAGCGAGGCGAGCCTCGACGCCACCGGCGAAGCGGTCTTCGCCTTGATCGAGCGCCGCAGATAGCGGCCTCTACACTCAGAGCGGTGAGCGCCAATACCGTCGAGAAGCTGCTGCTGGCCGCCCCGCGCGGCTACTGCGCGGGCGTCGACCGGGCGGTCCAGACCGTCGAGCGCGCGCTCGAGCTGTACGGCGCGCCGGTCTACGTCCGCAAGGAGATCGTCCACAACAAGCACGTGGTGGGGGAGCTGCGCGCCAAGGGTGCGGTCTTCGTCGACGAGCTCGACGACTCGATCCCCGAGAACGCGATCACGATCTTCTCCGCGCACGGCGTTTCGCCGGCCGTCCATGCAGACGCCGAGCGGCGCAGCCTGCAGACCATCGACGCGACCTGCCCGCTGGTGACGAAGGTCCACCGCGAGGCCGTCAAGTTCGCGGCGGACGGCTACACGATCGTCCTCGTGGGCCACGCCGGGCACGAGGAGGTCGAGGGCACGATGGGCGAGGCGCCCGACCACATCGTGCTCGTCGAGACCGAGGCCGACGTCGACAGCCTGGAGGTCGACGATCCCGACCGGGTGGCCTACATCTCGCAGACCACGCTGTCGGTGGACGAGACCCGCGCGATCATCAACAAGCTGCGCGAGAAGTTCCCGAACATCACGGGACCGCGCACCGACGACATCTGCTACGCCACCACGAACCGGCAGGCCGCCGTCAAGCAGATGGCGCCGCTGTGCGATCTCGTGCTGGTGATCGGCTCGAAGAACTCGTCGAACTCGAACCGCCTCGTGCAGGTCGCCGAGGAGCTCGGCACCGAGGCCTACCTCATCGACCGCGAGGACCAGGTCCGCGAGCAGTGGCTCGGCGGCAAGCGGGTCGTCGGCATCAGCTCGGGCGCGTCCGCGCCGGAGGAGCTGGTCGAGCGCCTCGTCACGTTCTTCCGCGAGCGCGGGGTCGAGCAGGTCGAGGAGTTCGAGGTGCTGCGCGAGGACGTCCGGTTCATGCTGCCGAAGCGCATCCGCCAGGACGCCGCGGCGGCGTCGGCCTAGAGACGGCCAAAGCCGCCCGCGATGACCACGCTGGTCGTCTCGGACCTCCATCTCGGCCGGCCCGGCGGCGATGACGTGCTGCAGCAGCCGGTCGCGCGTGGTGCGCTGGTTGCGCGGCTGCGCGGGGTCGATCGGCTCGTGCTGCTCGGTGACACGCTGGAACTTCGCCACGGGCCGGCGGCCGACGCCCTGGGCCGTGCGGAGCGCGTGCTGCGCGAGCTCGGCGGGGCGATGGCGGGGCCGGGGCGCGAGATCGTCGTCGTCCCGGGCAATCACGACCACGAGCTGGCTGCCGACTGGCACGCCCGGCGTCAGCGCGAGCGTGCGGCGCCCCTCGGGTTCGAGCAGCGCTTCGGCGCCGAGGAGTCCTCGTGGGTGGGCGAGCGGGTCGCGGCGCTGCTCGCCCCGGCCCAGGTGCGCTTCGCCTATCCCGGGCTCTGGCTGCGCGACGACGTCTACGCGACCCACGGCCACTACCTCGACGTGCACAGCACGATCCCCACGTTCGAGCGTCTCGCCGCGGGCTTGACCGCCCGGCTGGCCGGGCAGGTCGACGACCCTGCGACGCCCGATGACTACGAGCGGGTGCTCGCGCCGAACTACGCGTGGTCGGGCGCGCTGGCGCAGCGCACGCGCGCCGATCGGGCTGCCGGGAGCGCGGGCAGCGGGGTTCGCGTCTACCGGATCCTCGCCGGCGACGGGCACCGGCCGCTGAGCCACCGCGCGCTCGCTCGGCTCTTCCCCCTCGCGGTCCTCGCGGTCAACCGGGCCGGGCTCGGTCCGGTGCGCGCAGACGTCAGGGGTCCTGCGCTCCGCCGCGCCGTCCTCGAGGCGATCGGTGAGGCCGTCCTGCGTCTGCGGCTGGACACCGCCCACGTCGTGTTCGGCCACAGCCACCGGGCCGGTCCGCTGCCGGACGACGATCAGGCCGAATGGCGGGTTCCGGGCACCGAAACTTCCCTCCACAACACGGGTTCTTGGGTGTACGAAGGCCACTTCATCCACGGACCCGACGGGGTCAGCCCGTACTGGGCGGGCAACGCCGTGATCGTCGATGAGGCGGGGTCCGGGCCGCCACGGCTCGAACGGCTTCTTTCGGATGTGCCACGTGCCGCGCTGCGGCCCGCGGGTTTATCCAGAGCCGATTGAAGGCACGACACACCGGCAGGTGGTTGCAGGAAGCACCGGGGGCTGAAATTCCCTAACTGACAACCATTGCTGGCAGACTGACGCGATCCTGGGCGCCGCATGGGAGACGGCGCCCATCAAGGGAGGAGACCCAGATGACGAAGCGCATCGCCATTGCGATCGCGGCCGCGACGGCCCTCGCCGTTCCGGCCGTCGCACAGGCCGAGCTCATTCGTGAGTTCAAGATCACCGCGACGCCGGGCAAGTCGAGTACGAAGAAGAAGAAGTACCCGATCACCCTCAAGGCGGTCGTCTCGCAAAAGGACACGACGGGGGCGCTGCCGCCGACGTTGACCAACGCGACGCTGCTGCTGCCGCCGGGCTCGACGTGGAACGGTGACCTGTTCCCGAAGTGCGCCGCGAGCAAGATCGACTCGGAGAAGTCGACGGAGGACTGCCCCGAGGGCTCGGTCGTCGGCAAGGGTGCTGTCGCTGGCGGGGCGCCGGGCGGGATCGTGCAGGACGATGTGACGATCATCATCGCCAACGGCGGCAAGTCCACGGTGAACATGTTCGTCGAGGGCACGAGCCCGCTGCGGCTGCTCTCGAACATCGAGGTCAAGCTCGTCAAGCAGACCGGCAAGTTCGGCCTGCGCGCGGACATCCCGGTGCCCGAGGCGCTTCAGGAGCCGGCGCCGGGCGTCCCGGTGTCGATCACGGATCTGTCGCTGACGCTCGGCAAGTCCATGAAGATCAAGGGCAAGACGCGCGGCATCATCGAGGTCACGAAGTGCACCGGCGGTAAGTGGTTCGGCCAGGGCAAGCTCGACTTCCGCGCGCCGGCGGAGAGCTTCGTCGCCGACCAGACGCTGCCCTGCAAGAAGGGCTGAGCAGGGGGTCGGCCGCCCCTGGCGGGGTCACGCCACCACGCCGGGCGCGAACTGCACGGCGTGGACGGTGACCCCGTCACCGGCCTGCAGTTCCAGCACTCCGGCGGTGTGCCGCTCGTGTTCGACGAGCGGCACGCAGCCCGGGTACTCGACCTCGAGTGCAACGCCGTTGACGGTCAGCGTCCCGCTGCCGGAGACGACCGCCCAGACCGAGCCCGCCTCGTACAGACCGTTGTACGCGCCCGTCTGCTCGGCGGTGACCTGGCCGACGAGCGCGTCGGCCGCGTCCTCGGGGCGCCTGGGCTCGACGAGCTCGCGCTCGATGCCGAGGAGCTCCTGGATCTCGCGCTCGGTCTCGCCGTACGCGCCCTCGCCGTAGTGCTGGCTGTGCAGCCACAGATCCTGGGTCCAGAGGTAGCGGGCGGGCCAGCCCTTGTTCCCGTAGTCGTGCCAGATGTTCCACTTCCCGTCGATCGCGACGGGGTAGGTGATGCCGAGCCGCTCGACGGCGGCGCGGATCTGCTCCTCGTCCTGCGAGGGCGGGAACGCGCCCGAATGCACGCCGATCACGCGCAGCCCCTCCTCGGCGTAGCGCTCGTGCCAGGCCTGGAGATAGGGGATGGTCCGCAGCGAGTTGACGCGGCAGAAGTCCCAGAACTCGACGAGGACCGGACGGCCCTTCTGCTGGTCCATCCGCAGCATCGCGACGTTGGCCCACGCCAGCTCGCGCGGGAACGGCGGTGCGGGGATCTTGTTGTCGGGCGCGCGCACGGTCGGCGACGGTAGCATCGGGCGTGGGAGTGAACCTGCGCGATGAATCCGCCCGGTGTGGTCGAATGCACCTGCGGGTAGCGCGTCGGTGACAACGGGGGACGTGCAACCTGCACCGCAACCTTCTCGGCGTTCGGGTGTTCCAATGCCAGGGAGGCTGTACCCCCACCCATCCATCCATCGGGAGACGGAGAGAGATACATGCGTAGGACGACGATTTCGCTGGCCCTTGTGGCCGCTGCCGCTCTGGCCCTGCCGGCCGCTGCAACCGCCGAGGTCACGCAGTCCCTTGACGTGAGCGCCACGCCGAACAAGGCGAGCACGAAGAGCAAGAAGACGTCTATCACCGTCAACTTCAGCACCGGTACTAAGGACTCGACCGGCGCGCTCGCGCCGACGACGACGAAGGCGTCCGTGGCGTTCCCGAAGGGGTCTGTCTGGAACGGCGACCTCCTGCCGAAGTGCTCGTCGAGCAGCATCGACGCGGCCAAGTCCACCGATGACTGCCCTGAGGGCTCGATCGTCGGCAGCGGCACCGTCGAGGCGTCCGCGCCGGGCGGCATCACGCAGAAGGACGTCACGATCATCGCCGCCAACGGCGGCAAGAGCCTGGTGAACCTGTTCCTCGAGGGCTCGAGCCCGCTGCGGATCCAGTCGAACCTGCCGGTCAAGATCAGCAAGGGCTCCGGCGACTTCGGCCTCGCGCTGAACGTCAACATCCCGGAGAGCCTGCAGGAGCCGGCCCCGGGTGTTCCGGTCTCGATCAACAAGTTCCAGGTCAAGGTCGGCAAGAAGTTCAAGGACAAGAAGGGCAAGACCCGCGGCCTGGTCGAGGTCAACGAGTGCAAGGGCGGCAAGTGGAAGGCCCGCGGCACGTTCTCGTTCCGCACGCACGAGCCGATCACGGTGGACGACTCGTTCCCCTGCAAGAAGGGCTGAGCCTGACCGCCCGCCTCGCGGGCAACATCAAGAGCTCCTAAAACTGGGGGCGGACGAGAAACTCTCGTCCGCCCCCGGTGTCTTTTCTTGGACGATCGTCCTAATATTGGACGCCCTGGCCAAAGCGGGCCGGGACCCCTCCCCAAGACTCGGAGCACGAATATGTTTGGACGCACTCTCGCTTTCGCGGGTGTCGCGGTGTTGGCGCTGGCGCTGCCGGTCGCCGCCATCGCTGAGCCGGTCCAGGACCTGACGGTCAAGGCCACCCCGAACAAGGCCAGCTCGAAGAAGAGCCCGAAGAGCGCGAAGCTCAGCGTGTCGCTCGGCTCGCGTGAGACGACCGCCGGTGTTCAGCCGCCGACGCTCAGCAAGGCCGTCATCTACTTCCCCGCCGGCGCGAAGTACAACGGCGCGAAGTTCCCGGTGTGCAAGGCGACCGCGATCGACGCCGCGAAGTCGACTGACGAGTGCCCGGCCGGCTCGATCATCGGCAAGGGCAAGGCCGCGGGCCAGGCGCCCGGTGGCGTCACCCAGACCGACCTGACGATCGTCGCGGCGAACGGCGGCAAGAACAAGGTCAACCTGTTCGTCGAGGGCGCGAGCCCGCTCCGGATCCAGAGCAACATCGTCGGCACCATGTCGCCGGCGACGGGCGCCTATGGCCTGAAGCTGAGCGTCCCGGTTCCCGCGAACCTGCAGGAGCCCGCGCCGGGCGTCCCGGTCGCGATCACGCTCTTCGCGGTCGACATCCAGAAGAGCATGAAGAAGGCCGGCAAGACCGTGCCGATCTTCGAGATCACCAAGTGCACGGGCGGCACCTGGAAGGCGAAGGGCGAGTTCTCCTACGCCGGTGGCGTGCCGTCGAAGACGGTCGAGACCTCCCAGAAGTGCACGAAGTAATCGCCCGATAGCCTGCGTGGGACGGACGGATCGCCGTCCGTCCGTCCCATGTACACTTCTGTACCTATGCCAGCTCGGGGTCGCCTCGCCTCGCTGACGAGCGCCCTGGTGCTCTCGGCCCTCGCCTTCGCGCCCGACGCGTCAGCTCACGGCATCGTCGGCGTCCAGGATCTCCCGATCCCCCGCTGGCTCTTCGGCTGGGCCGCGACCATCGTGCTGGTCGTCTCCTTCGTCGCGCTCGCGGTCCTGTGGCCCAAGCCCAAGCTCCAGGACGGCCATGAGCGGCGGCTGATCGGGCTCCCGGGGTTCCTGGACCCGCTCTGCGGCGCGCTCGGCATCTTTGCCTTCGGGCTGGTCATCTACGCCGGGCTCGCGGGCTCGGACGTCGCCAGCGCGAACCTCGCGCCGACGTTCATCTACGTCACCGTGTGGGTCGGCGTGGTGTTCGCCGCGATCCTGTTCGGCGACGTCTGGGCGGCGTTCAGCCCGTGGCGGGCGCTCGGACGCGCCGGCGGATGGGTCGCGCAGCGCATCGGCGGCGACGACATGCCGGAGCCGATGGCGTACCCCGAGCGCCTGGGCCGCTGGCCCGCGGCGATCGGCCTGGTTGCCTTCGCCTGGGTCGAACTGGTCTGGACCCGCGGCGACGAGCCGGCGGTCCTCGCGGTCCTGGCCCTCGTCTACGCGATCGTGATGCTCATCGGGATGAGCCTCTACGGCGTCGACGCGTGGACGCGCAACGCCGACGCGTTCGGTGTGTACTTCGGCCTCTTCGCCCGGATGTCGCCGCTGCGCTGGGAGCGGCGCGCGCTCTTCGGCCGGCTGCCGCTCTCGGGCCTTCCGGGGCTCGACGCCGGCCCGGGCACACCCGCCCTCCTGCTGGTGGCGATCGGCGTCACGACGTTCGACGGCTTCTCCGAGGGGCCGGTCTGGACCGACATCGCCCCGCGGCTCACCGACTTCTTCGCGGACCTCGGACTCGCGCAGGCGACGGCGCTCCAGCTCGCCTTCACCATCGGGCTCGTGCTCGTCATCGGCTTCGTGTCGGGTCTGTTCTGGCTCGGTATCAGCGGCATGAAGACCGTGAGCAAGGCCTACGACGGGCCGCGCCTCGTCCGCGAGTTCGCGCACACCCTCGTCCCGATCGCAGCCGCGTACGTCGTCGCGCACTACTTCTCGCTGCTCGCCTACCAGGGGCAGGCGATGGGCTACCTGCTCTCCAACCCGCTCGGTGAGACGCTCGCCCCGGGCGATGGCGGCCTGCTCGGCACCGCGCAGTGGACCATCGACTACGGCTGGGTCGGTGCGAACGGCATCTGGTACGTCCAGGTGGGGGCACTGGTCGCCGGGCACATCTGCGGCTTGATCCTCGCGCACGATCGCGCGCTGGGCCTCTACGGCAGCGCCCGCGAGGCGACCCGCTCGCAATACTGGATGCTCGCCGTGATGGTGGCCTTCACCAGCCTCGGCCTGTGGCTCCTCTCGGCGGCCAACTCATGAGCCTCGTCCTCGCACACCTCGGCACGGATCATTGGTGGGCGTCCCTGCTCTATCTCCTGCCGGTGCTGATCGTCGTGGCCGGCATCGGGATCACCAGCTGGCGCGACAAGCGCCGCGAAGCGGCCGAAGGCGCCGACGAGGACGCGAGCGCTACGACCGATCCGGGCCCGACGCCATTGCCCTGAGGTCGTGCGCGAGCCCCTCGGGGGTGAGCTTGTCGATCGGGAACCCGATGCGCTGGCGGCCCTGCCCGTCGAGGATCACGAGCGACGCCGTGTGCTCGAGGTCCTCCTTCTGTGGGCGGATGCCGTAGGCCTCCCACTGGCGCTGGAGCGCCGCGCGGGGCCCGAGCAGGAACCGCATGCGGCCGGTCATCTGCTGCTCGAGCATGAACTTGCGGGCGCGGAACGGCGTGTCGTTGGCGGGATCGACGCTGATCGCCACAACGGGCACGTCCTGGCCGAGATCGTCGAGCGCGCCGCGGATCTGTTGCGCGGTCAGGGGGCAGGTGTCCTCGCACGTCGTGTAGAGGAACGTCACGACGACGGGCTTGCCCTGGTACTCGCTCAGGCGGACCGCGCGGCCGTCCTGGTCGCGCAGGCCCGTGAAGTCCGTGGGCGGGATGCTCGTGGGCCGGAACGCGCCCGCATACCCCGTGTCGCCGACCGCGACCTGGCCGTCGTCGCGCGCGGCGAGGATCACCGCCATCGCGGCGCCGAGCGAGAGCACGGCGGCGAGGACGAGCGTCATGAGGACCCGGCGAGGCACCCCACGAGCTTAGGCTTCGACGAGTCCTCTGCGGATCGCGTAGCGCACGAGCTCGACGCGGTCGCGCATGCCGAGCTTGCGCAGCAGGTTCGCGCGGTGCGACTCGACGGTCTTCTCCGACAGGTGGAGGATCTCGCCGATCTCTCGGTTCGTGTGCGCCTCGGCGATGAGCTTGAGGACTTCCTGCTCGCGCGGGCTCAGCGGCTCGCGCGGGCCGGTCGACTCGTCGTCCATCCATGCGCGGATGAGCGAGCGCTCGGCGGCGTTGGTGAGGAACGACTCCCCGGCGGCGACCGCGCGCACGGCGTCGACGAGGGCCTCGTCGGCCTCGCGCTTGAGCACGTAGCCCGACGCGCCGGCCTTCAGCGCCTCGAAGAGGTACCGCTCGTCGTCGTGCATGGAGAGGATGAGGACCGCCGTCTCCGGCATCTGCGCCTTGATCTCGCGCGCGGCCTGCAGGCCCGTGAGGCGCGGCATCGCGACGTCGAGGACGCAGACGTCGGGTCGGACGCGGAGCGCCTCCTCGACGGCGGCCGCGCCGTCCTCGGCCTCCGCGACGACCTCCATGTCGGGCTGGCGCTCGAGCAGCAGGCGCAGCCCGCCGCGCACGATGCCGTGGTCGTCGGCGACGAGCAGTCTCATAGTGCGAGCTCCACGGTCGTGCCCTGTCCGGTCTCCGCCGGGGACGTGACTTCGAGCCGGCCTCCGGCGAGCAGCGCGCGCTCGCGCATACCCGCCACGCCGAGCCCGGTGCCGGGCGTGGGGGAGGGGCAGTGCAGACCGTTGCCGTCGTCGCAGACGCGCAGGCGGACGTGCCCGTCTTCGTCCAGCGCCCGGTCAAGTGTCACGAGCACGGTGCGCGCGTCGGCATGGCGCGCGATGTTCGACAGAGACTCCTGCGCCACCCGGTAGATGACGAGCTGCTCGTCGGCGCTGAGCTCGGGGAGGTCGTCGGCGACCTTGAGGTGGGCGGTCATGCCCGGGCGGCGCCCGAATTCCGTGACCTGCGAGCGCAGCGCCGGGACCAGGCCGTGGTCGTCCAGGGCGGCCGGACGGAGCTCGCGGGCGAGGTGCAGGAGCTCGTCCATCGCCTGCTGAGCGAGCGCGCGGGTCTCCGCGAGCTCGGCGGCCAGCTGGGGCGGCGCGTCGGCGGCCGAGGCCCCGAGGCGGAGCAGGATCGCGGTGAGGGCCTGGTTGACCTCGTCGTGCAGGTCGCGTGCGATGCGGGCCCGCTCTTCTTCCTGCGCGCGCAGCACGGCGCTGGCCGCCCCGGCGCGCTCGGTCTCGATCCGGCCGAGCATGCCGTTGAAGGCGACGCGCAGGCGCTGGACCTCCGCGGGCTCGTCGCGCCGTGCCTGGGCGCGCACACCGGGGGTCGAGAGGTCGACGCGGCCCATCGTCTCGACGAGGTCCTCGAGCGGGCGGAAGCGCCGCCGCAGGACCATGGCGTTCGCGAGCACCGTGACGCCGATCGCGCCGCTGACGATCAGGAACTGGTGGAGGCCGTCGGATGACGTCAGGTCCAGCCGCGCCGCGACGCTCGCCGTGAACACGGTGGCGACGAGCAGCAGCGTGTTGACCGCGAGTACCTGGGAGAGAAGGGCGGGGGGACGCTTGTTCATGATGGGGTCCTCACCCCATGTCGTCGGCAGCGGCGCCGTCCGATAACAGTGGTGCAGGAACCTCCACGAACGTTTCTTTGCAGGGGCCGTTCGTGCAGAAGCCACCGAGACTCCCACGGGGCGCCTGCGAGGTGTCGGGCCTGAGCCGGACCGACCCTCGCGGCGCCCCGTATCGGTTCCCGAAGGTCGATTCGACCCCGCTACACTTTCTGAAGTCCCGAAAGTTGACCGGCCTTCAGGAGTTTTCAGCGTGAGTCCGTCCGGCGCGGAGTTCATCCGCCAGATCAAGAGCCAGATCACCGAGGTGGACCCGAGCGAGGTCCACGAGGTCGTCGGCAACGGCGTCGCCATCGTCGACGTCCGCGAGACCGACGAGGTCGCCCAGGGGAAGATCCCGGGCGCCAAGCACGTCGCGCGGGCATTCCTCGAGTCGCGCATCGAGGGCGCGGTCCCCGACCGCTCCCAGCGCGTGATCCTCTACTGCGCCTCGGGCAATCGCTCCGCGCTCGCCGCCAAGACGCTCTCCGAGCTGGGTTACGAGGATGTCTCCTCGATGACCGGCGGCTTCACGCTGTGGAAGGACCGCGGCTACGACTTCGACAAGCCGTTCACCTTCACGCCCGACCAGCGCGAGCGCTACTCCCGCCACTTCCTGCTGCCGGAGATCGGCGAGGAGGGCCAGCGCAAGCTGCTGCAGAGCAAGGTCCTCCTGCTCGGTGCCGGCGGCCTCGGCTCGCCCATCGCGCTGTACCTCGCCGCTGCCGGCGTCGGCACGCTCGGCATCGTCGACGACGACGTGGTCGACGTCTCGAACCTCCAGCGGCAGGTCGCCCACGCGACGGACCGGGTCGGCATCTCCAAGGTCGCCTCCGCGACCGAGGCGATCCACGACCTGAACCCGGGCGTGAAGGTCGTGCCGTACGAGACGCGCCTCGACGCCTCGAACATCATGGAGATCATCTCCGGCTACGACGTGATCGTGGATGGGGTCGACAACTTCCCGACGCGCTATCTCCTGAACGACGCGACGGTCCGCCTGGACATCCCGGTCGTGAGCGCCTCGATCCTCGGCTTCGACGGCCAGCTGTCGGTCTTCAAGCCGCACGATGGCCCCTGCTACCGCTGCCTCTACCCGGTCCCGCCGCCGGCCGAGCTCGCCCCGTCCTGCGGCGCGAACGGCGTCCTCGGCGTCCTGCCGGGCACCATGGGCCTGCTCCAGGCGACCGAGGTCATCAAGCTCGTCATCGGCGCCGGCGAGCCGCTCGTCGGCCGCCTGCTTCTGTACGAAGCCCTCGGCGCGACGTTCACCGAGCTGAAGGTCCGGCGCGACCCCGAATGCCCGGTCTGCTCCGTCGACCCGTCGACCATCGCGGACGAGGACATGGGCGTCTTCCCCGACTACGAGGCGTTCTGCGCCGCAGCGGGCTAGGGTCAACGGATGGCCACTGTTCGGATTCCGCCGGTCCTCCGTCCCTCCGTGGGCGGCGAGAAGGAGATCGACGCCGCGGGCGACGACGTGGGCGCGGTCCTGCGCTCGCTCGCCTCGGCGCATCCCGCGACCGAGACGCAGCTGTTCGGCGAGAACGGCGACCTCAACCGCTACGTCAACGTGTACCTCAACGACGAGGACGTCCGAGTCCTCGACGGCCTGACCACCGCGGTCGGCGCCGGAGACGTGCTGGTCATCCTCCCGGCGATGGCCGGGGGCGCTGTCTGAGCGCTCAGGCAGCCACGACCTCGTGGCCGCCGTCGATGCAGACGCGGTCGCGGCCCTGCTCCTTGGCCGCGTACAGCGCCGTGTCGGCGCGCCGGTAGGTCCGGCGCCACGAGAAGGACTCACCGGCATGGCACGCCGCGACGCCGGCGGAGATGGTCACCCGGCACGCTGCCTGTGGTTCGTCACGGACGGCGTCGGCGAGCCGTTCCGCGACGGCGTGCGCGGCCACGATGGCGGTCTCGGGCAGGAGGACCACGAACTCCTCTCCGCCGAGGCGGTAGAGCTCGTCGCGCGGGCGCAGGATGCCCGCGAGCGTGTCGGCGACGGAGCGCAGGACGTCATCGCCTCCGTCGTGGCCGTGCTCGTCGTTGACCCGCTTGAAGTGGTCGATGTCGAGCACGATGATCGCAAGGCCGCTGGCACTCACCTCTCCGGAATCCTCGAGCTGGGTGATGCGCTGGTCGAGGGCGGTGCGGTTGCGCGTGCCGGTCAGGGGGTCGGAGATCGCCGCGCTGTGATTCGCGGCGTCGGAGTTGCGCAGCGTCGTCACGAGTGCGGCGGACGTGACGAGCAGGGCGGCGACCACCGTCAGGGGCGCTGGGTCACGGAGGATCCGTTCGGCGTCGGTTGCGAGCCAGGCGCCGGCGGTCAGGCCGACCGCGAGGGCAGTGGCCAGCGTGATCGCTCGGGTGGGCAGGCGGGTCGCCATGCCGATGATCGGCCAGACGAGGACCAGCATCCCGCCGTCCGGGACGCGGCCCGCGAACATCACCCCGGCCGTGATCATGCACAGCAGGACGATGAAGCTCGTGAACGCCCACAGCTCGGGGCGTTCGAAGCGCGGAACGAACAGCTGGGTCGCGCCGTACTGAACGAGTCCGATCGCGATGACCGTCGCGGCCAGCAGCGGGTGCGGGGCGCCGATGAGGCCGGGCAGCAGCGCGGCGGTCAGGATCAGTCCGGTGACCTGCGCCACGCGCAGCATGCGGTGGTGCATGGTGATGAATCGGGCACGACTCGCGTGATCCGGGCAGATCCAGGAATACCGGGCGGGACCGGACATCCATGAGGTATCGGACCACGGCTGCCGATGGACGACCTTCGCGGCCGTCGGGTGGACGCCCTATAGCGCGGCGAACGCGGCGGCGGTGAGACCGCCGCTCGTCCCGATGAACGACACGGTGATGATCACGCGGTAGTAGGCCTTGCGGCGCTGCTCCTCGTCGAAGGCGAGCGGCAGGAACCCGAGCGGGTTCACGATGGTGCCGAACACGAGCGGAACCGCGATCCACGTTGCGAGGTCCGGAACCGCCAGGCCGACCGCGATGAGGATGATCCCCATCATCACGAAGTCGATGTGCATCTGCAGGAGCCGGCGCGGGTTCCGGACGCCGATGCGGCGCAACGTGTCAGGAGACTCCAGACGCAGCGTGATGAGCCACCCGAGGATGGCGCCGAACGCCAGCTCGAACAGGCCGATATTCACGAGTTCGCTCACCGCTCCAGGCTAGCTACACTTCCTGAAGTAATGGCTATCGGCCCTCTCCAGAACCGCCCCTGCGGCGGCCGCTACGGCGACATCGTCGAGGCCATCGGCAACACGCCGCTGGTCGAGCTCAAGCGGCTCTCGCCCAAGCCCGGTGTTCGCATCTGGGCCAAGCTCGAGTCGATGAACCCGACCGGCTCCGTGAAGGACCGCGTCGCGCGGGCCCTCATCGAGGACGCTGAGGAGAAGGGGCTCATCAAGCCCGGCCAGACGATCCTCGAGCCGACCTCCGGCAATACGGGCATTTCGCTGGCGATGATCTGCTCGCGCAAGGGCTACCCGGTCAAGGTCGTCATGCCCGACAACGTCACGCCGGAGCGCACGCAGCTCCTGGAGATGTACGGCGCGGAGATCGTCTACTCGCCTGGCAACCAGGGATCCAACGGCGCCGTCGCGATGGCGCTGGAGATGGCCGAGGGCGACGCCAGCTACTACATGCCGTACCAGTACGGCAACGAGGCGAACCCGAACGCGCACTACAACGGCACGGCGCTCGAGATCCTCGAGGAGCTGGACGGCCAGGTCGACGCGTTCGTCGCGGGCCTGGGCACCGGCGGCACGCTGATGGGTCACGCCCGCCGCTTCAAGGAGGAGCTCGGTGACTCCGTCAAGATCGTGGCCGCCGAGCCCATGCAGGGCGAGCCCGTCCAGGGCCTGCGGAGCCTCGACGACGGCTTCATCCCTCCGATCATCGACATCTCGCTCTTGGACCGGAAGATCTTCGTCACCAACCGCGACGCCATCGTCTGGACGCGCAAGCTGCTTGACGAAGAGGGCCTGTTCGCGGGCGTCTCCTCGGGTGCGATCGCGAAGATCGCCCATCGCGTCGCCGGCGAGATGGACGAGGGCAACGTCGTCTTCATCGTCTGCGACGACGGCTGGAAGTACCTGTCCTCTGGGATTTACACCCGGCCGATAGACGAGATCGAGAATCTCGATTCGACCGTGTGGTGGTAAGCGTCTAGCATCCGTCAGGCGCTCGGCTTTACCAAGGAGAACACGTGCCTTTCAACATCGGTCCCATGGAGCTCATCATCGTCCTGGCGATCGCCCTGATCGTGCTTGGCCCGAAGAAGCTGCCCGAGGTCGGGCGCTCGATCGGCAACGGCATGCGCGAGTTCAAGAACGGACTCTCGGCGGCGAACACGACGGACGACAACGACGAGCTTCCCCGCCAGGTCAACTAGCACCCGCCCTCCGCTAGTTTGGCGGGCGATGCGAATCGCCCGCTCCATGCTCGATGAGATCGTCGCTCACGCCCAGCGTGACGCGCCGAACGAATGCTGCGGTGTCCTCGCGACGCGCGACGGCGAGGTGCTCGGCGTGCACGCAACGGAGAACATCGCCGCGAGCCCGATGCGGTTCGAGGTCGAGGGTCCGGTGCTGATCCGCCTGCTCGACGAGATCGAGGGCGGTGGGGCCGACCTCGGCGCGATCTACCACTCGCACACGCGCTCCGAGGCCTATCCGTCCCAGACGGACATCAACTTCGCCGCGAACTGGCCCGGGGTCGAGTGGCTCATCGTGGGCCTGAAGCCTGAGGAGCCCGAGGTCCGGTCCTACCTGATCGACGGCGGCGAGGTCACCGAGGTCCCGGTCGAAGTCACCTGATGACCGGACCCCTCGTCTGCCCGCGGTGCGCGACCAGCCACCCGGCCGACGAGCGGCTCTGCCCCACGTGCGGGATGCCTGTCGTGCCCGAGGGCGGAGGGGAGGCGCAGGTCACGCCCGCTCAGGCATGGGCCCGAAAGGTCAAGCCGTCGTACGCCGAGGGCGACCTGTTCAGGGTCGTGACCGCGAGCAACCTCGTCGAGGCGGAGTTCATCCAGTCGCTGCTGCTCGAGGAGGGGATCCCGTCGACGCTCCAGCGCACCGCAGGCTTCGACGTCCCCGAGATGCTGGCCGCCGGGCCGCGCGATGTCATGGTCCCACGCAGCGGCTTCGAGGCCGCGCGCGAGATGCTGCTCGACGCCGACCTGCTGCCGACCTCGCAGCGCACCGAGTCGCCGTTACGGCTGGCGGTGTGGCTGACGCTGGCGTTCGTGGTTGTCGGTGCCGTGGTCTGGGGTGGCACAGAGCTCGTCGCGATGTGAACGTCAGCCGCCGACGTACTCGGCGAGGTGCTCGCCGGTGACCGTCGAGCGGCCGGCCACAAGGTCGGCCGGGGGTCCCTCGAAGACGACCCTGCCTCCGTCGTGGCCCGCCCCGGGGCCGAGGTCGATGATCCAGTCGGCGTGGGCCATCACGGCCTGGTGATGCTCGATGACGATGACGGACTTGCCCGAGTCGACCAGCCGGTCGAGCAGGCCGAGAAGGTTCTCGACGTCGGCGAGATGCAGGCCGCTGGTCGGCTCGTCGAGGACGTATGTTCCGCCCTTCTCGGCGAGGTGCGTGGCGAGCTTCAGCCGCTGGCGCTCGCCGCCGGAGAGGGTGGTCAGCGGCTGGCCGATCGTGAGGTAGCCGAGCCCCACGTCGGCGAGCCCGAGAAGGACCTTGTGCGCGGCCGGCGTCTTCGCGTCGCCGTCGCCGAAGAACTTCTCAGCCTCGTCCACCGACATCGCGAGGACCTCCACGATGTCCCGTCCGCCCAGCTTGTACTCGAGCACCGCGGCCTGGAAGCCCTTACCGCCGCACTCCTCGCACGTGCTGGTCACGGTCTCCATGAACCCCAACTCGGTGAAGATCAGGCCCGCGCCGTTGCAGATCGGACACGCGCCCTCGGAGTTGGCGGAGAAGAGGGCGGGCTTTACGTCGTTGGCCTTCGCGAACGCCTTGCGGATCGGGTCGAGCAGGCCGGTGTAGGTGGCCGGGCTGCTGCGCCGGGAGCCCTTGATCGCGGCCTGGTCGATCGCCACGACGCCGTCGAGCTTGGCCATCGAGCTGTGGATCAGCGAGCTCTTGCCCGAGCCTGCGACGCCCGTGACCACGACCAGGACGCCGAGCGGGATGTCGACGTCGACGTCCTGGAGGTTGTGCGTCGACGCGCCACGGATCTCCAGCGCGTCGGTCGAGCTCCGCACCTCGTTCTTCAGCGACGCACGATCGTCGAGGTGGCGGCCGGTGAGGGTGTCGCTGGCCCGCAGTCCCTTCAGGTCGCCCTCGAAGGTGATCGTGCCGCCCTGCGCACCGGCGCGTGGACCGAGGTCGACCACGTGATCGGCGATCGCGATCATCTCGGGCTTGTGCTCGACCACGAGCACCGTGTTGCCCTTGTCGCGGAGCTGCAGCAGCAGCTCATTCATCTTCTCGATGTCGTGGGGGTGCAGGCCCACCGTCGGCTCGTCGAAGACGTAGGTGACGTCCGTGAGCGACGACCCGAGGTGCCGGATCATCTTCGTGCGCTGCGCCTCTCCGCCCGACAACGTGCCTGGAGGCCGGTCGAGCGACAGGTAGCCCAGTCCGATCTCCACGAAGGAGTCGAGGGTGTCGAGCAGCGCGCCGAGGAGCGGGGCGACCGACGGCTCGTCGAGGCCGCGGACCCACTCGGCCAGGTCGCGGATCTCCATCGCGCAGGCGTCGGCGATGCTGATGCCCGCGATCTTCGAGGAGCGCGCGCCCTCGGCCAGCCGTGTGCCGTCGCACTCCGGGCACGGGCCGTAGGTCGCGGCGCGTTCCACGAACGCGCGGATGTGCGGCTGCAGCGCGTCGCGGTCCTTGTTGAACATCGCCTTCTGCAGCTTGGGGATCAGGCCCTCGTACGTGACGTTGATGCCCTTGGCCTTGATCTTCACGGGCTCCTTGTAGAGGAAGTCCTCCCGCTCCTTCTTGGTGAACGTCTTGATCGGCTTGTCGGGATCGAAGAACCCGGACTCCGAGTAGGTCTTCACCATCCAGCCGTCCTTCGTGTAGCTGGGGACGGTGATCGCGCCGTCGTTGAGCGACTTGCTGTCGTCGAAGATCTCCGAGAGGTCGATGTCGGACACGCTGCCCATGCCCTCGCAGCGCGGGCACATGCCGCCGGTGCGCGAGAAGCTCACGGCCTTGGCCTTCTTGCCCTCGACGCTCAGCCCGCCCTTGCCCGAGACCGACGGCACGTTGAAGGCAAACGCGCTTGGCCCGCCGATGTGTGGCTTGCCGACACGGCTGAACAGCATCCGCAGCATCGCGTTCGCGTCGGTGGCGGTGCCGATCGTGGAGCGGGGGTTGGTCCCCATCCGTTCCTGGTCGACGATGATCGCCGTCGTCAGCCCGTGGAGCACGTCGACCTCGGGGCGATCAAGCGACGGCATGAAGCCCTGAACGAACGCGCTGTAGGTCTCGTTGATCATCCGCTGTGATTCCGCGGCGATCGTGCCGAAGACGAGCGAGCTCTTGCCGGAGCCCGACACTCCGGTGAACACGGTCAGCCGGCGCTTCGGGATCTCGAGGCTGACGTCCTTGAGGTTGTTCTGCCGCGCGCCCTGGACGCGGATCAGATCGTGCGTGTCGGCCGCGTGCACGGGTCAGTCAGCCTGCTGGATGCGGAGCAGGTTGCCGGCCGGGTCGCGGAAGGCGCAGTCGCGCAGCCCGTACGGCTGGTCGGTCGGCTCCTGTACGACCTCGGCGCCGCTGGACTGCAACCGCTCGAAGGTCGCGTCCAGCTCGCTGCTGGCCAGGTTAAGGCTCGCGTAGGTGCCTTTGGCCATCATCTCGGCGATGAGCCGCTGCTCGTCCTCGGTGATCCCGGGGGTGGCGGTCGGCGGGTACAGGACGATCGACGTGCCGGGCTGGTCGGCGGGGCCGACGGTGATCCAGCGTTGCCCTTCGTAGCCGACGTCGTTGCGAACCTCCCAGCCGAGGCGGTCGCGGTAGAACACGAGGGCCGCCTCCGGGTCGTCCTGCGGGAGCATGGCCGAGTGAATGGTGAGGTTCATGGTCGTGACGCTATGTCGGGCTCGTGGTTCGCGCTTCTCGATTCCTGATCGGCCTTGTGACCTGCTTCGCGACGCACGCTGGCATCCCGGCCGTCGCGCGGGCTTCCCGCTCGCGATACGCGCTCGGCGGCACGCCGACCAGCTCGGCGAACCGCGTGCTGAAGGTGCCCAGCGAGGAGCAGCCGACCTCGAAGCAGACCTCGGTGACGCTGAGCTCGCCGACGCGCAGCAGGGCCATCGCGCGCTCGATGCGGCGCGTCATGAGGTAGCTGTAGGGCGACTCGCCGTACGCGCGCTTGAACGCCCGGCTGAAGTGGCCGGGGGACATGAGCGCGTCCCGGGCCAGCGCCTCGACATCCAGCGGCTGGGCGTACTCGCGGTCGATGCGGTCGCGGACGCGGCGCAACCGTGCGAGGTCGGCCAGGTCCTGTGCCGCGGCGGGTCGGCTCGTCACGTCCGAGATGATGCCATGTCGATCAGGGCGCTAAACGCCCTCGGCGAGGCGCGAGAGCAGCCCGCGCCATGACCCGGCGGAATGGGCCGGTTCCCGGCCGTGGAACGCGGCTCGCAGCGCGGCGTCGGGGGTGGGCGGCAGCGGGGCGCGCAGGAACGCGGCGACGCCGTCCATGCCCTCCTCACGGCGCAGCAGCTCGAACACCGTCCCGCCGAGCAGCGGCGCGTCGCCGAGACTGGGGGGAAAGCGGGGCTGGGAGCTGTCGCGCAACCGGCGGCGCAGGAGCCCTCGGGCCTGCTCGGTCTGGCCGGAGAGCAGCTGGCCGGCGCCCCAGGACAGCCAGGCCCACTTCCCGCTCAGGAGCGTGCGCCGCGACGCGAGTTTGGGATGCGCGGTGGCGAGGAGCGCCATGACCAGGAGCGCGCCCGGCGCGAGGCGGAGGAGCTCGCGCTCCTCCGGGCCGTCGTGGCTGGCTCGATCGCGCAGCACGCGCGGGGCGAGGACGTGGATGGTGTCCGGGTTCGGCCAGCCCGCCACCAGCTTGCGCCCCGTCGTGCTCGTCGCGGTCCGGACGAAGGGCAGCAGCGGCTGGGCGAGGTCCAGCTGCAACGGGGTTCCATGGAGGACGAGCGCGATCTCGCCGCGTGGGTCGATGCCCAACAGCTCGCAGGTCTGCCCGCGCAGCTCCTCGAGCTCGGCGACGAGGCGCGCGGCGTCTCGCGCGTCGCGGCCGTCGTGACGGGCCACGACGTGCGCAGAGGCGGTCTCGACCCAGGCATCCGGCACCGTTCGGGATTCGCCGCGATGCGGCGCTACGCCTGCTCGGCCAGGCCGATCTCGTAGTCGAGCTCGGTTCGGATGCCGAGGTCGTTGAGCAGCGTGTTCCCATGCCGCAGCGAATCGGCATGCATCACCGCGGCGGCGCACCGTGCAGCGGTGGCGATCGCGATCGCGGGATCGAAGCCGAGAACGAGCCCCGCGACCGGCGACAGCATCACGGTGCGGCGGCCGTTGCGGATCGGGACCGGACCGGTCTCGCCGCGCGCGCTGCGGACGGCCATCGCGCTGGCCTCGGTGGGGACGTCGGCGATGGCGGCCTCGACGCGATCGAGCAGTGCGGGTTCGAGGCCGACGGCGCCGCGCCCGCCCCCCGCCACCGCGATCTCCGCGTACCGTGAGAGCACCTCGTCGATCTCGAGCTCGCCGTCGCAGCCCGCGCCGATGATGGCGCCGAGCGTCGCGAGCTCCCCGACGTGCGCGCTGGCGGCGAGCAGGACGGCATCGGCGAGCGGGCTGGCCAGCCCGGGCTCGTCGCCGTGCGCGATGACGTCCCCGCCGACGTCGACGAGGACGAGCAGGTCGCATTCCAGGCGGTCGGCTGCGTCAGCCAGGCCCGCTCCGACGCGCGCCGGGCCGGGGTTCGGGTCGACCAGCAGGATGGGATCGCCGGTGGCGGTGGCGAGATGGGTCTCGCAGAAGAGGATGTCGCCGGGAAGGCGGGTGTCCGGACCCGCGAGGGCGGCGATCTCGTTGAGGG
>JAEMSV010000348.1 GCA_016462625.1 Solirubrobacteraceae bacterium | reverse complement strand
GGGGAGGCCTGCGCGGTGCGGGCGGTGGGTGGATCGGTGGCCATCGTGTCTACCAACGCCGGGAGCGGCCGATGGTTTCGCATCTTCCATAGGCTGCCGGCGTGGCGCGAGCGCTCATCACCGGCATCGGCGGGCAGGATGGTTCCTACCTGGCCGAGCTCCTGGTCGGCAAAGGGTACGAGGTCGTGGGGCTGGTACGGCGAGACCCTGACGAGGTGCTGCCCGGTCTGGAGGCCGTCGCGAACCGCGTCGAGCTCGTCCGCGGCGATCTCCTCGACACCGCGTCGCTGCGCCGCGCGGTCGCCGAAGTGCGCCCCGATGAGCTCTATCACCTCGCCGCGCCGACCTTCGTCCCGGCGTCCTGGGCCGACCCGACGTCGACGATCGCGGCGATCGCCGGCGCGACTTCCACGCTGCTCGCGGCGGTGCTCGAGGTCGACCCGTCGATCCGGGTGCACGTCGCGACGTCCAGCGAGATCTTCGGCGACTCGGGCGAGTCGCCCCAGAACGAGGACTCGCCCTGCCGTCCGCGCGCGCCGTATGGCGTCGCGAAGCTCGCGGCGCACGGCATGGTCCGCGTGCTGCGCGCCCATCACGGCCTGTTCGCCTGCTCGGGGATCACGTTCAACCACGAGTCCCCGCGCCGGCCCGATCACTTCCTGCCGCGCAAGGTCACCCGCGGCGTCGCGGCGATCAAGCTCGGCCAGGCCGACCACATCGAGCTCGGCTCCATGGACGCGGTGCGCGACTGGTGCCACGCCCGGGATGTCGTCCGCGGCGCCTGGATGGCGCTCCAGCACGACCAGCCCGGCGACTACGTGTTCTGCTCGGGCATCGGCCGCACGGTCGGCGACCTCGTGGACACGGCGTTCGCCCAGGTCGGCCTCGATCCCGCGGACTTCGTGCGCGTGAACCCGGACTTCGTGCGCGCGCCCGAGGCGACCGCGCCAGTGGGCGACCCGACCCGAGCGCGCGAGGTGCTCGGGTGGGAGGCGGAGACAACCTTCGAGGAGACGATCGCGGAGATGGTGGCGGCTGACCTCACCGCGCTCGGGGGCTAGCTGCTGAGGAGTTTGAGGTCGGCGTCGACCATGAGCCGGATGAGCTCTTCGAAGCTGGTCTTGGGCTTCCAGCCGAGGTCGCGCTCGGCCTTGCCGGGGTCGCCGATCAGCAGGTCGACCTCAGCGGGACGGACGAACGCGGGGTCGATCACGACATACGGCTCATACGAGCCGAGACCGGCCTGGTCGAAGGCGATCTTCACGCACTCCTCGACGGTGTTGGTCTGGTTCGTCGCGATGACGTAGTCCTCGGCCGTGTCCTGCTGCAGCATCAGCCACATCGCCTCGACGTAGTCCTTGGCATAGCCCCAATCGCGCTTGGCGTCGAGGTTGCCCAGCCGCAGCTCCTTGCGCTGGCCGAGCTTGATCGCCGCAGCGTGCCAGGTGATCTTCCGCGTGACGAACTCCAGACCGCGGCGGGGGGACTCATGGTTGAAGAGGATCCCCGACGTGGCGTGCAGGTCGTAGCTCTCGCGGTAGTTGACCGTGATGAAGTGCCCGTAGGCCTTCGCCACGCCATACGGCGAGCGCGGGTAGAACGGCGTGTCCTCGGTCTGCGGGACCTCGAGCACCTTGCCGAACATCTCGCTG
>JAEMSV010000347.1 GCA_016462625.1 Solirubrobacteraceae bacterium | reverse complement strand
GCGAACAGCTGCTCGAGGAACTGGACCGGGATGTCGCGGCGCTTGGCCAGCTCGCCGAGCGGCACGGGCGTGTCGCCGCCGACCAGACCGAGCTCGGTCAGCGCCTGCAGGGCGTAGGGGCTCTTGGAGGTGATCGAGATCACGGCAGTACCGTCAGAGAGCGTATGCCACGCGCCGTACGGTTCGCTCCCGCCCTCGCCCTGACGGGCCTGATCTTCTATCTCTCGGCCCAGCCCGATCTCAGCTCGGGGATCGAGGGCTGGGACTTCGTGCTGCGCAAGCTCGGCCACATGACCGTGTTCGGCACGCTGTTCCTCGCGCTCTGGTGGGCGATGCCGCGTCAGCCCGTCGCGTCCGCCGCGATCACCGTGCTCTACGCCGTCAGCGACGAATGGCACCAGTCGTTCACCGCGGGCCGGCACGGCACGCCGGTCGACGTCCTCATCGACGCGACCGGCGTGCTCATCGCCTACGTGCTCTACATGCGGTTCACGCGGCGTCCTCGAACGCAGCCTTGAGCGTCCCGCACGTGTTCCCCGGCAGCGAGTTCATGACGATCGCCGCCTCGTAGTTCTGGCGGAGCGCCATCACGCAGGTGAAGACCTGGCGCTCCGGGCTGCTGCCCCAGTGGCCCCAGCCGTCATGCCACCAGTAGCCGAGCGAGCCCGAGTCGGGGTTGTTCGACCCCCGGTTCCAGCCGAGCAGGTCGCTGAACATCTGGTCGCGCACCGGCGCGGCGAGGATGTTCTCGGTCCGCCGCAGGTACGTCGCGACCTTCACGAGGTCGATCGCCGACAGGTGCAGGCCCGTGTGGCCGCCGCAGTGCTTGCGGCTGTCGCCGTCGCGCTCGACCAGCTTGCCGCCGGCGCCGACGTCGTCGCGGTCATAGACGAGCGCGGCGGTGTCCTCCTCGTCGTCGTCGACCCAGCAGCGGACGTTCGGCACGCCGGCCTTGGCGAACACCTGCTTGTTGAGGTACTTCAGGTACTTCTTGGAGTTGTTCGTCTCCGTGACGTGGGCCAGCGGGCCGATGCCCAGGCCCGCCAGGCCGGTCAGCCGTGCAATCAGGACACGGATCAGCACGTAGTTGGCGTTCTTGTACTGCGGGTCACCGCCGGGCGCGAGGTCCGACGCGACGAGCATCTTCATCCCGTCCCAGTCGTTGTTGTAGACGCCCGGGTCGGGCAGCGACGCGATGTACTGCTTGAAGCCCGAGGTGTGGGTCAGCAGCGTGCGGAACGTCACCGGGTTCGGCGCGTTGACCTGGAACGCGGGGCCCTTCTCCCACGACGGCGGCAGGTAGGACGCGATCTCGGCGTCGACGCTGATCCCCCGCTGGGCGAGCAGCTTCTGCAGCGCCATCGCGCTCATCGGCTTGGTCACGCTCATCACCTCGATGCGCGTGGTCTCGGTGAAGTCCATCTGGCCGTCGACGGCGGCGCGTGCGTCTCCGATGCCATTGGCGGCGGCGAGCTGGCCGTTCTTGGTGATCGCGTACCCGTAACCCACGGGCCCGCCAGGGCCGTCCAGGCGGTCCTCGATGTTGGCCGCGAACTCCTCCGGCTCGACGACCGGCTCGGAGACGAGATTCTGCGGCCCCTGGGGCGCGACGGGCTCCGCCGTGACGGGCGGCTGGGGCGGGTCGGGGTTGGGG
>JAEMSV010000346.1 GCA_016462625.1 Solirubrobacteraceae bacterium | reverse complement strand
GAGGGCGCCCTGCTCCGTCGTCTCGGCTGCGGGGGCCGGCTTGGCCGGTTCGGCGTCGTCGCCGGTGAGCAGGACGATCGCGGTGCCCGCCACGAGCGCCACCACCGCGGCGGTGCCGACGAGCCGGGCGCGGCGCTTGCGGTCGTGTTCGGCGAGGCGGACGGCCGGGTCGGTCGAGGCCCAGCCGGAGGCCTCGGTGGCCGGGGCGGCGTCGTCCTCGTCGGGGGTTGCGGCGAACCACGGAGGATCGGTCTCGTCCGCACTGGGCTTAGCCGCAGGCGCGTCCTGGCGCAGGCGCTCGGCGGCCGCGCCGATGCGCGCGGCGGGATCTGAACCTGCCGCGGCGGCTGTCCCGACGGCGGCGGCAGGCGCTGCGCCTGCGCCGTTGTCCGCGGCGGCCGATGCGCGGGGTTGGTGCGGGTCCGCGTCGTCGCGGGGCGCTTCGAGCTCGGCGGCGGGGCGCGCGACGGACGGCGGCGGACCCGGCCGGTCGTTCTTGTCCGCTCCCGGCCGGGAGCCCGGGCGCAGGCGGCTGAAGAAGCCCCCGACGTTGCCACCGGCGCCCCGGATCGCACGCCCGGCCGACGCCGACCAGCCCGACACCGTGCTCGTCATGCGCGTGACGATGCTCTCTGGGCCGCGGAGCGTGCTCGTGACGTTCCCGGGGGTGCCCCAGCGGACGATCTGCGTGCTGGAGCTCGGCGCGCCCGTCACCGCGCGCTGCGGCTGGCGGATGAACCGCTCCGGCGCCTCTCCTCCGAGGGCGCGCTGCGCGTGATGGACGAACTCGCGCGGGGTCGCCTGCCGCTGCTCGGGGTCGGCGGCGAGCGCCTGCCAGAGCACGAGGTCCAGCTCCTGCGGGACACCGCCTTCGCGCTCGCGGTCCTGGAGCACCCGGTCGGCGGCGGAGCCCGGCGGGTGGCCCGTCAGCGCGGTGAGGAGCAGGCCGCCGAGCGCGTGCACGTCGGTGCGGTCGTCCGGCGGCGACTGCTGGAGACGCTCCGGCGGGACGTAGGTGAGGAGATCGGGGCGGGTGCTGCGCGCGCCGGGGACCGAGAGCGGGTCCAGGAACACGGGCTCGAGCAGGAGCGGCTGGTCGTCGTCGGTGACCAGGACGTAGCCGGCGTCGAGGTCGTGGTGCTGCAGGCCGAACTCGGTGGCGGTGCGCAGCGCGCGGGTGATCGGCATGAGCAGCTCGACCGCGCGCCGCGGCGCGAGGGTGTCCGCCGCCAGGAGCTGGCGCACGGTGTGGCCGGCCGGCTGTTGCGAGACGACCCACGGGCGGCCGTCGACCTCGCCGACGTCGATGACCTTCACGATCGCCGGGTGATCGACGAGGCGCAGGCGCTCCATCACGGCCAGGAAGTAGCCGTGGAACCGCGCGTCCGCGCTCACGCTCGCGTCGAGGACCGTGAGCGTCAGCTCGGCGCCGTCGGCGACACGGCGGACCACCACCACATCGCCGAGCCCGGTCCGCTGCCCGTGCGGGTGGAGCGCCTCGTAGTCGGCGGGGATCGGGGTCTGGGTCGAGGAGGCGGTCATCGGGTCATCCGGTGGAGTCGAACCCATCACCACTACCACTGTCTCCACCTGAGCCGCCGTTGGAGTTGCCGCCGTTGCCGTTGCCGGAGGGGCTGGGACTCGGCGTCGGGGAG
>JAEMSV010000175.1 GCA_016462625.1 Solirubrobacteraceae bacterium | reverse complement strand
GCGCGAGCCCGTCAGCTAACCCCGTAGGCAGCACGTGCCAGGAGGGCCTCTATGAGGTTGCCGTGCTCTGCGCGCATTCCCGTTCTCACGGGTGCGCTTGCCGTTGTCACCACCGCTGCCGCGGGCGGATCTGCCGCCCCGGTCGCTGTGGCCCAGGAACCCGCCGCCGCGTCGGCGTCCATCGCCGATGCCACGCTGCGCTACGGCCAGCCGGTCGTTGTGCGGGGCGCTGCGCCCGCGGGCACGCCGGTCGTGCTCGAGTACCGCGCCGCCGATGCCGAGGCGTGGAAGCCCGTCGCGCGCTCGACGGCCGGCCGCACCGGCCGGTACCGGCTCGCCGTCGCGCTCTCGCGCTCCGGTGCGGTGCGGGTCACCGCCGCCCCGGGTCCGGCCACGGCTGCGGGGTTCACCGCGGCGGCCGGTGGGTCCGCGGTCGTGCCCGCGACCCACACCGTGCGTGTCGCTGCGCGCTTGCGGGCCACGAGCGCCAGGCTGAACGTCACGCCCGGGCACAAGGTCCGCGTGCGCGGCACCCTGCGCCGTCCGCGGGCCGGCCGGGTCGTGGCGCTCGAGGCCCAGGTGGGGAACGGGTGGAAGACGCTCGATCGCGCCCGGACGAGCGCATCCGGGCAGTTCCGCCTCAGCGCCGCCGCCAAGCGCTCCGCCGTGGTGCGGCTGCGCTTCTCCGGGGACGCGCTGAACGCATCGTCACGCCGGACGCTGGGCCGCATGCGGGTCTTCCGGCGCTCGTTCGCGTCGTGGTACGGGCCCGGGCTCTACGGAAACCGCACCGCCTGCGGGCAGACGTTCCACGCCGGGATCATGGGCGTGGCGCACAAGACGCTGCCCTGCGGGTCACGCGTGACGTTCAAGAAGGGCGCGCGCGTCGTGCGCGCACGCGTCGTCGATCGCGGGCCGTTCGTCGGCGGGCGCGAATTCGACCTGAGCCCGGCGGTCAAGGCTGCACTTGGGTTCGGATCCACCGGGCCCGTCTGGGTCGCGACGTAGGACGCCGGGGCACCGGGCATCCTGGAGGGCATGGCCCCGGTCGCGCATGTGGATCTCGACGCGTTCTACGCGAGCGTCGAACTGCAGCGCCGGCCGGAGCTGCGCGGCCTCCCGGTGATCGTTTCGGGCAGCGGTCCGCGAGCGGTCGTCACGACTGCGTCCTACGAAGCGCGGAAGTTCGGCGTGGGCTCGGCGATGCCGACCTCGCGCGCCCGCCGGCTGTGCCCCGACGCGATCCTCATCCCGCCGGACTTCGCCGCGTACAAGGAGATGTCCGCCCGGGTGATGACCATCGTCCGCGAGCACGTCGAGGTCGTCGAGCAGCTCGGCCTCGACGAGGCGTATCTCGATCTCAGCGACCACGTCGTGCCGCGCGCGGCGATGCGGCGGCTCGTCGCCGACATCCACACCCATTGCGGGCTGCACTGCTCGGTCGGAATCGGACCCAACCGCCTCGTCGCGAAGGTCGCGTCCGATCTCGAGAAGCCCAAGGGCTTCGTCGTGCTCACACGCGAGGAGGCCTGCGCACGCTTCGCGGAGATGTCGCCCGGGGTCGTGCCGGGGATCGGCCCGAAGACCGTGGAGCGGCTCGAGCGCCTGGGCATCACGACGCTGGCTGGGCTCGCCGCGGCGCCCGGGGACGCGCTCGTCGGCATGTTCGGCCCGAACCACGGGCGCGAGCTCCAGCGCCGTGCCCGGTTCGAGGCCTCCGACGTCGTGACCCCGGTACGCGAGGCGGTCTCCGAATCGCGCGAGCAGACCTTCGACACCGACATAGCCGACCCCGGCCGCCAGGAGGAGCTGATGGCCGAGCTCGCGGCGGAGCTGTGCGTCCGGATCCGGCGCGCCGGAACCCGCGGGCGGACCATCGGGATCAAGGTGCGGCTGGACGACTTCACGACCGTGACACGCGCTCGCAGTCTGTCCGTCGCGACCGACGACACCGGCGTCGTCACCGCCACCGCGCTGGAGCTCCTGCGCGAGTACGCGCCGCCCCGCCCGGTCCGTCTCCTCGGGGTTCGTCTGGCCGGCCTGGACCACGACTCGGCGGACGCTGGACAGCTCGCGTTGCCGCTGTAGGGTCCGCCGCATGGCGACGGTCACGGTCAACGACATCGAGCTGTTCTACGAGCGGCGGGGCGCCGGCGAGCCGCTCCTGCTGATCATGGGGATGAGCGGGACGAGCGCGCACTGGGGTGAGCCCTTCCTGGAGCTCCTCGAGCGCGACTTCGAGGTCATCGTCTACGACCACCGCGGGATCGGGCAGAGCGCGCCGTACATGACGCCGTTCACGATTCGCGAGCTGGCTGCCGACGCGCTGGCGCTGCTCGATGCGCTGGCCGTACCGCGCGCCCACGTCTACGGGATCTCGATGGGCGGCATGGTCGCCCAGGAGCTCGTGCTCGCCGCGCCCGAGCGGGTCACGACGCTCACCCTCGGCTGCACCTACCCCGGAGGCCCCGAGGGCGTGATGACCGCGCCCGCCGACATGCAGATGCTCGGCGAGGCCTTCGCCTCCCGCGACCGCGACCGCACGCTGCGCGCGCTGTACGACGTCAACGTGTCGGCGGCCTACGCCGCGGACCCGGCCAACTACGACGTCTTCCTGGAGCGCGGCCGGGAGAACCCGGCCTCGACGAGCTACATCGCTCTCCAGGGCCAGGCGATCGCCGGCCACGACGCGAGCGGGCGGCTGGGCGAGATCACCGCCCCGACGGTCGTCGTCCACGGAACAGAGGATCGGATGCTCCCGGTGGCCAACGCTGAGGTCATCGGCCGCCTGATGCCCGGGGCGCGTGTGGAGATCATGGAGGGCATCGGCCACCTCTACTTCTGGGAGCGCCCGGAGGAGTCCGCCGCGCTCATGCGTGCCCTCGCCGCCTCGGCGACGCCCACCGCTTCCTAGTACAGCGCGGCCGCGAGGCGCCGGCGGGCGTCCCGCGCGACCGGATGCTCGACACCGAGCTTGTCGAGCTCGGCCACGATGATGCGGCGGACGTCGTCCTTGTCGTCGCCCGCCTCCGGCAGGCGCTCGAGCAGCAGGTCGATGCCCCGCTCGGGATCGCTGTCGAGGGCGGCGAATGCCTCGGCGTGGCCGTCGTTGCCGGCGAGACGGATCCGGCTGACGAGTCCCTCGGCCTGGAACCCCGGCAGGCCGTCGGCGAGCGCGAGCGCCTCGTCGGTCTCGCCTCGGCCGTGCAGGAGCCATGCGAGCGCCGTGGCGGCGTCGGCGTTGGTCGGTTCGAGCTCGAGGGCCTTGCGCAGCGAGGCCTCGTCGCCCGCGGCGATGAGCTGGTCGATCTGCGAGGGCACGAGTCCGTCGAAGAAACGGCTCACCTCCGCTGGCGGCTTGGCGCCGACGAACTCGTCGACGATCTTGCCGTCCTTGAACGCCTTGACGGCCGGAATGCCCTGGATCCCGAAGGCGCTTGCGAGCTGCTGGTTCGCGTCCGTGTCGACCTTCGCGAGCACGACGTCGCCCTCACGCTGTCCGGCGGCCGCCTCGAGGGCCGGGGTCAGCTGACGGCATGGCCCGCACCACTCGGCCCAGAAGTCGACGACGACCGGCACCTGGTGCGACCGGTCGACGACTTCCTGCTGGAACGTGGCCTCGGTGACATCGATGACGGTCATGGCGCCCATGCTAGTTCCGCGCAGGGCTCACCTACGCTGAGCGGCATGCCCGAGCACGAGATCGAGCGAGACGGCGTCGCGCTGAACGTCAGCGACGATGGAGAGGGGACCCCGGTCGTCCTGCTCCATGGGCTGACGGCGAGCCGGCGGTACGTCGTGATGGGCTCGAAGGCGCTGGAGCGCTCCGAGCACCGCGTCGTGGCCTACGATGCCCGCGGGCACGGCCGATCGTCGCCCGCGGCCGAGCCCGACGCGTACGGCTACGACGCGCTCGCGGCGGACCTGCAGGCCGTCCTCGACGGCCTGGGGATCGAGCGCGCGGTGCTCGCCGGGGCGTCGATGGGCGCCCACACCGTCGTGCGGTTCGCGCTGGCGTCGCCCGAGCGGGTCGCCGCGCTCTGCCTGATCACGCCGGCGTTCGTCCCCGGCCGCGACCCCGATCTGGCGCACTGGGATGCGCTGGCGGATGGCCTGCGCGAGGGCGGGATCGACGGCTTCGTCGCCGCGTATCCGCTCGAGCACATGCCCGAGGCGTGGCGAAAGACCGTGGAGCAGGTCGTGCGTCAGCGCCTGGCCCAGCACCGTGACCTGGGTGCGGTGGCCGATGCACTGCGAGCGGTCCCGCGCTCGTCGCCGTTCTCGGCAACGGACGACCTAGGGGCGATTCGTGTGCCCACGACGGTGGTCGCGAGTCGCGACGAGGCCGATCCGGGACATCCCCTGGCGGTCGGCGAGGCGTGGGCACGCACGATCCCCGGTGCCGAGCTTCGCGTCGAGGACGAGGGCAAGTCTCCGCTGGCCTGGCAAGGAGGCCAGCTGTCCCGCGTGATCTCGGACGTCGCCGCTCGTGCGACCGGGTGATGCGCGTGTGGCTCCGTATGGACCGGTCCCCGACTGGGGACCGGCCGCTCACGGAACCGCTTCTAGTTCAGGGCCTTCTTGAGGCCCGCTGCGGCCGAGAACTTCGCGGCATTGCTCGCGGCGATCTTGATCGTCTCGCCGGTCGCGGGGTTCCGACCCTCACGCGCGGCACGCTTGCTGACGCTGAACTTCCCGAATCCGGACACCGCGACCTCGCCGCCACCGGCGAGCTCATTCGTGATGGATTCGAAGGTCGACTCGATGGCCTCCTTGGCCTGCGACTGGGACAGACCAGTCTCGCCAGCGACCTTCGCGGCCAGCTCCTGCTTCGTCAAGGACATTGAACAGCTCCCTCTGGGTTGCTCCTGAGGGCGGCAAACTACCTCCCCCGGCGGCGGATCATGCCCGCGGGTGCTGGGAAATCCGGTACGAGCGGGACGAATCTGACGGGATCGGCCTCTCGAAGACGCCATCGAGAGCCCCTCCGACGGACCACGACGAGGTGCTGATCGATGGTCCCGACGGGCGCGACGAGCACCCCGTCCGGGGTCAGCTGGCCGCGCAGGGCGACCAGGTCGTCGGTGGTCTGGGCTGCGGCCGCCACGTTGATGGCGTCGAACGGCGCCTCGCGCGGCAGTCCCGCGCACCCGTCGCCCACGATCAGGCTGACTCCGGTGATCCCCGCGCGCTCGAGCGCTACGGCGGCGCTGCGGGAGAGCGGCTCGTGGCGCTCGACCGACCAGACGCGGGCGCCGAGGGCCGCCAGCACCGCGGCGTGGTAGCCCGATCCGGTGCCGACATCGAGCACGCGCGCACGCTCGCGAACATCCATGAGCTCGCACATGCGCGCGACGACGTAGGGCTGGGAGATCGTCTGCCCGTCCCCGATCGGCAGCGCGCAGTTGTCCCACGCGCGGTCGCGCAGGGGCTCCGGGACGAACGCCTCCCGCGGGACCGCGGCGATCGCGTCGAGCACGCGGCGATCGGCGATCGTGGCCGCCAGCTCGGCGATGAGCTCCGCGCGTCCGGACATCTGCGGTCATTCTGCCCGTCGACGGGGTAGGGCGATCCAGGACAGCCACTAGCCTTCGAGTGGACGGCAAACCAGGAGAACGGTGATGGGCGAGAACCGACTGCGGGCCATCGAAGCCCAGGGAACGGCCGTGTGGATCGACAACCTGAACCGTGCATTGCTGCGCGACGGCGGGCTGCGCGCACTGGTCGAGGACGACGGCGTCACGGGCGTCACGTCCAATCCGGCGATCTTCCAGAAGGCGATGGGCGGAAGCGATCGCTACGACGAGGACTACCGGGCGGCGCTCGCGGAGACCCAGGATCCCCTCGAGATCTTCTTCCGGCTGGCCTTCGACGACATCCGCGCGGCGTGCGACCAGCTGCGCGGGGTGTACGAGGCCACCGACGGTCTGGACGGCTACGTCTCCTTCGAGCTTCCGCCGGCGCTCGCTGACGACGCGCCGGGCTCGATCGAGGCCGCGGTCGACATCCACGCGCGGATTGACCG